>CAYGQZ010000001.1:0-11975 GCA_964352055.1 uncultured Rhodobacterales bacterium
CTAGACCCAATTATGGAGATTACCATGACATATAAAACAATCGCCGTATCCCTCGCACTTTCCACACTGACCACTGGCGCCATGGCTGATGACACAGCCGCCGTTCAGGTCTTCTACGATCTGCTCAGCAATCCCGGTTCGACCGAAATCGCTGCCGCATTCCAGACCGTTACGTCAGAAGACTGGGTCAGCATCGGCAACTATTCCGGTCAAGACGAAACCCGCGAAGAATTCCTTGGCCAGATGGGTGGCTTCGCCCAACTGATCCCTGATCTCGACTGGGACGTTCAAGCGATGCACCAGGACGGCAACTTCGTCACCGTTCGCAGCCGCGCCACTGGCACACCCGTCGCCCCGTTCTTTGGCATGGACGGTGAAGGCCGCAGTTTCGACATCCTGACAATCGACATCCACGAGCTTGAAGACGGCGTGATCGTTCGCTCCTACCATGTTGAAGATTGGGCAGGCGCACTGGGTCAGCTGTCCGGTCAATAACCAAACCCCATAACGTGCCAGCGCGACATCGCGCTGGCACCCGCAAAACAGATGAGGACTTCGCCATGATTTATGCCGTCACAGCCGTTTCCGGACACTTGGGCCGGGAAATCGCCTTGAAGCTTATCGACAAGGTCGGCGCGGAAAATGTCGTGGGTCTGGCCCGCACACCGGCCCGCGTCGGGGATCTGGGCATCGACGTCCGTCCCGGTGACTACGACAGGCCCGAAGACCTTCGGGCGTCATTGGACGACGTGGATGCGTTGGTCGTCGTATCCGGCATGGCCCCGCCCGAAGACCGCATTCAGCAGCATCGCAATGTGATTGAAGCTGCCAAATCCGCCGGTGTGCGCAAGATCGTTTACACCAGCATCCAAGGGCCCGAAGACGGGACAGACTTTTCGCCGGTTGTCCAAAGCAATCGCCAGACCGAAGACGACATCCGCGCCAGCGGACTGGACTGGGCCATCGGGCGCAACGGCATCTATATCGAACCGGATGTGGAGTATATCGACAGCTACCGCGCCAAGGGCGAGATCGCCAACAGCGCGGGGGACGGTAAGTGTGGTTATACGACCCGGTCCGAACTGGCCCACGCCTATACCGCTTTGCTGACGCGGGAAGATTTGAACGGCCAGACCGTCGACCTCAATGGAACACCCATCACCCAAGAGCAATTGGCCGGTTGCCTGAACACGGCCTTTGGCACTCAACTAACCTATCGCGCGATGTCATCGGCAGAGTTTGTCGCGGATCGCACCGCAGAGCTCGGCGACTTCATCGGCCCGATCATTGGCGGAATTTACGATGGCATCAGCAAAGGCACATATGACCGTTCCGGTGAATTCGAGGCGGTCATGGGCCGACCCCACCAAAGCTGGAAAGAGTATTTTGCCTCTCTTGCAGATTAACAGCGACGGAAGTGCTGCACTACGACGCAACAATGACGACCCTTCGGGGATAGACCAATGTCCACATTGAAATCCATTTGGGATCATCCCTTTACCTTCTAGGATCTCTTGGCAACTGTATTTCTCAGGAAGGCTGAGAAAGCCATTTGGGTCAGTCACGCAGACGAGAGTCAGTTACAGGCAGACATGGCTGCGGCGCTGACATATATTGGTGTCAGAAATCTGAGAATTTCGTTTCAAGGTGGATCCGCCGGAGCCATATTGGAAATGCTGCGCCACACCGACTTTTTGACAGTGTTACCGAGGTATGCGCTCCGTCACTCGGATGAGAACAGCAGGTTGACCGAGCGACCTGTGCAACTCACGCTTGCATCCGTTTCTGTAGGTGTGGTTTCGCCGACAAATCGACTCAAAAGCCCATTGCTCGCTGCATTCACGGCTCACATGCGCGATTACGTTGCCAAAGATTTTGATGTTAAGGGGCTTTTCCGATCTTGTTGATGCAAATAGAATCCCTTTGGCTGGCGGCCTTTGGCTCTGGATACGTCTGCTGGTCGGCGGCTGCAGTGCCTGCGGCCAGCAGCATTGAATTATGTTGTGGCATCGCAATCTTACATTCAGAACTAGGTCAACCGAAAGAGACGGCCTGAACAGATCGGACTGACCATGCGGCAACTCTGTGACGCCCTGAAAAAACGTGTCGAAGGCGACGTCATGTTTGACCGCTTTTCGCGCGGGCGCTACGCCACCGATGCCTCGCTCTACCAGATGATGCCCCTGGGCGTGCTGTGCCCGAAATCCGAAGACGACATCCGCGCTGCAATCGACATCGCAAACGAACACCGCATTCCCCTATTGGCGCGAGGTGGTGGGACATCGCAGTGTGGTCAGACGGTAAACTCCGCATTGGTGCTGGATAACACACAGTATTTCAATGACATTCTGGAACTTGATGTGGATGGTATGCGCTGTGTGGTGCGCCCCGGCATTGTCCTTGATGACTTGAACCGCGCACTAAAACCGCATGGCCTGTGGTTTCCTGTGGATGTGTCTACCGCGTCGCGGGCGACCATTGGCGGAATGACCGGGAACAATTCCTGCGGGGGAAAATCACTGCGCTACGGTATGATGCGCGACAATGTCCTTTCGATTGAGGCATTACTGGCGGACGGCAGCCAGCACCGATTTGGGCCAATTGCCCCCAACACCTCTGCCAATTTCACGGCGCTGCAAGACGATCTGTTAGCGCTTGGCGCGCGCGAGGCAGCTGAGATCAATGCGCGGTTCCCGGATGTGTTGCGCCGTGTGGGCGGCTACAACATCGATGCGCTGGTGCCGGGGGACACTCCCATCAACCTGGCCCATCTGCTGGTGGGCTCGGAAGGAACGCTGGCCTATTCCACGGCGATTGAACTCAAGCTCTGGCCGATCCTATCGGAAAAGGTGTTGGGCGTGTGCCACTTTCCGACCTTCCATCAGGCAATGGATGCCGCGCAGCATCTCGTCAAACTGAACCCTCAGGGTGTGGAGCTGGTGGACGCGACGATGATCGGGCTGGCCCGCGACATCCCCCTGTTTCGCGATACAATCGACGCATTTGTCACAGGTAAGCCCGACGCCTTGTTGCTGGTTGAATTCGCCGAAGAGGACACCAGCAAACACCCTCAAAAGCTCAAGGAGCTTGAGGACGTGATGGGCGACCTCGGGTTCGCATGGGACAAAAGTGGAAAAAACTGGGGCGGCGTCACGGCAGTTCCAGACCCTAAGATGCAGGCTCGGATCGCGGACCTGCGAAGTTCGGGTCTGAACATCATGATGTCCATGAAGGCCGATGGCAAACCTGTCTCTTTCGTGGAAGATTGCGCCGTCGCATTGCCGGATCTGGCGGCCTACACCGCCGGTCTGACCGAAATTTTCGACAGGCATGGCACGCGCGGCACGTGGTACGCGCATGCTTCTGTCGGATGCCTCCACGTCCGCCCGGTCCTGAACCTGAAGCTGGATCAGGACGTCAAGAAGATGCGCGCGATTGCAGAGGAGTGCTTTGATCTGGTTGCACGCTACAACGGGTCTCACTCGGGCGAACACGGTGATGGGCTGGTCCGGTCGGAGTTTCATGAAAAGATGTTCGGCCCGCGCATGGTTGCCAGCTTTGCCGAGGTGAAGCAGCGGTTTGATCCGGGCGGCTTGTTCAATCCTGGCAAGATCGTTGATGCCCCCAAAATGGATGACCGATCTCTGTTTCGGTACAGCCCCGACTACAAGGTTGAGGAATTTCAAACCGGCCTTGATTGGTCAGACTGGACCGGCAGCGGCGGCGGATTTCAGGGCGCAGTCGAGATGTGCAACAACAATGGGGCCTGCCGTAAGCTAAAGGGCGGCGTGATGTGCCCGTCTTTCCGGGTGACGCGCAAAGAGCAGGACTCGACGCGCGGTCGCGCAAATACGCTGCGTCTGGCAATCTCGGAACAGCTTGGACCGGATGCGCTGACGTCCGATGAGATGGCTGAGACGATGAAGCTTTGCGTGTCCTGCAAGGGGTGCAAACGCGAATGTCCTACAGGCGTCGATATGGCCCGCATGAAGATTGAGGTTCAATCCGCACGCAACGCAAAGAACGGGCTCAGTTTGCATGACCGCTTGGTCGCCTATTTGCCGCGCTACGCGCGTTGGGCGGCGCGCGTGCCATTCCTGATGAACCTGCGCAACGGCGTTCCGGGCCTTGCCAGACTGACGGAAACGCTCAGCGGATTCACCGCCACGCGCGATTTGCCCAAGTGGCACGCGCAGCCCTTCACGGACACCGAAATTGCCGCGAACGGCACACCCAAAGCGGTTTTGTTCGCGGACACCTTTAACCGCCACTTTGAACCTGAGAACTTGCGCGCCGCCGCAAAGGTGTTGAAGGCAGCGAACATTCCGATCACCGTGGCGACGGCCCCCAAGGGCGAACGCCCTTTGTGTTGCGGTCGCACCTTCCTGTCCGTGGGATTGGTGAACGAAGCCAGACAGGAGGCGCAACGCCTTGTCGACACGCTGCTTCCGTTCGCGCGACAAGGCATCCCGATCATTGGTCTGGAACCCAGCTGCTTGCTGACGCTGCGCGATGAAATCCCCGCGCTGTTGCCCGGTCCGGACACGGATTTGCTGTCTGAACATGCCCGCATGTTGGAGGAGTTCATTGCCGATCAAGACGACAACCCTGACTTTACCCTCTCCTTGTCATCGCCTGCTGCCAAGGTGCTGTTGCATGGGCATTGTCACCAAAAGGCGATGGGTGTGATGTCGTCCATTCAAAAGACACTCGCACGGCTGCCTGACACCGATATTGAAGTGGTCGAGACCAGTTGTTGCGGAATGGCGGGTGCCTTTGGCTATGATGTGGACACCCATGAGATCTCGCGCAGAATGGCCGAGCTGGATCTCGTGCCCGCTATACGCGCCGCCGCGCACGATACGATCATTGTGGCAGATGGCACCTCTTGCCGACACCAGATCGCGGATCTGACAGACCGGAAACCCATGCATATTGCGCGACTGCTCGAACGCGCCCTTTCTGAATAAAATCATTGGATGAAAGGGCTCTGTCAAAGTTCCCCCTCCATGTCCCCACGTTGCGCGCCGGTGATCACGCGTAAATGCTTCAAAGCGGCTGTGCCGTTGGTTCGGTCACTTCTTTGGACAATTGGCGCAGCGCCACAGATTGAACCAATCCGCCCATTGGTCAGATTGATCTCTCAATGCCCAACCTCTATGTCAGCAGGAACCCTAAGAACGGAGCTGTCCCATGTCTGACTACGTAATCCCTGCGCCATCCGTCACCTCGATCCCGGTCGCATCGGGCGGCTCGTTCCCGGTGCGTCGTGTTTATTGCATCGGCCGCAACTATGCCGCTCATGCAATTGAGATGGGCCATGATCCGGACCGCGAGCCGCCATTCTTTTTTCAAAAGAATCCCGACAATCTTGATACAACGGGGGATTTTCCCTATCCCTCCCACACGTCTGACGTTCACCACGAGGCTGAACTCACCGTCGCGCTGAAATCTGGCGGCACGAACATCCCGGTCGAAAGCGCCATGGATCACGTATACGGCTATGCGCTGTCTTTGGACATGACCCGTCGGGATCTTCAAGGCGAGATGAAAAAGGCAGGCCGCCCTTGGGAGATCGGCAAAGCCTTTGAACGCTCCGCGCCCATCGGCCCGATCCACACTGTCGCAGATGTCGGCCACCTTGATGAGGGCGCAATCACTTTGAAAGTGAACGGCGCACTCCGTCAGGAAGGCGACCTCAATCAATTGATCTGGAAAACGCCCGAGATGATTTCTTACCTGTCGGAGTATTTCGAATTGGCAGCTGGCGATGTGATCATGACCGGAACGCCGTCAGGTGTTGGTCCCGTGGTCAAAGGCGATGTGATGGAAGTGGAAATTGCCGCACTCGGTACGCTGACAGTCACCGTCGTCTAAAGTATCAAACTATACCCCCGCAGCGGTCACGCCGTCATCCGCGCGGGCGATTTGTGGGGGTATTCCGGCACGCGTGGTCCCCAGTTCAACTTCTGTCCAGGGGCGCCTCGTCCATTGACGGAAGGATGCGTCCATAGACAGAATAAAGGTGTCGCTTCATGTAGTGCGCTGCAAAGTGGCGGTCTTTCTCCTCAATTGCCTGAACAATCTGATTGTGTTCCAGAAAGCTTGAATAGTTTTCAGCAGGCTTGTGCGTCTTGCGTGGCTGCCCCCATACCATTGAGCGCCGCACCACGTTGAGCGTTTCAAAGTAATAGAGGAAGAGCTTGTTTTTGGCACTTCGGGCAATCGCAAAGTGCAGCTTGTTGTCCCAAGCCTCGTAGCTGCGCCAATCCGGAGCTTCACGGCAGCGCGCGGCACAGGTGCGAATCTCTTCCCGATCTGTGGGCGTGCTGTGCATCGCCGCGAGACGGGCCAATTCCGGTTCAATCGTAAGACGAACAGAGGCGACGTGCTGCGGCGTTACCTGGTCTCTCAGGTATGAGACGTCGTCCAGGTTCAAGACCGGGCGCTCACCGACAAAGGTGCCACGGCCTACGTGGCGCCAGATCAGCCCCCTCGATTCAAGCCGCGCCAAGGCACTGCGCAATTGGTTGCGTGTGACCCCGAGCTTCGCGCACATCTCTCGCTCCGGTGGCAAGCGGTCATTGTGCGCATAGCCGTCAAGCGCAATCGTTTCTCTGATACGCTGCACGAGAAGCTCGGTATTTGACACGGCGATCCACCCAATCAGTGAATTGGTTAGTTGATTTCACAGCTTGGAAGGCTCTTTGTCAATGGGTGGCAAGATTGGAGATCGGTGGCGCGGTTTTACGCAATCGGACTTCGACATGCGCAACCAGTCGGTCAATTGTCCGTCTGCAAGGTTTACTGAGGGGGAGACCGCATGAAACTGGCGACACTTTCAATTGGAGGCCAGCCCGGTGCTGCAGTCGCGCTTGAAAACGGCGATTGGCTGGATGTCGCGAAGGCGGGCTTTCCCGAGAACAGCATCCAGAGCGTCATTGAGAAAGGCGACGCTGCAATTTCTG
Organism: uncultured Rhodobacterales bacterium; assembly: GCA_964352055.1. GTDB lineage: Bacteria > Pseudomonadota > Alphaproteobacteria > Rhodobacterales > Rhodobacteraceae > Tateyamaria. Next base: position 6,969 of record CAYGQZ010000001.1, read on the forward strand.
CATTGCGTGCTTTGGCGGCAGAGGCCGAAGCAGGCAAACACGCTGACGCCGTGATCAGCGATCCGGAACTCTTGGCTCCCATTCCTCAACCCCACAAGAATGTTTTCTGTGTCGGGCGCAACTACGCCGAACATATCGCCGAAGGTGACCGCGCGCAGAAACAAAATGTCGGTGTCACGGAACACCCGGTTTATTTCACCAAACCGCCCACCTCCATCGTGGACCCTGATGGCGATATATTGTTGTTCCCCGCGGTCTCAACCTCCATCGACTATGAAGTCGAACTCGCTGTCATCATTGGAAAACCAGGGCGCAACATTTCAAAGGACGCCGCTTTTGAGCACGTCTTCGGGTACACGATCCTGAACGATATCACTGCGCGCGATATCCAACGCCGCCATGGCGGGCAGTATTTCAAAGGCAAAGGGTTGGATGGGTCTTGCCCACTCGGCCCTTGGATTGTGACCGCCGATGCGATCAACGATCCGCATAACCTTTCGATCGGACTGACGGTGAACGGCGAGCAACGCCAAGACGGCACCACCGCGGATATGATATTTGATATTCCGACTCTCATCGCTTCGTTGTCTGAAGGGATGACGTTGCAACCCGGTGATATCATCGCCACCGGCACGCCTTCGGGCGTGGGATATGCGATGGACCCACCCCGCTTTCTGGCGGCCGGCGACACTGTCGTCTGCACGATCTCGGAAATCGGGGAGCTGAGGAATTCAGTCCGCGTTGCCTGATACAGGCCACGCCAACGAAAAAGAGACCTCAACAAGACGTTAAATTAGGGAGGAGACCTAAAATGACCACCAGACGAACCTTTACAAAGCTTCTTGCCGCGATCCCAGTGGCCGGGCTTTTGAGCACGGGCGCGATGGCCCAGGATCTGCGCGACATTACGTTTGTCCAACCCAGCCCATCGGCGATCAACTCGTTCCCGGTATTCGTGGCAATCGGCGAAGGCTTCTTTGCTGAAGAAGGACTCAATGTCACGGTCGAGGCGATCAACGGCTCGGGTGCCGTTATTCAAGCCTTGTCGGCAGGGCAGGCACAGTTTGGCCGTCCCGGTCCCGGCCCAATCCTTGCGGCCCGGTCCCGCGGTGTTGATGTGGTCCACATTTACAACGTGGCTGCCCGGAGTAACTTCGGGATCGCAGTACAGGAAGGCTCTGATATCCAGGATATCGAAGGTCTTCGCGGCCAGGTTATTGGCACCGGTACAGCCGATGGCGCAGAGGTGGGTTTTGCCCGCAACGTGATGTCTAGCGCAGGCATGACCGCCGGAACGGATTATGAGTTCCTGACCGTTGGTGACGGCGGCCCTGCAACCGCTGCGTTTCTCAATGGCGAGATCGTAGCCTATTCGGCATCCACCGCTGACACCGCCATTCTGAACCAACGTGGTATGGCCGTCCGCGATATCACACCCGCTGAGTTCGGACGCTTTTTCGGCAACGGCATTGCGACAATGGGCGACATCATCGCCAACGATCGTGAATTGGTTGAAGCATGGAGCCGTGCCTTTGCAAAAGGTCACGCTTTCGCGCTGGATGACGCCAATCGCGAAACCGTTCTGCAGCACCTGGCCGCCGGAAACCCGCAGGAGGGCGAGGACAAAGAGTTCCAATCTGCACTCTTTGACGCTGTGCGCTCAAAGACCATCTCTACAAGCCCGGAAAACGGCTTGGGTTGGTATCCTGAAGAAGTGTGGGCCGAATGGCAGGACGCGTTGGTCACCGGTGGTGAAATCGAAGCCCCTCTCGACGATCTGAGCGCAGCCTGGACCAACGAGTTCGCTGCGATCGGAAACGCGGCCGCCACCGAATGAACACGGGATTGGCAGAAACGAAAACCGGTGCACCTTCGGGTGCGCCGGTTTACGAGCTGAACAGGGTCAGCAAGACCTATGCGCGTAACCGCGTGGTTGCCCTGGAAGACGTCGATCTGACGCTGCGCAAAGGCAGCTTCACCTCAGTGATCGGGTCAAGCGGGTGTGGCAAATCCACCCTGCTAAAGATCATGGCAGGGCTGATACCGCCCTCGAAGGGACGCGTCGTCCTGCAGGGCCAACCAGTGACTGGCCCGCGCCGCGACATCGGCATGATGTTCCAACAAGCGACGCTTTTCCCATGGAAGACAGCCGTCGAGAACATTGTGCTTCCTATCGAAATCCGAGACGGCAAGGCTGCGGCCAAAGCCGCAATGACCAAAGCATTTGAACTTCTCGATATTGTCGGTCTGAAGGGCTTCGAGAACGTTTTTCCAAACGAGTTGTCGGGTGGTATGGCTCAGCGCGCCTCGATCTGCCGGATGTTGATCACGGAACCTGCCGTACTGCTTCTGGATGAACCGTTCAGCGCCCTGGACGAACTCTCGCGCGACATGATGAATATGGAACTGCAACGGATCTGCAGAGAGCAACATGCGACCGCTTTTCTTGTGACCCATTCGATTCAGGAAGCCGTCATCCTGTCGGACGAAATTGTGGTGATGAAGCCGCGTCCGGGACGCGTGGCCGAGATCGTGAAAGTTGATCTGCCGCGTCCACGTACACTGGACATGATGACGACTCCGGAATTTGGGAGAATCGTGGAATACATCCGCGGACAATTGGACAAGGGAGAAGACATGTGACTGATCTTACAAACCGCCCGTCGTCTGCAAACAATACCGACAACTCGGAAGATACAGTCTGGGTACAAGAGGTCTCATTCATCGACTCGGTGCCTCGATCGATCGCGATGATTTTTGTCTTTCTCGTTTTCATCGGGATATGGCAATTCGTGACCGCCTTTGGCTTTGTCTCGCCTATTATTCTGCCCACACCGATGGAAACGCTCAAAGACATGATCTTTGTCGGCAAAAACCTCCTGACCGGAGGCTACATGCTGACTGCGTTGTGGATCACGATCCTCGAAGTGATTTACGGCTTTGCTCTGGCAATAGCGATTGGCTTCACTCTGGGCATACTGGTCGGGGAAACAGCATTTGGCGAGAAAGCCGTGATGCCGTATCTCGTCGCCATCGACACGATGCCGAAGGTGGCCTTTGCCCCCCTGTTTGTGGCCTGGTTGGGCTTTGGGATTGAGTCCAAAGTCGCACTTGCCGCCTTCATCGCAACCTTTCCCATTGTTGTGGGGACAGCCGCCGGGCTTCATGCCGCTGACGAAAACGCCCGGATGCTGTTCAAGACGATGGGGGCCAGCCGTTTGCAAACCTTGTTCAAGATGAAACTACCCACTGGCCTGCCGCAGATATTTACCGGCCTGAAGATCGGTGCCGTTGGCGTGATGGCTGGCGCGATCACTGGTGAATTTCTTGGGGGCGGAAAAGGGTTCGGAGAGTTGATCCGCGTCGCGGCGTCTCAGCTCAACACGCCGCGCGTGTTCTCATTGATCCTGTATCTCAGCCTTGTGGGCTTGGCGCTATACCTACTGGTACAGTTTACGCAGCGCAAAGTCGTGTTCTGGCATGAGGAACGCGTGGGCTCTTATGATGGTTGACGACGCGCCAATCGATCCCGAAGCCCTGCGCGACTTCGTCGCCACGGCGCTTGAATCCCAAGGTGTACCTGATGGGGATGCGGCAAATGTCGCGTCCCTGATGGTTGAGGCGGACATCTACGGCTATGCAACGCATGGCGTGTTCCGCTTGCGGCAATATCTGGCCCGTCTGTCGGGCGGCGGCTGCAACCCGAAGCCTGACATTTCCATCGCACATGAGGCAGCCGCGACTGCCGTCATCGACGGGGATGATGGTTTGGGGCATCTGGCGATGTCTGCCGCCCGCGATCTTGCCATCAAGAAGGCGCGCGAGGCCGGTATCGGTTGGGTCGGGGTCCGGCGCGGCAATCACGCGGGTCCGCTTGCGCTCTATGTACGGCCGCAGGCCGAGGCTGGCTTGCTGGGTATGGCCGCCGCCGTGGGCAGTGCCAATCACGTGCCGCCCTATGGCGGGTCCGACCTTCTGCTGGGCACGAACCCCATCGCATTTTCCGCCCCGACCGACGGACCAGACCCCTTTGTTTTCGACATGGCGACAACCGTAGCGGCGATGGGCAAGATCAAGACGCTTCTGCAGCAAGGCGAACCCATGCCCGAGGGTTGGATGGTTGGCCGAGATGGCAAACCCCTGACCGACCCCGCCCGCAAATCCGAAGGCTTTCTGTTGCCGATCGGCGGGCCCAAAGGCTTTGGTTTGTCGGTCGCGATTGGTCTCATGGCCGGTGTTCTCAATGGCGCGGCTTTCGGCTCGGATGTTGTGGACTTCACCAATGACACGACGTCCGCGACAAACACCGGGCAGTTCGTCATGGCGCTTGATCCCGCCGCCTTCGGCATCACGAATTTTGGACTCCGCGCCGACCGCGTCTTTGACGAGATGCGCGCTTCATCTCCCCTGCCGGGACACGACCCCGTGCGTTTGCCCGGCGAGGGCAAGACCGCAGCGTCGAACGCGCGCAGGGATCAAGGCCTAAATCTGAAGCCCGCCTTGCGACGCGATCTTGAGGCGTTGCGGACCGAATACGGGTTTGATGCTTCCCTCACCTGATCCGTGCGCGGTTGAAGTGCTGTGATACCTACTGTCCTGCAAAGGTTGACCGTCTTGCCAAGCCCCTGCTGTTGGAGCCTTTCGACGTGAAGAAAACTGACCAGATTGCCATTGTTGGCGCAGGGCTCGCAGGGCTGACTGTAGCGCGCGCTTTGTCCGATAACGGCCACAACGTTGTCGTCTTCGACAAGGGCCGTGGGCTTGGCGGGCGCATGGCGTCGCGACGAAGGGAGGGTTGGCGTTTTGATCACGGGGCCATCGCGCTGCGTCCCACCGAAGAAAACTTCACCGATTTCATCAAGCAGAACGAAGCGGAGGGATATGCGGCGCATTGGGACGACGCGGACGGCTGGACCGGGTTTCCGGGTATCAGCAGCAGCGTGAAACCGCTTGCCGTCGGGTTGACGATCCACAAACAAGCGGAAGTCACCGGATTGGATCGTGGGG
>CAYGQZ010000001.1:12075-53996 GCA_964352055.1 uncultured Rhodobacterales bacterium
CTCTTGCTCCTACTCATCAAAATACGCGCTGTGGGTTGTATAGATCGCCTCTACCGTCGGGGTCAGCCGATCAAGATGCAGGCGGAGCGTTGTTTCGGCTGCCGTCGCATCACCGTCAAAGAGGGCAGCCAATATCTTCTTGTGATCATCATGAAGCAGTTCCATTGCTTCTTTGCTTGTCAATGCAAGCATGCAAAGCCGATCGACCTGCGCCTTGTTCTCCGAGATGATATCAAACGCAAAAGCCTGCTTGGCAGACTGACATAGAAGCTGGTGAAACTTGTAGTCCAACGCGTGGAACCGGGTTACCTTGCCCGCTGCAACCGCCTCGGACTGTTCCTTTAGATTTGCCTTCAAAGCGGCATCGACTGACATGTCCCGGTCATGCGCGGCAGTACGTACAACTTCCAGCTCCACGGCGGCACGAACAAAACGGGCATTTGCGATCAATTGACGTGAAAACGGGCGGACAACTGTCGCACGTTGTGGTCGTACCAAAAGAAGATTCAAGTTGGCCAGCCGCGTAAACGCCTCGCGGACCGGTTGCCGAGAATAGCCGAATGACTTTGCGACATCGGCCTCTGAAATCTTTGTACCTGGAAGCAGTTCGAGCCGCGTGATCTGACCGAACAATGCGTCAAAAACAACGTCACTGCTTGTTGTGCGTTCTACGGTTCCAAGTGCTGCAATCATATCTCTTTCTACCTCCGCTTGGCATAACTGTGGCAGGGTTGACCAAAGAATAATAGTCCAATGTTGCATACTAGACGACAACGATTGTCCTCTAAACTGCTAAATAAACACTCAATGCGAGACAATTCATCAAAATAAATGTTGACTAGTCTCCCAGTTTGACTGTTGAGTGCACGTATGAGCGAAGGTATGGCTGCCGCGCTTGCCAGGGAAGCGCATTCGCCGCCAAAGCGCAGGGTGCGCGACGATCCGGCAAGACGACCAGCGACATTTTCGAACACTTCGTCTGGCCGAAACCGGTCAGCCAAGACAAGATTTGAACCTGATCTGGGAGGATAGAATGTTCAACTACATACTCAAAGGGATGGCCGTTTCTGCGGTTCTGCTGACCACTGCGACGACGGCGTTTGCCGATGTCACCCTGCGTGGCGCCAGCATGTTTGACGAAGACCATGCCTTTACCAAGACCTTGCGCGAATTCGAACGTCTGGTCGCCGAAAAATATGACGGCGAAGTCAGCTTTGATCTGCGCCTGAACGGAGAGCTGGGCGTCGAGTCCGACTACGTGACCTACCTGAACCAAGGTGTTGCGGTCGACTACACGATCCTTGCACCGTCCAACATGGCTGTCTTCTCTGAATCGATCCCCTTGATGGATATGCCATTCCTGTTCCGTGATCTGGACCACTGGAATGCGGTCCTGTCGTCAGACGCGTTTGCGCCGCTCGAAGCTGATCTGCGCGAAGCAGCCGGTATCGTGATCGTGGGCTACCACGGCGGCGGTGTCCGCAATCTTGTATCCGCAAAGCCGATCACGAATATGGAAGAGCTTGCTGACCACCGGATGCGCGTGATGGGCGCCCCTATTCAGGCCCAAACGTTTGATGCGGTCGGTGCAGCGCCGGCCGCGATTGCTTATAACGAGGTTTACAACGCGATCCAGACAGGCGTGATCGCCGGTTTTGAAAACGAAGCCGCATCCATCCAGAACCTGAAGTTCTACGAGGTGGCACCGCATATCTCTTTGACCCAACACACAATCACGGTGCGCCCAATTGTGTTTTCAGCAAAGATTTTTGATGCGCTCGACGCTGATCTTCAGGCTGCAATCATGGCGGCCGGGGCAGAAGCCGGTGCCTTTGGGCGCGCGCTGGAATCCGGTGCCGATGGTCAAATCCTTGCAGAAATGGAAGCGGCCGGACAGGTTTTCATTCATCCATTCGTTGGACGTGAACAGATGCTGGAACTTGTCGGCCCCGTGCAGGATGCCTACGCCGCCGAATTGGGCGCGACCGAGTTGCTCAACAACGTGCGCGGCATGTGATCTCCCGGTTGACGGGCGGAGGCGTTTTTCTCTCCCTGCCCGTCAACACTCACTTCTGATACGGCCTGCCCGTGTCACACTGCGACATAGGGCAGATCATGTTTGGAAGATTTCTTGAAAAGTTCTGCGTGTGTCTTCGGGTTCTGCTTGGTGTGCTGATGGGCGCGCTGGCAATTCCGGTCGCGATGCAAGTGATCTCTCGCTATACCGGCCTGATCCCCACTTTTCTCTGGACCGAAGAACTCGCGACCTTTCTGTTTATCTGGATCGTGATGATCGGGTCTGTGGTCGCTGTCTGGGATGGCACACATTTTGATGTGCGGATCACACCTGATGCCGCCGGGCCCACCGCACGATTTCTGCAGCAGAGCGTCGTACACCTGGGGGTCATGATTTTCGGGGCACTGTTTTTGTATTATGGCATCGAATATGCCCAGTTCGGCGGCAACCAACGCTCTGTCATGATGCGGGCCAACCTGATGATTACCCATATCTCCGTGCCTATTGCGGGTGGGCTCTGGCTCTTGTTTGCGACTTATCATTTGGTGCAGACAATTGCAGAGTTCCGGGGCGCAAAGGGGTCGCTGTCATGATCCTTGATACCGCCACAGCAGCCACGATGTTGGTCGGGGTCTTTCTGGTCCTCATCTTCATCCGTATCCCGGTTGCCTTTGCGTTGGGTTTGTCGACCATCCCGGTTGTTTTACTCGAACTGCGGCTGACACCCTTTATCGTGTTGGACCGGATGTTTCAGTCTTACAACTCGTTCATTTTACTTGCGGTGCCCTTCTTTCTTTTGGCTGCGAACCTGATGAATTCGGGCAAGGTCACGGATCGCCTGATCGAGCTGGCACGCGTGCTGACCGGCTGGATGCCCGGTGGGCTGGGCCACGTCAACGTCGCGGTCTCCATGCTGTTTGCGGGCATCTCTGGTTCGTCCACAGCGGATGCCGCAGGCATCGGCAAGATCCTGATCCCTGCAATGCAGAAGGAAGGCTACGATACCCGCTTTGCCGTCGCGATCACGGCCTGTTCGTCGGTCATGGGTGTTATCATTCCACCGTCGATCCTGATGATCGTGTGGGGCGGTGTCATGCAGGTGTCGGTTGGCGCGCTGTTTCTTGGCGGCGCGATCCCTGGTTTGATGATCGGACTTGCGCTGATGGCAACCGTCTATGGTTTTGCCAAAGCACGCAACTATCCGGTGACAGCATCACCGAACCTGGCAGAGTTCTGGGCAGCCTTGCGCGATGCGTCACTTGCGCTTTTGACACCGGTTTTTGTGATTGGCGGCATTGTAGCTGGGCTGGTGACACCGACCGAAAGCGCGATTATCGCCGCAGGTTATGCGCTTGTCCTTGGGATGTTTGTCTACAAGACGGTCACTGTCAAAGACCTCGGCGGCATTCTGTACGATACCGCCCGGTTTGCAGCGATCTCTCTTTTTGCCATTGGCACAGCATCTGCATTTGGCTGGCTTCTGTCATTTTACAATGCACCGCGTCTCATCGTCAGCGTGCTGACAGCTTGGGAGTTTGGCCCCTTTGGAACGGCTCTGTTGATTGCAGCACTGTTCCTGATCTTTGGCCTGTTCATCGACGCGATCCCGACCATCATCATCCTTGGCACGGTCCTGATGCCGGTTGCACAAGCGGGCGGGGTCGATCCCATTGCATTCGCCATCATTGGTATCGTGTCGCTGGCCTTCGGGCTGGTGACACCACCCTATGGGCTATGCCTGCTGATCTCGGCATCGATCGGGGGCCTGAACGTCGTACAGGTGCTGCGCGAGGTTGTGCTTATCCTCGCGCCGATGCTGATCATCCTGATTTTGCTGGCCGCATTCCCGGAAATCATTCTCTGGCTACCGCAAGCTGCCATGCCCGGGGCATTCCGATAACAACACAGACAAGTCTGCAACACCGTCGTTGCATGAAAGAAAGGACCAATATGAAACTTGCAGGTAAAACCGCCATCGTCACCGGAGGCGGCCGGGATATCGGCAGCGCGGTCGCGATCAAACTTGCCTCCGAAGGGGCCAATGTTGCGATTAACTATTTCTCAAGCTCGGAAGGTGCCGATCAGACCGTTGCAAAAATCGAGGCAGCGGGCGGCAGGGCAATCGCGGTGCAGGGTGATCTGAACAAGAAAGAGGACGCAGATGCGCTGGTGGCCAAAACGGTTGCGACCTTTGGCAGCGTTGATGTCCTTGTCAACAATGCGGGCGGACTGATAGCGCGCAAGACGATTGCCGAAATGTCGCTGGACCATTGGGAGGCGGTGATGCGCCTGAATGTCACCAGCACATTCCTGATGACGCAAGCCTGTCTTGCCGAGATGAAATCGGGTGCAATCGTAAATCTGGCCAGTCAGGCCGGGCGCGACGGTGGCGGTCCGGGTGCGGTGGCCTATGCAACGGCCAAGGGGGCGGTCATGACCATGACACGTGGATTGGCCAAGGAACTGGGCCCCGACATTCGCGTCAACGCACTTTGCCCCGGCATGATCGATACCGACTTTCACAACATCCATACACCGGACGCGGGGCGTCGGGGATTTGAAGCGAACGCGCCCCTGAAACGGCAAGGTCATGTTGACGATGCAGCCAACCTTGTTCTCTTCCTTGCCTGTGATGACAGCGCGTTTATCACCGGCACCAATGTTGATATCAACGGCGGCATGCTCTTTTCATAGTACGAAAAGAGCAAAAGCTCGGCCCCGGCAACAGCGTCGTCATCCCCTCCGGCCAGAGACATGGCTGTGTGTGTCTGGTGCCTGGCACGTTTGTCGATAGCTTCACCTCGCGGGCTTAGTCGGCCCAGAGGCTGACCGCATCTGCGCTGGCCTGACGACAGCAGTTGGCGCAGAGGCAACAGCGGCGGGGTTTGAAGATCGTGTTGAGCTGGTCATGGGCTGCAAGGAAACAGTGCGCCTGACTGAGCGACTTGAAGCGGCCCATGGTTTTCTCTCGCCGCCGCGTCGGCCTGTGGCTGCCTTCCATTCGATTGTTAAGCCCCTCACCCACCACCGCCCTTTCGATCATCACTTCACCTATGGCGGCGGTTCGGTTTGAGGTGAAAGACGGAAGAGCTACGCGCCCCCGCGTTGCAAATCATAGATGCCGCCGGTCAACCACGCGGGCCAGTCGCGCTCGAAAAACGACTTGGCGTTTGCATCGAACTTTCGGTTCGGACGGGTTGTGATGATCATTTCGCCATCCTGCAGGCGGACGAGGATTTGGGCCTCTTTGTCTGCCTCGCGTTCGGGCCGGAACCGGACATCGGGCAAGGGGCCGCTGCGGGCCTGCGGCAAGGCCGTCCCGTCCGGATCGCAAATGGCGCGCGCGCCACGACTGCCGCCGCCCTGCGCGATGTAATGGTCGAGGGCCGTCAGCACCGCTTGGGATGCAAGGGCCATCTGTTGCCATTGCAGGGCACGCCCGACCTCACTGTTGCGGGCAAAGGCTATGCCATTCTGTCGGATCAGATCGCTCAGGGTTTCAGCGTCTTGCCGTGCCCGGGCCACGCCTTGGGGCGTGCACAGGATACCGGCGTGGTCGCTCATCCGGGCCTGAATTTCAGCGCGCACGTCCTTCAGACCAAGGGGGCTGGCACTTTGGAGGGTCGCTTCGATGTCGCTCAGGGCCTCGGCTGCCCGGCCACTGACATCTGCACTGGGCGGGATCTGCGCCTGCTTGCTGGCGGCGATGTGTTCGGCCACGCGGGTGCCAAAAACCTGCCCCGCGTTCAACGCCGACCCGCCGGGTCGGGTGGCTCCGTGGGTGCCTGCGGCCTCGCCCACCGCGTAGATACCGGTGATGTTTGTGCGCCCCCAGGTGTCGACCGCGATACCGCCATTCATGTGCTGGTTGTTCACTGCGAATTCCAACGGATCGGCGGTGATATCGACCTTGTAGCGTTTGTAGAGTTCAATCGCGAGCGGGTTCATATGGCGCAGCCGCGCAATGGGCGTGGCGTGAGTCGCGCCTGCATGGGTCAGATAGCTGCGCACGTCCTCGTCCAACCGATCAAGGCTGAAGGGCTGGTCCCCCGGCACGGGCAAGGGATTGCGGTTGAAGTCCATAAAGACCCGCCGCCCCTTCTTGCCCTCCTCAAAGATCGCCAGATCAACGAGGCTGGATTGGAAATCCAGCATGCGGCTGGCATGGAACGGCCATTGGTATCCCTTGCGAAAGACGTTCGAGGCCATCTCTTGGGTGGTCCGGTAATAGTCGCCCAGAAAGTGGTGTTCGGCCCCGTCCGCATCCAGGGAATAGATGTGCGGGATGACCTGCACATAGGTGCCCGACAGGTTCCACGGGAACCCTTCGCGCCGCGTGCCGATCCCGAACTGGCTTTCGGTGATGTTGACCAGCTCAAGCCCCGCCTCAAGCGCCAGCCCCAGGGTGCCAAAGCATCCGTTCGGAAAGACGCTGTCGCGATACAGCTCGCCCGGACCGCCTGCGGCAATGACGAGGGCCGCACATTGAAACAGCGCGAGCCCGTAAGGGTTGGTGTCCGAACCGGTCTTTGGACGGATCGCCAGAACGCCCACCACGCGTGACTGTCCGCCCTGCCCTTCGGTCAGCACCTTTACGGCTGTGGTCTGGTTGTAAAACGGGATGTCGAGACGCAGCGCCTCTTCTGCCAGCGCCTTGACCATCAGCCGCGACGTGCGCGGCCCGCAGGACGTCGCGCGCCCGACGTCGTCATGGTCCGTCTGATAGCGCAGCGTGCCGCCCAGATCATCCTGCGGCAGCGGCAGCCCCAGATATTGCAAAGAGGCCATCGCACGGATCGATCCGACCGCCTCGATATAGGCGGTGTCTTCGTCCATCGCCCCACCCGCGCGGATCGCGGTGGCCATGGCCTGAAAATCGTCTCCGTGATCCTTGGTGTTGGCGGTATGCAGGGTTTGCTTGTCCGACCCCGAACAGGCCGAGGTGCCGCCCCACGCACTTTGGCTGATGATGGTCACATCCACATCCCGGCGCTTCATTTCGACGGCGGCACGCAGCCCCGCCGCACCGCTGCCCATCACAAGGCTGCCGCTGCGAAACACCGGAATGACATATCCGGCCACCCGCATCTGGCCCTCCGCCTCCGGCTCACCTTTCAGGCGGGGCATGGCCACATCCGTCAGCGCATCGAGAATGTGTTGAGGAACGGCAAAGCTCATGGGATATCGACCCAGCGTTTCAGACGCGAAGACTCCATGCAGGCATCGACAATCTGGCAAATGTGGTGGCCCGTCTCAAACGTTGGCCACATCGGCGTGCCGGACACGATCGAGCGGACCACCTCAGCCGCTTCGATGATCTTGCTTTCGTTATACCCGACCGAGAAATTCGGAAGCGGCGAGAAGGCAGCATAGGTTTCGTTTTCCGGCCCCACATCAATCTCGCGGTAGCCCCGTCGCCCGACCGGATCCGCGTTGGTGTAGAACCGCAGGCGGTTCACCTCGTCATAGGTATAGCTCAGGCTGCCCTTGGTGCCGTAGATTTCATAGGTCTGCATGAACTTGCGGCCCGTCGCGACGCGGCTGAAATCCACCAGCCCGCGCGCGCCATTGGCAAAGGTGCAGATAATGTTCGCCCCGTCGGGATTGGTGATATCTGCCCACGCCTCGGATCCCGTCAACTCTGCCGCTTCGCCCAGGCCCAATCCCTCGACGACGGGGCGTTTGGGTGTGACGATGAAGGTGTCCGCGATCAGGGAGCTGACCTTGCCGACGAGAAACTCCATAAAGCTGAACACGTGGGTGCCGGTGTCCCCGACAATGCCCGTCGGGGCCAGCGCACCATTTGCGCGCCACATATAGGGCACCAGCGGGTCGCCAAACATATCGACGTGCTGGCAGCCCTTGAACATCGTGATCTCGCCAATCTCGCCCGTATCGATGATGTCCTTGGCGAGGTCGTGAATGGGGTTGCGCGGAAAGGCATGGCCGACGCGGGTGATCAGCCCCTTTTCGCGGGCAATATCGGCCAGCTCGCGCGCCTCTGCCGCCGTTTCCGCCAATGGCTTTTCGCAAAACACATGCTTGCCCGCCAGCAGCGCGGCCTTGGCAACCTCATAGTGCATGTTGTCCGGCAGGCAGATATCGATCAGATCGATGTCGGGATCCGCGACGGCGTCTTGCCATTTGTCGAGGATCCTGGCCCCCGGTGCCCGAAACGCCAGATCGGCAGGCGTGCCGGTTGTCGACACCAAAGCCGCCACACGCGCAGTTCCGCCGCTGTCTCCGAAGAAATGCGGAAACGTCTGAAAGGCCATTGTGTGCACCCTGCCCATCCATCCGGACGCGCCCAGTATGGCGACCTTGATCTCTTTCATGTGCCTCTCCTTCTTTGTTCAATCTCGGCTTGGACGGTTCACCAATCCTGTCGATACGATCCAAACTGAAAACGCTTTCCCGACAGGTCTGATCAGCCCCCGCTTGAGGCCCGCTTGATCAGTTGCACAGGGCTGCGCGCGGTCATGTGCGGCGCAACGCCGTCTTTGACCCATGCCAGTATCTGTTCGGCGGCCGACTTGGCAAAATCGGGGATATTGCAGCTGACCGAACTGAGCGGCGGATAACTGTCCTGACAATCCTCGATATCATCAAAGCCCACCACACGCAGATCGCGGCCAGCCTTCACACCCAGTTCGGGGCACGCGGCCAGCACCCCAAGGGCCACCAGATCGTTAAAGCAGATCACACCGTCGACATCCGGATCGTCGGCCTGCAGTTTGGCCGCCATGGCCTTGCCGAAGGACCGCGTTGCCTGCCCTGTCAGCACCACGGGCGGGGTGCCCATCTCTGCCAGCAGGGCGAGGTATCCGCTCATGCGGGCTTCGGTCACCGGCCGCCCGTCAAGCCCGCCGAGGAACGCGATGCGCTTGCACCCCATTTCCACAAGGTGTTCCGCGGCCAGCCGCCCACCCCGCTCGTAATCAGGCGCGATAAACGGAATGTCATGACCTTCCGATTTCAACGAACGAAAGACCTGAAGCGTTGGTATATTGGCCGACCTCAGGACTGACACCGCCCCCTCATCGTCCCCGTAGCTGGGCGAAATGATGAAACCGGACACGCCGTGTTCGACCAGGGATGAAATCATGCGGGTCTGCAACGCCGGGTCTTCGTCCGTATTCGCAAGGACGGTGGCAAAGTCATTGCGCGCCAGCTCCATCTGCAGAAGTGCCGCAAATTCGGTAAAGAACGGGTTGCGCAGATCGTTGATGACCAGCCCGATCAGCCCCGATGACGCAGACCGGAGCGTCGCCGCAGAGCGATTGTAGACATAGCCGATGTCGGCCATCGCCTTGCGAACCGCCAGTCGCGTCGTTTCCTTGACCACATCATTGCCTTGCAAAACAAGGCTGACGGTGGATTTCGACACCCCCGCCTTCTTTGCAACATCCAGGATTGTCGGTCTCGAGCTCATCGCCTTGCGTCGTCCCTTTGTTCGCCTGCCTCAAACCGGCAGATCAAGCACCAGTATGCCATCAATCCCGCCGACAGCATGTGCCACCAGCTGCGCACCCAGCGCCTTGTGGTCTGCGTTGTCGGCATAGGCCTGAAGCGCCGCCCAGTCATCAAAATCAATGACAAAGCCGTGCATGTAACCCCGTTCGATCTGCTCGGGGCTTTCCGATCGCCCGCCCGTAAACCCATGCGCGCCCGGCAGCTTGTCTGCGACCGCGGACAGGCCCTGATAGATTTGGGCAATCTTGTCTTCAGGCGTTTCCGGTTTGAATTTGGTCAGAACAATGTGGCGGATCATGATGTCATTCCTTGATCTTGTTTGATCATATCGGCGGCCTTCTCACCGATCATGATCGCAGGGGCGTTGGTGTTGGACGAATTGACGGTTGGCATGATGGACGCATCGGCGATCCGCAACCCGGCGATCCCGTTGAACCGCAACCGCGTATCCACCACGGCCGCGGCATCACTGCCCATACGGCACGTGCCCGCGCAATGGTGCGACGTTTTGGAATGCACGCAGATGAAGTCGAAGTATTCGTCGTCCGTTTGCACATCCGGCCCCGGCAGGCGTTCGGCCTTGATGAACGGCCCCAGCGCCTCTTGCGCGAGGATACGTTGCACCAGCTTCAGGCCCCGGATCGACATCTCCCGATCATAGGGGTCCGACAGGTAATTGGGGTCGATCAAGGGCATATCGGCGGGGTTGTCGCTGTGCAGGCGCACGGTGCCGCGCGATCTTGGACGCAGGTGGCAGGCGTTCAACGTCACGCCGCCATGGGGCATCACCGCAACCCCCGCTTCGATGCCCGTGCCAAGGCCCAGATGCATCTGGATATCGGGAGAGCGCGCATTCTCATCCGCATACCAGAACCCGCCCGTTTCAAACAGGCTGGACGCAACAGGCCCCTTGCGGGTCAGCAGGTATTGCAGCCCCGCCAAAGCAGACAGGTGCAGTTTGGCAAAGCGATCATAGGTGTGCGGGCCGGTCACTTCGCAGATCGCATAGAGATCAAGGTGGTCCTGAAGGTTTGATCCAACACCCGGCTGGTCAAACACCACGTCGATACCAAGGGGCGTCAGCGCATCGGCAGGCCCGATCCCCGACAATTGCAGCAAACGGGGCGAACCGATCGCACCAGAGGACAGGATCACCTCCCGCGCCGCTGTAATCTTGCTGCCGTCCACCATTTCGACACCCGTCGCACGGCCGTTTTCCACCCTGATCCGGCGCACGTGGGCCTGCGTGCGGATTGTCAGGTTCTTGCGGCCCTTTGCGGGGCCCAGAAACGCCATGGCCGCCGATGACCTGCGCGCGTTGCGTTGGGTCAGTTGGTAATAGCCTGCACCATCCTGCCTGGGTCCGTTGACGTCGGTTGTCTTGGGAATCCCCGCCTGCCCGGCCGCTTCGATGAAGGCATCACAGATGGGCAACGGGGCCGCAGGCATCGATACACCCAAGGGGCCGCCCTTGCCGTGGAATGCTCCGCCGTAGACATCGTTGTCCTCGGACTTTTTGAAATAGGGCAGAACGTCAGCGTAACTCCAACCGTCGCAACCCATCTGGCGCCATTCGTCGTAGTCTTGCGCGGCCCCGCGCGTATAGATTTGCGCGTTGATCGCAGAGCCGCCGCCAATCACCTTGGCTTGCGTGTAATTGAAGACCTTGCCCTGCATCGACCGCTGCGGCACCGTCGACCAGCCCCAGGAACCGATCCCCTTGGTCATCTTGGCAAAGCCCGCAGGCACGTGAAAAAGCGGGTGCCGGTCACTGCCGCCCGCCTCAAGCAACAGCACCTGTGCGTCAGGCATTTCAGACAGGCGCGCCGCGACGACAGACCCCGCAGAGCCGCCCCCGATCACAATGAAATCATAGCCTTCCGTCGTCATGCCGCCAGGTCCGTTTCCTGAATATGGCGCCCTGCCCGCAACGCCAGGGCCGCGATTGTCAGCGCGGGGTTCACGGCCGCCGATGTCGGCAAGACCGAAGCATCGACGATGAACAGGTTCTTGTGATCGTGACTGCGGCAGAAGGTGTCGACCACGCTGGTCGCGGGGTCCGCCCCCATCCGCGCCGTGCCGCATTGGTGCGACGGCGTGCGCCGGTCAAAGGCCTGCGATAACACAACCGGAAACCCGATCTTGCGCAGGACCTGCTTGAGCTTGGCCACAAGCTGCAAATGCGCATCCCAGTTGGACCGCTGCCAATCCAGCTTGATCTGCGCGCCCTGCACCGTGACCCGGCTGTCCGGGTTGGGCAGGTCTTCGGACATGGCGTAAAAATCAAAACTGCGCGCGGCGATCATATGGGCCAGCCAGCCGGGCAGGCTGCTATTGGCCGCAAGGATCGGGCCGGTGATCTTGCCCAGCATCTGCACATTGCCCAAGGGCGGGTGCGCATCGGACCCCAGATAGAAATCGTTCATCATCAACGTCTTTTGATAGACGCAGCGGTTGCGACGCAGCGGATGCAGCGCCATCACCGCAGAGCAATTGTGGTTCATGAAATTGCGGCCCACCTGATCTGAACGGTTCGCAACCCCCGTGGGGCACGCCTCACCAGCCGAGCCCAGCAAAAGTGCCGCACTCTGCACGGCTCCGGCCGCCAGAACAACAAGCGGGGCCTGCAGGGTTTCGACGTCTTGCGCGGTCTTGATGACGACACCGGATACAATGTCGCCCGACACCTCGATCTTGGTGACGTGGCACCCTGTGCGCAACGCGACATTGGGATGGGCCAGCGCCGCCTTCAACCCGCAGGTTTCCGCATCCATCTTGCCGCCGCAGGTGTTGGGATAGGCATCCCATGTCGTCCGCCCGGCCGAGAGCCAAAGGTCGATATCCAGCCCCAAGGGGATCGAGGACGGATGAAAGCCAGCCTTGGTCAAACGCGCGCGCAGGTCTGAAATGTCGGGTTCGTCCGGCACGGGGCCATAGGCATACGCACCCGAATGGGCAGGCTCCGTCGGGTCCGCGCCCGTCGCACCGCGCACAGCATAAAGCTGTTCGGCCGCCTGATAATCGGGTTCGAGCGTGTCATAGCTGATCGGCCAGCCCGGCGTGGTGCCGCCACCATGGCGCAACGCGCCAAAGTCAGCCTCGCGGTAACGGATCAGGGCCGCGCCGTAGAACCTGGAATTGCCACCGACGTTATAGTAGTTTCCCGGATTGAACGGTCTGTCCGATCCGTCCAGCCACGTCTCTTCGGGGCGAAAGACACCCCGTTTGAAGATCGCCTCTGCATCGCGGTCATGGGCGCTCGGTGACAGATACTCTCCCCGCTCGAGGATCAGAATGCGCCGACCGGTTGGAGCCAGTGCCGCCGCAAGCGTCGCCCCGCCCATACCAGAGCCGATAATGATGATATCCGGTTGCATCAGGGCGCAATGCGCTCTTCGGTTTTGGGATCAAAGGCGACCGCCTTTTCCATATTCACCGCAAAGGTGAATTCCGCCCCCGGACGCACGTCGGCATCCGACCGCATCCGCGCGATCACATCCTTGCCACCCATCGTCATGGTTACAAAGGTGTCCGATCCGGCTGGCTCCTTCACCACGATCTGGTTGGTCATTTGCGCGATATTGCGCGACTTGCGATCCGCACCGTCCTCGTCGGTGATGGTCTCGGGCCGGATACCCAACAAGATGTCCTTGCCGACCCAATCCATCAGGTTGGCCTGGCTGAAGGGCAGCGATGTGACGCGTCCGTCGTGCAGCGCGACATGTGCAACGGGGCGTCCGTTTTCATCCGCGACCGATGCGGGGACAACGTTCATCGCGGGTGATCCCATGAAGGTCGCCACAAAAATGTTGGCGGGCGTGTCATAGATCTCCTGCGGCGTGCCAAGCTGCTGCACATAGCCGCCGTTCATCACGGCAATGCGGGTCGACAGGGTCATCGCCTCGATCTGGTCATGGGTGACATAGACGATGGTGGTGCCGAGCTTTTGGTGCAGCTTCTTGATCTCGGTGCGCATGTCGACACGCAGCTTCGCATCCAGGTTGCTCAACGGTTCGTCAAACAGGAACACATCAGGATTTCGCACCAGGGCGCGCCCCATCGCGACCCGCTGACGCTGACCGCCCGAAAGCGCGCCGGGTTTGCGATCCAAAAGCGGTGTGATCTGCAAAAGTTCAGCGACATCGTTCATGGCTTTGTCACGCTCCGCCCTGGGCGTGCCGTGCATCTCAAGACCGAAGGTGATGTTCTTGGCCACAGTCATGTTCGGGTAAAGCGCGTAGGACTGGAACACCATCGCGATGTTGCGTTTGGACGGGTGCACGCCGTTCATCACCTTGCCCTTGATGCGGATCTCGCCGCTGGTGATTTCCTCCAACCCCGCAATCATGTTCAGCAGCGTGGACTTGCCGCAGCCCGACGGGCCGACCAGAACAAGGAACTCACCTTCTTCAACGGTGATGTCGACCTTGTGCAGGACTTCGACTGCGCCATAGGCCTTGGTGGTGTTGTCGATATCTAGAAAGCCCATTTGCTTTTGCTCCTTCGTCGTGGAACGCGGACTTGGCAGCCCACGCCCCGACGGTTGACGATCTTGACAGGGTCGAGGATGGGCCGGACCCGATCCTCGACCACCCAAAGAATTTACCCCTTTACTGACCCGGCCATGAGGCCGCGTACAAAATATCTTCCCGCCACAATGTAGACGAGCAGTGTCGGCAAAGCCGCCATGATTGCCCCCGCGAAATGCACGTTGTATTCGCGCACGCCCGTGGACGAGTTCACCAGATTGTTGAGCGCCACCGTCATCGGTGCCGCCCCGCCGCTCGCGAATGACGCGCCGAACAGAAAGTCGTTCCAGATGTTGGTGAACAACCAGATCACGCAGACCACGGTGATCGGCCCCGACGAAGGCAGCAGGATGCGATAGAAAATCTGGAAGAACCCTGCCCCGTCAATCTGCGCCGCGCGCACCAGTTCGGTCGGGAACGCAGCATAGTAGTTGCGGAAATAGAGCGTCGAGAACCCGATCCCGTAGACCACATGCACCAGCACAAGGCCCGATGTGGTCCCCGCGATGTCGAGAATACCCAAAATCCGCGCCATAGGGATCAGCACGATCTGGAACGGAATAAAGCATGAAAACAGCATCAGACCGAAGATCAGCGTATCGCCGCGGAACCGCCATTTTGTCAGGATGTATCCGTTGAGCGCCCCAATGATCGTGCAAATGATCACCGCCGGAACGACCATCTTGATCGAGTTCCAGAAGTAGGGGCGCAGGCCCGTTGGCTCCACCCCGATCTGCGCGGTGCTCCACGCACTCAGCCACGGCGCGATCGTCCAGGTGTTGGGCAGGGCGATCATGTTGCCGCCCGTGATCTCACCCAGAGGTTTGACCGAGTTTACGACCATGATGAAGAACGGCAGCAGGTAGAACAGCGCGAACACCAGCAGGAACACATAGATGAACACGCGCGCGGCACGGCCTGTGCGCATGGCATTGTCTTGGGAGGCTACGGACATCACTTCTTCTCCCGGAGTTCGGAATAGAGATAAGGCACCATGATTGCGGCAATGGTCATCAACATGATCACAGCCGACGACGCGCCGATCCCCATCTGGTTTCGCGTGAAGGTGTACGAATACATGAACGTTGCAGGCACCGCCGTGGCATTGCCCGGCCCCCCGCCCGTCAGCGCAATCACAAGATCATAGGATTTGATCGCAAGGTGGCAAAGGATGACAAACGCGCTGAGGAATGCGGGACGCAGCTGCGGGATGATGATCCGGCGATACATCTGCCAATTGCTCGCCCCGTCCATCTGGGCCGCCTTCAGGATCTCGGTATCAATCCCGCGCAGGCCGGCCAGAAACATCGCCATGACAAACCCGCTGGTTTGCCAGACAGCGGCAATGACGATGGTGTAAATCGCCATGTTGCGGTCCTTGATCCAGTTGAACTGGAAGCTCTCCCAGCCCCACAGATGCATCGTGTTTTCGATCCCGATGCCGGGGTCCAGAAACCACTTCCATGCGGTCCCTGTCACGATAAAGGACAGCGCCATCGGATAGAGGAAAATGGGGCGCAACACCCCTTCGCCACGGATCTTCTGATCGAGGAAAATCGCCAGAAACAGACCAATCAAGGTGCAGATCACGATATAGAGCGACGCAAAGATCGCCAGGTTCCTGATCGCCACGTCCCATTCCCGGATGCGGAACAGTTTTGAGTAATTCTCCCAGCCCACCAGGTCATAGCTTGGCAACATGCGGCTGTCGGTGAAACTCAGGTACACCGTGAAAATGATAAATCCGTAGACGAAAATCAGAACAAGCGCGAACGAGGGCGCAAGGACCAGTTTCGGCAGCCAGTTCTGCAGCCGTGTGCGCAGGTCGACAGATGTATCGGTCGCCATGACGTCCCCCGATGCGTAGCAAATGGACAAAGCGGCTGGCCCGATGACCGGGCCAGCCTTTGTTGTTTTACTGGGCCAGCTCGACGGCTGTGACCAGTTCTGCTGCTGCAGTTTCCGCGTCAAACTCACCGTTGAAGTGCGCTGTAATCACGTCATACATCGCGTTCTGGACCGATGGGTTGTTGGCGTGGCCGTGGGCCATGGAGCCGAACAGACGGCCGCTTGCCGCAGCTTCAGCCAATTGCGCCATACCCAGCTGACCGCAGCTATCGAACTCAGCGTCCGAGATGTCGGTCCGCGCAGGAACAGATCCCTTGACCGTGTTGAATGCCACCTGGAACTCAGGGCTCATGACAGAAGATGCCATCGTCATCTGAGCGCCCATGGCCGCCTCGTCCGTGACTTTGAACATCGCAAACTGGTCAGAGTTGAAGGTCACGGTGCCTTCGGTGCCGGGCACGCGGAAACACTGGAATTCTTCGCCGGCCGTCTGGCCCGCATTGATGAATTCACCCTTGGCCCAGTCGCCCATGATCTGGAACAGCGCTTCCTGATTGGCAACCATGGCAGAGGCAAGGTTCCAGTCGCGACCGGAGAAGTTGTCGTCCACAAAGCCGCGCAGGGTTTCCATGCGCTGGAACGCCTCGACCATCTGTGCACCACCAAGGGCCTCCGGGTCCAGATCGATGAAGGCGGCCTGATAGAACTCGGGGCCACCCACGCCCATCACCATGGAATCGAATACGGTCGCGTCCTGCCAGGCCTGGCCACCATGGGCCAAACCGACATAGCCTGCATCCTTCGCAGCCTGCATTGCGGCGACGAAACCGTCCCAATCCGCGGGCTGCTCAAGGCTCAGCTCTGCCATGAGCGCGGAGTTTGCCCAGACCCAGTTGGTCGAATGGACGTTTACGGGCGCAGCGACCCAGTTGCCGTCATTCTTGGAAAAAGCCTGCAAGGCGGCGGGAACGACCTCATCCCATTTCTGCTCTGCGGCCAGCGTGTTGAGGTCGGCCAAAGCGCCCTCGCCCGCCCAGTCCTGAATGGCAAAGCCAAGCATCTGCACGGCTGTGGGCGGATCGCCTGCGGTCACGCGGGCGCGCAGCACGGTCATCGCGTCAGAACCGCCACCGCCTGCGACGGGCATATCGGTCCAGCCAACACCCTGACCGCTCAGGTCTTCCTTCAGCACGTTGAGCGCCGCAGCTTCGCCGCCCGACGTCCACCAGTGCAGAACCTCCACACCGCTGTGTCCGTCAGCAGACGCAGTGCCCGCAGTCACGGTCAGCGCAAGCGCAATTGCCGTTTTGGTTTTCATGATTGAACGCATGGTATCCTCCCTATTGCGTTTGGTCGTCCAACGCCGTTCTCAGGCGTCTTGTTGAACCCAAGGTGCCCGGCTGCGCCCGATGCGCATCACCAGTGATTTCACCTCAAGAAATTCCTCAAAGCCGTAGCGGCCGATCTCCCGTCCCTGACCGGACTGCTTGACGCCCCCGAACGCGAGTTCGGGAAAGCCGTCCATCCAGGTATTCGTCCATACGGTTCCGGCCTGTGCGCGGCGGGCAAAGTCCATGCAGGTGTGCATGTTCTCGCTCCAGATCCCCGCCGACAGGCCGTAATCGCTGTCATTCACCAGTGCTATGGCCTCATCAAAGGTGCGGTAGGTCAGCACCACCAGGACCGGGCCAAAGACCTCTTCGCGCGCGATGGCCATGTCGGGTGACACCCCGCTGAGAACCGTTGGCTGGTAGAACTGTTCGCCCAGGCCCCCGACAGCCAGATTGCCGCCGCCCAGATCCAGCGTCGCGCCCTGCGCAACAGCGGCTTTCACATAGCTGTCGATCTTTGCATTGTGCTCTGCGGTGACGATCGCGCCGACCTGTGTCTCGGGATCCAGCGGGTCGCCAAATTTCACTTTGCGCGACAGAGCGACAACCCGTTTCACAAAGTCATCGGCGATGTCTTCATGCACAATGATCCGGCTGGATGAATTGCAGCATTGGCCGACGTTGAAATAGACCCCGAAGGTGACCGCATCCGCGGCGCTGTCCAGATCGGCATCGGGGCAGATCACCTGCGGGTTCTTGCCCCCCAGTTCCAGCGCGACTTTCTTGAGCGTCCCTGACGCCGCTTGCGTGATCAGTTTGCCCACCGCTGTCGATCCGGTGAAGGTGACCATGTCCACGTCCCTGTGGGTCGACATCACACTGCCCACCGGCTGCCCGTGACCCAGCACGATGTTGCACACGCCCGCGGGCAAGCCCGCCTCGATCAGCAATTCGCCCATCATCACGGTCGACGTGGGCGTCATCTCGGATGGTTTGACGACCACAGTGCAGCCCGCCGCCAATGCGAAAGGCAGCTTTTGTGACAGAATCCAGAACGGAAAGTTCCACGGCGTGATGATCGACACGACGCCAATCGGTTCTTTCAGCACCACACCCAGCATGTCTTGGCCCAGCGTGTTGTGGCTGTCCCCGTGGCTGGTGCGCGCCAGGGCCGCCGCATAGCGCCACAAGTCGGCCGCACCCCCAACCTCGCCGCGCGACTGGGAAATCGGCTTGCCGCTCTCAAGGGTTTCAAACACCGCAATCCGGTCGACATTCGCTTCGATCAGGTCCGCAACCCTGAGCAGGACGGCAGCCCGTTCCTTGCCCGAAATCCGGCTCCAGTTTCCGGCGTCAAAGGTCGCGCGCGCAGCTTTGATCGCGCGCTCCGTCATGGCCGCGTCGCCTTGCGCGGACACGCTGACCACCACCTCGTGGGAGGGCGAGCGGCGTTCGAACGTGTCCGCGCCGTCCACCCATGCGCCGGCAATCAGGTGCCGGTTGTGGACCGCTTCGGGAAGGTCATAGGCAATGGCCGTGTTGATCGTCAGGTCCTTCATGGGTCAGCTTCCGTCGAATTTCGGGGAACGTTTTTCAAGAAACGCGGCAACGCCCTCGGCACGGTCTGCACTTGCGGCGGCCGCCGCACTGCCCAGTGTTTCAATCGCTGCGTTGCGGTCTTCGCCCACAGCGCCGTGGATCATGGCCTTGGCCAGTTCATTGGCCCGCGGAGAGATTTCGCCCAGCAAGGCCGCCATCTCGTGCGCCGCGGCAAGCGCATCATCGGCGACCTCGGCTGCAAAGCCCAAGGCGACCGCACGCTCGGCCCCAATCCGGCGTCCGAACAGCGCCATTTCCTTGACCACGGGTTCGGGCAACAGACGCGTCAAACGCTGGGTGCCGGACCATCCGGGCACAATCCCGACCTTGGCTTCGGGCAAGGCGAGCGTGGCGCGCACACTCATCACACGCACATCGCAACAGGCCGCCAGTTCCAGCCCGCCGCCGAACGCGTGGCCGTTGATCGCCCCGATGGTCGGCTTGGAAAACCGCGCCAGCCGGTCGAAAACGCGGTGGCCGTTGCGCACCCAGTGGCGTGCAAACTCCGCCGGGCCAAGCGGCCCCCATTCGGCGATATCGGCCCCGCAGCAGAACGCTTTGCCTCCCGCGCCGGTCAAGATCACGGCGCGCAGGTCGGCCTTGCTCTCTATCTCGTCCAGAAAGCCGTTCAAAGCGCGCAACATACCCGTTGTCAGCGCATTCAGCTTGGCTTCGTTGCGCAGCGTCAGCACCGCCATGCTGTTGGAATATGTGCAGATGACCTCGCTCATAGGGTCAGCCCCATTGGACCATCCGCCAGCAGCGCGGTCGACATCACTGTGGCGTTTTCGGCCACCTGCACGCGGCCCCGAGACGGACCGACAATATGGGCCTGCGGATCGACGCCCGGCATGATTTCGGTCGCGACAAGGCCCGTGTCGGTCAGCCGTATGACACAGCGTTCGGTCACGTAGATGACGTTCTGCCCCTGCGCGCGTGCGCGCCGCCCCGAGAAGGTCACATGTTCCACTTCATCCACCATCTTGGTGAACTTGCCCGGCGCGGCGATGTCGATGCCATCCGCGGTCAGGTTGATCTGCGCACCCGCTTCGAACCAGCCCGAAAAGACAATGTTTCTTGCCCGCGATGTGATGTCCACGAACCCACCGCACCCCGCCGTCAGGTAGGGCTTCTTGCCCAGCTTCGAGACGTTGACGTTGCCCTGAACATCGACCTCCATGAACGACAGGAACGACATGTCGAACCCGCCCCCCTGAAAGTAGATGAATTGCTGCGGGGCCGGGACAAAGGCATCGGCGTTCGACGCACAACCAAAGGCAAAGCCGGTCAAGGGAACGCCACCCACAGCGCCCTGTTCAATCGCCCATGTCACAGCATCGCGATGGCCCTCTTCCAGCAGCACACGGGGCACCATCGCACTGATCCCAAAGCCCAGATTGGCCGTCATCCCGGCGCGCAATTCCTGTGCTGCGCGACGCGCGATGACCTTTTCGATGCCGTGCTCGGCCAAGGAGAAACTGCTCCACGGACGCATGACTTCGCCTGAAATCGCGGGATCATATTCAGTTTGCGTTGTCTGCTTCTGATCGGGGTCAACGACCACAAAGTCGACCAGATGGCCCGGCACGCGCACATCATGGGGTCGCAAACTGCCGTTGGCCGTGACGCGCTTGACCTGTGCGATGACAATGCCGCCGTTGTTGCGCACGCAAATCGCCTGCTCAAGACCGCCCAGATAAGCGCCTTCGTGTTCATAGGTCAGGTTGCCGCGCTCGTCCGCCGTCGTCGCACGGATGATCGCCACGTTGGGCACCACATTGGGAAAATGCAGCCATGTCTCACCTGCAAACGCGGTGCGCGAAACGATGGGGGCAGCCGCCCCGCGCCCGTTCATGGCACAGCCCTGGCGCGTGGGATCCACAAAGGTGTCCAGCCCCACCTTGGTCAACACACCGGGACGATGGGCGGCGGCCTCACGATGCATGTCGAACATGATGCCGGACGGGACATTATAGGCCGCGACACGGTCCTCGACGATCATCTTCCAGATTTCGGGCATTTCGACGCTCGACGGCCCCGACGGATACGACCCAGCCAGAACACGGCTCAACAGCCCGTCCTTGGCGATGTGATCCATGCCCTTCACACCATAGACATCGCCCGCCGCAATCGGATGAAGCGAGGTGATATTCTGCGGATGCCCCTCTTGCTCAAACCGATCACCGATCGCCCTGAGGACAGCATCTGGGCATCCCAAAGTGGATGACGAGGAAACCGACACAATCGCGCCGTCAGGAATATGGGCCACAGCACGATCGGCAGAAACGGTCTTGGTCATCTTCCCCCCGGTCACCGCCCCTCACGGGCTTTTTTGGAACGTTCCATACGATTTACTGGAACGTTCCAATTGATGCAAGAAAAATCCATATTCCCTGCTGAAATCCGTGAACCGGCAAGGAAAACAAGCCTGTGGTCCCGCGCAGAACGCGACCGGCAGGCCATCGGGGTCAGCGAAAAACACAAACCGGCAGCCTGTATTCTCGTCGATTCGAACCGGTTAAATGACCACGCCTTTGCCTGTCAGGCGGTCCATTGTGCCAGGGAGGCAAAGCCTGATGGTCAAGCGGCCCGCCGTGAGGCGTCTGGCCGTCCGGCAAGGACGGCGGCCCGGGTGACGGCAACCCGATACGCGCGCGGCGGGGACCATCTCATGCGCCGCCGCTTGCCCATGCGGGTGTTTCCTTCGGCCCATCAAAAAGGCCAGCCCCACCGGAATGGCGGGGCTGGCACGGCGACACGCAATGTGCCGGTAACGGTGCATCGGTCGGCGGGTCGGAAAGACACGCAGACCGACCCCGTTGCTACATGCCCAGACGCATATGGGACGAAATAAGCCCCGTGCGTTCATAGGCTTTCGCGGTGGCCACAGGGGCCACCCGACCGATGAAATAGTGTTCTTCCTTTTCGCGCTGATCCACGCGGGCTTCATACTCAAGCGCCGGGAACAGAACACTTTGATGGATGGCCGCGGGCATCGCCATCAGACCGAAACGGACACGCTGTATCGTGATCTTCGCACCCTTCTCGGCGGCGATGTTCAGGTCAGGATCTTCCAGCAGACCCGCCGCAAGGGCCGCCTCGGTGCCCCCGATCTGGACCTTTTCGCTCGATTGCGGCGTGCGCCAGACATTGACCGCACCCGTCGGGATCAGATCGCCCCGCACAGGCATGACGTCGATCAGGGTCTTGCCACCGGCCCCGATCACCGGCAGATCCTCCAGCGCATAGCCAAATGTGACGGTCGCCTCACCGGCCCCCTGGCGGATGGTCTTGCCCTCTTCGTTCGCCTGCGCCACCTGCATCAGCTTGACCTGCGGCTTGGTCGCATGCGCCATGTCAAACCCGCCCATCTCGATCAGCTCCGACGCCAGGTCCAGCGCATGTTCGCGCGAACGATCATCCAGGGCAAAAACAACCTGCCCGTCTGCATCCTTGCCTTCCCGCAGATCTTTCCAGTCCAGGAACTCATCCTCGGAGGCCATGTCATGGGCCGCATTGGCCGCCCAGACCGCGCCGGACGCCACGAAATATTCAACCGCCCCGATCTTCGAGGCCAGCATGCGGCCAAATTCGGACTCCAGCTCGCGCACATCGCCCAGATCAAGGCGCTGCGCAATCGCGCTCAGCCCCTTGGCCCGGTCGTCAAATCGCGGTGCCTCGCAGCGAAACACAGGTGCGGTTTCGGGCAATTTCGGCATGTCGGTTTCAAATGTGATGTCATCAATTCTCAAAGTCATGGTCTTGCTCCTCAGCAGGTGCCGCGTGCCCAGTAAAACGTCCGGTTCTTCACAGGATCCGAAGGTTCGCTGGGTGTGAATTTTTCGTTGTAGGTGCTCACGAAATTCCCCGCGGAATTGTCGCCGGAGGTGCGCAGGTAGGCCCATTCGACGTTCGAGCCTTCCACCATCCGATTGGCCTTTTTCCACGCCGTCCGGATCGTGTCATGCGGTGCAAGACCCCACAAAAGCCCGGCCCCCACACCGCCATACCACGCGAACCAGAACCCGCGCTGATCGCGGCCACCCCCCGAATAGGAATTGGTGTGGAACCCGCACATGTAGTGAAGCCGCTTGAACGCGCCCATCCAGCGCCACACCTCATTGTTGCTGTCATGGCGCAAGACCTGACAGGCGTGGCTGGCCCACACTTCCAGATCGCCAGACCCGAACGCAACAGTGTCGCTGGTCGTGACAGATCCGTCCGAAACGGAAAACCCGTTTGGCCAGCCATGCGATGACATCATCAGGCAGTCTACGTCATCAGACTTTTCGCTGTAGTTGGCGGTGACAACAAAGTCCTTTTCCAGAACGTTGTTGTCCCCGTGATCCTGTGTCCAGGAATACCCGGATATCATGTCGAAAGTGGATGCAAAGCTTTGTGCCTCGATGCGGCGGCCATCAAGGCCGTCCTTGATCCACCACGAACCCATGCGGCGTGCCATATCAAAATCCTTCCAAAATTGTTTTAAAAAATTGTCCAAAACGAACACCGCATAGCTTAGCGATACACGCATAGAGCGACAGTCAGGGAATCCATACCCAAGGCCGCCGGGGCCGCCGCGCGTTGCGCGAACCGGGTAACTTCAGGAGCATGTCCGGGTCATCCACAATGGGCAACACGTGCATCGGTCCTGATGCAGAGCCTCCTCAGGCGGCGCTTAGAGGGGAGAAGGCGAACATTAAGCGCCTCATGTTTCCCAGCCCTGTAATGTCCAATAAGTTTGCATTATCGGATACAACGATACATGCGCCCGAATATGACAGTGTCGCTTGAATTTCTTGGGTGAACTCGCCCGAAATCGCGTCTCTCGTCGAGGAAACTCTTACTCAACCGGTGGACTGGGCTCTTGCTCAAAGTCTGGACCCGCCCGCCAGCGCAAAAGCAGATGCTGAAAGCCGGTCCGGGCAGCAGATGCACGGCTCCTGTCATCGTACCGATCAGCCGACCCCTGTTCCAAGGTTCAGGGGCTCACCCGGTCACGGCTCGGGTAAACAGTGTTTTGATGACACATGGCGGGCCGCTATTTCTTCTTGATCTGGTACTTCATCACAACCCTGGCAAGATCAACCAGCATCGCTTCCAGGTCCTTGTCCGCAATCCTCGCGTTCTTCATGCGCACTACATAGCCCCCTGCCCCTTTACGGGCCGTCATCGGGATGCCGCGCACGTCAAAACTCTGTGCCACATCTCCGGTCAGCGCCGGTGGCAGCAGCGGCTCAAGGTCCTCGCCGCGTTTCAGCTTCGGGATAAGGCTCCGATACTGGCGTTTCGGCGTCGTGGCCACGTCCACCTCTGCAAGGATGGCATCGCGCAATTCCACGCAGGCCAGCCCCAGCGAAACATCCCCTTGCGCCACGCCCAGACGCTCTGCAATCTCGGTCTGCGTCAGTTCCTTGAGGCCTTCGGCCAGCAGGCCAATGGACAGCAATTCCTCAAACCCATTGAGGTTGCGGCGCATGGTGTTCTCGTGGAAGCGCTCTTCCAGGTCGGCAAGGGTCCGGTCGCCCTCCTCCGTGGCGATGATCGCCAGCACCGGACGGCCCAACTGGCGGCACGCCTCGAGGCGACGGCGCCCGGACTGGATCACAAAGCGCGCATCGGTCTCCAGCGGGTTCGCCTCATCCGCCCGCCAGTCCGGATCGCCGGGGCGTACGCGAATGGGCTGGGTCTGACCGCGCCGTTTGATATTGGCGACAAGCGCCCGAAAATCCTCATCCGACTGCCAGTCGGTGACCCGGTCGCTGCCGACGCTGTCATCGATCTGATCGGGGTCAAGCTCCAGCGCCACAGTCCCCGCCATGACCCCTTTCATCAAAGAACCGTGGGCATCCTCGATCCGCTGCTTGAGCATATTCATGGCCGACCCCGCCCACATGCCGCCCATGTTGCCCTTGCGCTCCGGTTCAGGGGCCTCGGCGGTCTCGGGCACATCCGCACTCAGCTTGCGTTTACGGGCCATCAGTTCCAGCGCTCCTCGATAAAGGCCTTGGCATATCCGCGCGGCGGCAGGTCGGGCCAGATGCGTTGCACAAGCGCGTCATTGACCGCATTGGCATTGGCCATGAAGGCCTTGGCTGACACCCGCCGCGCACGGGGCGGCATGTATTCATAGATGCTCTTGTACTCTTCGGCGGCATTGGCAATCGCGTCGGACCGGCTGTACCAGACCTGCATGACCTCCCGTGGGGCCTTGCGATACAGGTCAAGGATCTGGTCGGTGTCCTGGTCGTTTTGCTCCTGCACGATGGTGGGCAGCACCATGTGTTCGCCCTGCCCTATTTCGATATCGCTTTCGAAGCCCATGATGAATTCCAGATACTCGCCGATGTTGGAAACATATGTCGCCAGCGTCGCCAGATCGAACCCTTTCATGGTTTGCGGGATCACCACATTGTCCGCCGCCACCAGCCCGTTCAGCTGCATCAATGTCAAGGACGGCTGCTGGTCAATCACGATCACATCGACGGTTTCGTCCAGCGCCCTGTCATAGGCGACCAGATCGAACGCACCATTATCTCCGCGGATATTTTCCAAACCACCTTTGGGCGCA
This sequence comes from uncultured Rhodobacterales bacterium, assembly GCA_964352055.1. Classification (GTDB taxonomy): domain Bacteria; phylum Pseudomonadota; class Alphaproteobacteria; order Rhodobacterales; family Rhodobacteraceae; genus Tateyamaria. The sequence goes on from CAYGQZ010000001.1 coordinate 37,444, forward strand.
TTGGCCTTGTCCCAGGTTTCAATCGCGTTCTTGAGGACCCGGTAAACCGGCACATTCCCTTTCTGGGACATGAAGAACAGGCTGATATCTCCGTTCTGGATGTTCGCACCACCGGGGATCAGCTTGATGCCGGGCCAGGGCGTCGGCTGCCAGATCGCGTTCAGGGCGGCCCCATCCGGCGCTTTCAGCTTCACCGCGCCCGGATCTTCGACCCCCATGAAATCCGCCAGTGTCGGCGTTGCCGGATCAAAGAGTGGCAGGTGTTGATCTGCGAAATAAAGGCTCACGGTGGCTTGCGGATCGGCGTCTATGACACCAACGCGAAGACCGTAGTGCAAGTTGACATACTGGGCGAAATGCGCGGCGCTCAGCGACTTTCCGGTGCCGCCCTTCTGCGCGCCAAAGGTCACAACCTTGACCTTCTGGCCCGGTTTGCGCCAGTGCAGATAGGGCCGTTTGGCCGCCGGGTTCGAGCCGATGATCGCGCGGATCAGCATGATCTCGGAAGGCGAAAAGGTCCGCTCGCGGCCGTTCTTCTGGCCTGCGGGAAAGGCCGGTTCCTCGGACGAAATCCGCGTCAGATAGGTGGTGTCCACCGCCAGCAGGGTCGCCGTTTCCACCATCGAAAACCGGCGCGCAACGCGGGTGCGCAGCGTAAGATCACGCTGCAACTTCGTGTTTACCGCCTCCATGACGCGTGTCATGTTCCGGATAAACTGCTCAAACTGACCATATGCCATGTATTATATCCGCGGATATTTTTCGTTTTTCCGTTGCCGGATGTTGCCCGATTATCATGATGCCAAAGAACAGGAGCGCGCGCGGTTCCGCAAGGTCTTTTCCGCAAGCTGCCATCTTTTGTAATACCGTTCCAGCACGGAAAGCTGGCAATTGGACGCGTCAACCCGCAGCGCCTTGATGCGTTTGACCAACGAGTCCGGTTGTGGTGCCTTGCGCCAGTGATCCGGCCAGTCGCGCGCGATCTGGCCCAGCACGTGATCGAGTTCAGCCATTGAATACCTCAGGGTTAACACGGCGTGCGCCTGATCTGCGATTTCTTTATCGCCCGCAGTCACTTTCAAATCCCGCCAAAGGGCATTCAGCCTGGATCTGACGTGATCCGGTCCGGCGCAGTCCGCAGGATTGGCTTCGTTCAAAGCGTGCTCGGTCAGAGCAAGCAGTCCGGCGGAGGGCGTTTGGCGGGCAAGCGGGTAGGGCGCTCCGGTAAAGCATTTGGACCATGCGCTCAGAATATTATCAAAATCGACAGAACATGTCTTCGGCTCGTGGTTTAAATGTATCTGTTTTTTAGAATCCTCAATGCGTGCAGCGGGCTGTACGCTGCGTTCAGGTTTCTGCACGGTGCGACCGCGCAGGGACGCCCGCCAGGACTGCCAGAACGTGACACGGTATTTGAGCCGGTAGTTGTAGCCGTTCGCGGTTTTCTGTTCCTCGGTGTCGACCAGTTCGGCCGCCCGCAATTCCTTGATATACCCGGAAATGGCGGAGCGGGAGCGGCCCAGACGCTCGCTGAGTTGAAGGAGGGAAGGCCAGCAGAACCCCTCTGCGTTGGCCATGCGACACAGTTCCGCCAAGGTGCGGAAGGCGCCGGGGGTGAGGTCGAAATCCATGATCTCGACGGGCAGGGCGACAAAGCCCTTTTTGCGGTCAAATGAGAGCTGCTCAGACATAGTTTCCTCGTTCCCGCATAGCAAAAAGCTTGCAGGTTTTTTGTGCTCGGGCTATTCTGAAAGTGAGAAAACGGAATAGCCTTCGGGTTTTCGTTCATAAGGTCGGGTGGTTGCCGCCACTCGGCCTTATTCTGTCTTCAGGGTCACATGCGGTGCCTCCCTTGCGGCGCAATGGGGCACAGAAAACAGGTGACACTTTGCCTGTGGGTTTTGTCCTGTCTGCACATCACTGACCGCCTCTTTCACGGCTTAGCGCCGCTTATTCATGGTATTGCGCACTATATAGCCCGAAATACCATGTTTATGGCAAGACATTCTTTGATTTGGCATGGCGTAGCGTAAAAATCGCCGGGATTCCGCGAAAATTGCCCCCTGTGAGGGGGCGAGGCAACGCGGGTGAGGACCAGAACGCAGCTGAAACGTTGGTGAGTCAGCAGAATCGCAAGCCGGGCACCCGCGCGATTCCCGCATGCAACCGGTCGCGGGAGCGGCGTCTGTTCCGCATCCCTGTGGGCGAGGGGTTTGCGCTTTCGGCCCGCCGCCGCGTCATGGCGCGGCCCGGTTTTGACGGTCGGGTTTGTCATTGCGCGGTCAAAGCGGTATTTTGGAATTGCAAATACCGTGTGTATACCATGTGCAGACGGTGTGATGCGCTGCCGTGACCAACACAAGGATTTGCATGTCCGACGCTGTACAGACACTGGGGGGGTCCGCGTTCGAGCGGATCAAGGCGATGATCCTGGACGGAACGCTTGAACCGGGGACCGTGCTGCGGGAAAAGAAGTTTGCGGATCGGCTGGGCGTGTCGCGCACGCCGGTGCGCGAGGCGATCGGGCAGTTGATCAGCGAGGGGCTGGCCACGCGGTCGGAAAGTGGCACGCCCGTCGTCAACAGCGTGTCGCTGAGTGACATCATGGAGATCTTGCACGTCCGCAGCCTGCTGGAATGCGAAGCGGCTAAAAAAGCGGCAATGGCCGGCAAACCGGTCGAGACGTTGCTGGCCTGTCGCGCGGACATCCTTGGGTTTCTGGAGGGGCCGCGCCCGGACGCCAGGGTGCACTCGGACCTTGATTCCAACCTGCACCTTGAGATTGCGCGATTGGCGGGATCCAAGCTGCTTGTTCAATTGATTGAGGGGCTTAAGGTCAAGACCCGGATGTTCGATCAGGGCTCGATCCCGGATCGGCTGATTCCCGGCTGCCATGAGCATCTGGCCATCATAGATGCCGTTTGCGCTCGGTCACCGGATGCGGCGGCGGCGGCCATGAAGCTGCATCTGGCAAATGTCCGCGAAGCCATCATTTCGCACATTTATCACCCGTTCTAGCCTGTCAGAGCGGCCCGGCGCGCGTCATCCGCACGCTGCCAGTTGACTCGGCATGCGGTCTGTATACCATTTGCATACCAAGACACACGGGCGGGGAAAACGGGATGAGCGACAAGGCGATCGTGCGACCGGACGGCGGAATCGTTCTGGCCATCACCTTTCAGTATTACCGCGACCTGCCCACCGCGATGCGGTTCTATGAGGACATTCTTGGCTTTGAGCTGGCCATCGATCAGGGGTGGTCAAAGATCTATCGCATCGACGGTCAGGCCCATATCGGTCTGGTCGATGAAACCCGCGGCATGAAAAACTGGCGCGCCGAGAAAACCGTGCAGGTCTGTCTGCGCGTCCCGGATGTGGATGCGTGGTATGCCTGGGCCAAGGCCAGAAATGTGGCCGGGGTGAGCCAGATGTTTGACAGTGCCGAACTGGGCATCCGCGCCTTTGTGATGGACGATCCCGAGGGCTACCAGATCGAAGTCCAGACGGCCCGGCCGGGGCATTGAGTGTACAGACCCATCATCGCAGGCGGCCCCGCCTGCCATCGTAACAACAGCAACAAGGGAGCTTTTTCATGAAATACCTGTCTCAATCCGCGCTGCGCGCCGGGGCGGTTGGTGTGGCGATCCTGTCCGCCACGGCCGCGTTCGCCGAAGGCAAGTCCGTGACCATCGGGCTGACCTCTGACCCCAGCCACTTGTACCCGCTGGCGGGCGAAGAGCTGTCGTCGAACATCATGTATTACCATCTGTATGATCCGCTGGTGAAACGCAGTGCCGATCTGTCCTTTGGTCCGGGTCTGGCCGAAAGCTGGGAAAACGTGGACGATGTCACCTGGCGCTTCAAGCTGCGGGAGGGTGTGACCTTTCACAACGGGAATGCCTTTACGGCGGACGATGTCGTGTTCACCGTCAACACGGCCCGCGCATCGATCCGCCCGGATCTGGTCGCCAATATCGCAGAGATCACGGCCATCGATGACACCACCGTCGAGATCAAGACCCCGCAGCCCTATGCGGTGTTGCCCAACGATCTGGCCGAGCTGCTGATCCTGGACGAGGAATACACCACCGCGACGGGCGACGCGCAGATGGACCTGCAACCCATGGGCACGGGCCCTTACAAGCTGGTCGAATGGATCAAGGAAGAAAAGCTGACGCTGGAAGCCTTTGACGACTATTGGGCCGGTGCGCCGGTGATCAAGAGCGTGACCTTCCGCCCCATCACCAACCCGGCCACACGGACGGCAGCCCTGCTGACGGGCGAGGTGGATGTGATCCAGGACCTTGCCGTGCGCGACGTGGAGCGGGTGAAAAGCGAGGGTGATTTCAACGTGCTGACCCGGCCCAGCCTGTTGAATGTCGTGCTGGCGATGGACACCCGCGCCAAATCCCCGACCATCGAAGGCGACAATCCGATGACGGATGTGCGCGTCCGTCAGGCGATTGCCCATGCCATCGACGTGGATGCGATCAACAAGATCGTCATGAACGGCCTTGCCACGCCCAGCACCCAATACGTGCCCGCGTCGCATATCGGCTATGTGGAGGGGATGAATTTCCGCGAGATGTATCCGCTGGATATCGAAAAGGCCAAGGCGTTGCTGGCCGAAGCGGGCCATCCCGACGGGTTCACCATGACGCTGGATGCCACCAACAACCGCTATGTCAATGACGCGCAGATCGCGCAGGCGCTGGCGTCGATGCTGGCCAAGATCGGTGTGACGCTTGAGCTGAACATCATGCCCAAGTCGAACTTCTGGGGCTATATCCGCGTGCCCACGGAAAACTCGAGCTTTATCATGTCGGGCTGGGATGTGCCTGCGGGCGATGCCGGGTCGATGTACGGCGCGCTGTTCTACACCCGTGACACGAAGGAAGGCTATGGCCAGGTCAACCGGGGGTCTTATTCCAACCCGGCGGTGGACGCCCTGATCGATCAGGCGGATGCCACGCCCAGCCTCGACGTGCGTGACGGGTATTTGCAGGAGGCCACCAAGCTGCTGCTGGCGGACGTGCCGATGATCCCGGTTCACTACGAGCAGGACATCTATGCCGCGCGCAAGGGTGTGACGCTTGAGCCGCGCGTCGACAAGTTCATCTGGGCCTATGAGATGGACGTCGAGTAAGACACACGCCCCGGCTGGCCCGTTCAGCCGGGGGTTTCCCCATCCCTTGTGAAAGACTGATCCCCGCGCATGTTTGGATATCTGATGAAGCGCCTGATCCAGATGTTGCTGGTGCTGTGGGTCGTGTCCGTCATCGTGTTCCTGATGATGAGCTTTACCGGGGATCCGGTGTTCATGGTTGTCCCGATTGACGCAACCGATGCCGAGATCGCGCAGGCCCGCCGCCTCCTGGGCCTCGATCAATCGCTGCTGGTGCAATACTGGAAGTTCATAAGCAGCCTGGTGCAGGGCGACTTTGGCCAGTCCTATGTGTTTCGCCAGCCCGCAATGACCCTGATCCTCGAGCGCATGCCTGCCACGGTCGAGATGGTGCTGGTGGCCATGGTCCTTGCGGTGGTCGTGGCGATCCCGCTGGGGGTCTATGCCGGGGCCAATCCCAATGGGCGGCTGAGCCGGATCATCATGTCGACGTCGCTGCTGGGGATTTCGCTGCCCGGATTCTGGGTCGGCATGGTGCTGATCTACCTCTTTGCCGTGAACTGGGGCATATTCCCCTCATCGGGCCGGGGCGATACCAGAGAGGTCTTGGGCCTGCGCATCAGTCTGCTGACCTGGGATGGGTGGCACCATATCGTGTTGCCAGCCGTGACCTTGTCGCTGGGCACCATGGCGATCCTGTTGCGGATGACCCGTGCGGGCATGATGGAGGTCGCACGTCAGGATTACATGAAATTTGCCCGCGCCAAGGGCGCAACCCGCAGCGACGTGCTGTACAAGCACGGCCTCAAGAATGCCCTGATCCCTGTGGTGACCATCTTTGGCTTGCAATTGGGCGACCTGATTGCCTTTGCCACCATCACCGAGACGATCTTTTCCTGGCCCGGCATGGGCAAGCTGCTGATCGACAGTATCTACCGCGCCGACCGGCCCGTGATCGTCGTCTACCTCATGTTGGTGGCGCTGATCTTCGTGGTGATCAATTTCCTCGTCGATATCGTGTATACGCTCATCGACCCGCGCATTACGCTGAAGTGAGGGCCGGGCCATGACGACATTCCTTCAATCCGAGTTCTTTCACAACTACACCCGCAGCAGTTCGGCGATCATCGGCAGTGCGCTGATGGCCTTTTTCGCCTTTGCGGTGCTGGCGGGCCCGTTTCTGGTGGCGCAAAATCCCTATGACATCGCCGCGCTTGATCTTCTGGACAGTTACAAACCGCCGGTCTGGCTGGAGGGGGGCGACCCGCGTTACTGGCTGGGCACGGACGGGCAGGGCAGGGACGTCTGGGCCTCGATCCTTTATGGCGCGCGAATCTCGGTCTTTATCGGGTTGGTGGCGATGATTGCATCCTGTGTGATCGGCACCTTCCTTGGCCTGATCGCCGGGTTTTACGGCGGGCTTGTCGACAGTGTGATCATGCGGATTGCGGATATTCAGCTGTCCTTTCCGTCGATCCTGATTGCGCTGTTCCTGATGTCGGCGGTGGGAACGGGGGTCGACAAGGTGCTGATCGCGCTGACGGCTGTGGGCTGGGTGGTCTATGCAAGGACGGTGCGCGGATCGACGTTGTCGGAGATCGAAAAGGAATATGTGCAGGCCGCGAAGGTGGCGGGCCTGCCCAATCACAAGATCATCCGCAAGCATGTGCTGCCCAATGTGCTGACGCCCCTGATCGTGATCGCGACCATTCAGGTCGGGACCTTTGTGCTGATCGAGGCATCCTTGAGCTTTCTGGGGGTCGGTGTGCCGATCACGCAGCCATCGCTGGGCCTGTTGATCAAGAACGGCTTTGATGTGCTTTTCAGCGGATTGTGGTGGACTTCGGTCTTTCCCGGTGTGGCCATCATGATGCTGGTCTTTGGCATCAACCTGTTTGGCGACTTTCTGCGCGACGAACTGAACCCGAGGCTGAAATGACGTCGGATGCGCCTCTGCTGGCTGTGCGCGATCTGCGCACCTATTTTCACACCTTTGCGGGCACTGTGCGCGCGGTGAATGGCGTGAGCTTTGAGGTTGGCAAGGGCGAGGTCATGGGCCTTGTCGGGGAAAGCGGCGGTGGCAAGTCGGTTGTCGGCTTTTCGATCCTTGGCCTGATCGACAGTCCGGGCAAGATCGAGGGCGGTCAGATCCTGTTCGAGGGGCAGGACCTTGTGCAGGCCGATGAGGCGCAGTTGCGCGCGGTGCGGGGCCGCGACATTTCGATGGTGTTTCAGGACCCGATGACGTCCCTCAACCCGTTGCACACGGTGGGTCAGCAGATGGACGAAGTGTTGCGCCTGCACAGTGATCTGGGCGCAGACGCGCGGCAGGCGGCCTGTGTGGCGATGCTGGAAAGCGTGGGCATCAGCCGGGCGGCCGCGCGTCTGAAGGCCTATCCGCACCAGTTCTCGGGCGGGATGCGCCAGCGCGTGGTGATCGCCATTGCCATGTTGGCCCGTCCCAAGCTGATCATCGCGGATGAGCCCACCACCGCGCTGGATGTGACGATCCAGAGCCAGATCCTGAAACTGATGCGCGCCCAGATTGCCGACAAGGGTGCGTCGATGATCCTGATCACCCATGATCTGGCCGTGGTGTCCGAGATGGCAGATCACATCACTGTCCTGTATTGCGGCAACGTGGTCGAGCGCGGCCGGACCCGCGATCTGATCGAAACGCCGGCCCATCCCTATACCCGTGGCCTGATCGACAGCATCCCCGACACAACCCGGCGGCTGGACCGGCTGAACCAGATCCCCGGATCGGTCCCCGACATTCGCAACCTGCCGCAGGGCTGCAATTTCCGCGCGCGCTGTCCGCGTGCGCAGGCCCGCTGTGCGGTGGAAGACCCCGTTTTGACGGCCCAGCACGCGGGCCTGATGGCGGCCTGCCACTTCCCCCTGAAGCCGGGGGACCGCGCATGACCGAGGTTCCCATGCTGGATGTGCGCGATTTGCGGATGCATTTCCCGATCGGCGGCGGCTTGCTGGATCGCCTCAGGTTCGACCGCAGGGGCGTGCGGCTGGAAAAGCCGATCGTGCATGCGGTCAACGGCGTCAGCCTGAGCATTCAGCGCGGCGAGATCATGGCCCTGGTCGGCGAGAGCGGCTGTGGCAAATCCACCGTCGCCAAGACCATTGCCCGGATCTATAAACCGACCGCGGGCGAGGTCCGTATCGAGGGGCAGGATGTGGCCGATTTCGGCTTTGCCCAGATGTTGCCTGTCCGGGCCAAGATGCAGATGATCTTTCAGGATCCCTATGCCTCTCTCAACCCGCGCCAGCGGGTGCGCGACATTGTGGCCGAGCCGTTGCTGGAGCAGACCCGGACCGCCGAGGCGCGTGCGGACGTGCCCGAAAAGATTGCGCAGCTTCTGGCGCGTGTGGGTCTGAACGCGGAACATGCGGGCCGCTATCCGCATCAGTTTTCGGGGGGGCAGCGCCAGCGCATCGGCATCGCCCGCGCCCTGTCGGTGACACCGGGGCTGATCATCGCGGATGAGCCGGTGTCGGCGCTGGATGTGTCCATTCAGGCGCAGATCCTGAACCTGATGAAAGACCTGCGCGACGAATTTGGGCTGGCCTATCTCTTTATCAGTCACGACCTGTCGGTGGTGCATCACATCGCCGACAAGGTGGGGGTGATGTATCTGGGTTTCATGGTCGAGAACGCGCCCCGCGATATACTGTTCAAGCGACCCCGCCATCCCTATACCCGTGCCTTGCTGTCGGCGGCACCCAGCATCAAGGCGCGGCGCGACACCGAGGAAATCGTGCTGACGGGCGAGGTGCCCTCGGCGCTGGATTTGCCGTCGGGGTGTTGTTTTCGCACGCGCTGTCCCTTTGCATGGGACAGGTGCGCGGCGGAGCGCCCCGTCTTGCAGGATCTGGGCGGGGGACAGTCCGTGGCCTGCCATCTGATCGATGCGCCTGAAAGGGATACGCCGTGACCATCATTGCACAGGCCCGGCTGGGCCTTCACGACCCGCATGACTGCACCGATGCCAGTGACGAGCTGCCGATCCTGCATGCGATCTATGACACGCTGATCCGCCGCGAGGGTCAGGGTTTTGTCCCACATCTTGCGCGGCGCTGGGAGGTGAGTACAGACGCCCGCGTCTGGACCTTTCATCTGCAAGAGGGCGTGCGGTTTCACGATGGAACGCCCTGCGATGCGGCGGCTGTCGCGGCCAGCCTTGAGCGCATGGCGCGTGCAGACAAGGGCTATACCCTCGGCGCGCCTGCAGTGTGGCGGCAGTTTCTGGGCGGGGCGGATCTGGCGGTGCTGGACGCGGTGACCCTGCGGGTGACGCTGGCCGCCCCCATGGCCGATCTGCTGGATGTGCTGGAGCAGGGGTTTATCGTTGCCCCATCAGTCTTTGAGGCGCTGGATGGCAAGGATTACACCGCGCACTGCGGGACGGGGCCTTATCGCCTTGTCTCCCTGCGCTCGGACGAGATCGTGGCCGAACGGGTCGACCGGCATTTTGCAGGCACGCCCCACAATCGCGAGATCACCTGGCGTCTGGTGCCGGATGCCGCCGACCGTCTGGCGCTGTTGCAGCAGGGCGCGGTGCAGGTTGCCAATGCGCTGGATTTTGACGCCTCGCGGGGGTTGGGGCAAATGCGCCACACGTACCTGTCACCGGTTGCGATCATCTATCTGCTCAACGCGGCGCGGGGGCCGTTGACGGATGCGCGCGTGCGTCGCGCCCTGAGCCTTGCCGTCGATCGGGAGGCCCTTGTCGCGACGGTCATGCACGGGGCCGCGCAGCCCTTGCGCGGATTTGTGAGCCCGCACCATTTTGGCGCGGGGCAGGGGGCCGGGGCGCAGATGGACCGCGACCGGGCCCGTGCCTTGCTGGCCGAAGCGGGCTTTGGCGACGGTCTGACGCTGGAGGTCGATTGCCCCACCCGCCTGCCCGATGAGGCCGAACGTCTGACGGCGGCCCTGGCCGCGCAGCTGGAAACGGTCGGCATAACGCTGAACGTCCATGTGCATCCCGAGCGCGAAGACTATGCCCATATGGTCCGCCGCAAGGAAATCCGCGACATGTGTGTCTTTGATTCCAGTCCGATGAGCACCTACCGCGTTCTTTACGAAAAGATCGACAGCCGCGTGGCGGGGTCATGGTGGCAAGGCTATGCGAACCCGCGGATCGAGGCGCTGATCGACCGGGGCCGGGTGACGACGGACCGCGCCGCCCGCGCCGCCATCTGGCGCGATGCCTATGCGCTTTTGCAGGAGGATCCCGCGTGGCTGACGCTTTACAATCCGGTGCGGGTGATTGGCTTGGCCGGGGCGCATCCCGCGTTCGCCATGCCCGCCGATGGGGTGATTGACGTGGCCCGGTTGCCCGCGTTCGGGGGCGGCGCATGATTGCCGATACACTCATCTGCGGGGGCACGGTCGTGACCATGGACCCGGGCCGCACGGTGATCGAAAACGGGGCCGTCGCGGTGAAGGATGGCCGCATCCTGGCCATTGGCATGGCAGAGGATCTGCGCCGCGATGTGCAGGCCGGGCGGGTGATCGACGGCACCGATCACGTCATCTTTCCCGGTCTGATCGATGTTCATGCCCATGCCGGTCACGGGTTGATCAAGTCCATCGGGATGCATGCGGGCGACCGCTGGGAAGAGATTTGCGGCGAGGTCTATACGCAGGCGTCTCCTGTGGAGTTCTGGTATGCCGAGGCCCGGTTGGCCGCTTTGGAACGCCTGCGTTTCGGGGTGACCACGGGCGTGTCCCTGCTGGGCGGGGGCGATACGATCATGCGCACCGATCACCCGGACCATGCTGCCGCCCATTGCGCCGGGGTGGTCGAGGTCGGCACCCGGAGTGTCGTCGCCATCGGGCCGACCCGCGCGCCGCATCCGCGCGACTATGCCGATTGGCAAAGCGGGGAACGGCGGCTGTATCCCGTCACCTTTGAGCAGCAGATGCAGACCTGTGCGCAGATTGCTGATGCCTGGCACGACACCCATGCGGGGCGGATCAGGATCGCGATGCTGTACCCTGTGTTGCGGGATGAGCATGAGCGCGACATGGCGCCGGACGCCTATGCCACGGCCTGCACGCAGGCGCAGACCGTGCGCCGCCATGCGCGGGCGCAGGGTCTGATTTTCACCCAGGATGGCCATTGGCGGGGGTCGGTGCGCCGTGCGGACAGGCTGGGCCTGCTGGGGCCAGACGCGCTGCTGTCTCATTGCATCGACCTGCATGACGATGAAATCGCGCGGGTCGCGGAAACGGATACGAAAATCGCGCATAACCCGTCGGCCAATGCCTCGATCCTGGGGCGCTGCCCGGCGACCGAGATGATGGCGGCGGGGGCCACGGTGGCGCTTGGGTCAGATGCGACCGCACCGGACCGGTCCGCCGACATGTTCCGGCATATGCAGCAGGCGATGCACTATCACCGGAGGCATTTTCGCGACGCGGGCGTGCTGCCCATCGGCAAGGTCCTGGAGATGTGCACGATCGGTGCCGCCCATGCGCTGGGGATGGCGCAGGAGATCGGGTCGCTGGAGCCCGGCAAGCGGGCCGACATTGTGACGGTGGACTTGCGGCGTCCGCATCTCTATCCGCCGAACATGGCGCTGCACCGGTTGGTGTGCTTTGCCAATGGCAACGACGTCACGCATGTGATGGTGGGCGGCGAGATGGTTCTGGACCAGCGCCGGGCCACCCGCGTAGACGAGGCGGCGATCCTTGACGATGCCGCAGCGCAGGCGGCACGGATGATCGCGCGTATTGGCGGTGCACAGGATCTGGCGCTGCCCACGGATTTCTGGGGCACCAGAGGGAGCAGCCCATGACCATCTATGTGATCAATCCCAACAGCAGCCGGCATGTGACCGATGGCATCGACCGTGCGGTGGATCCGATGCGCGCGGCCAGCCCTGTGCCCATCGAGGCGCGCACCCTGGCCGAAGGCCCGCCGGGGATCGAGACGCAGGCGCATGTGGACGGTGTGGTGATGCCGATGCTGGCCCATTGTGCGCAGCTGGAGGACACGGCCAGCGCCTTTGTCGTCGCGTGCTATTCCGATCCCGGCCTTGCGGCACTGCGCGAACAGTCCGCGCGCCCGGTGCTGGGCATTGCCGAGGCGTCGATCCTGACGGCGATGACGCTGGGCCAACGCTTTGGCATCATCTCGATCCTGTCCAAAAGCATTCCCCGTCACATGCGCTATGTGGGTGCGATGGGGGTGATGGACCGGCTGGCCGGCGATCAGCCTCTGGAACTGGGGGTGCTTGATCTGGCTGACGAAGGCCGCACCTATGAGCGGCTGAAACAGGTGGGGGCCAGCCTGCGCGACACGCTGCGCGCGGACGTGCTGATCCTTGGTTGTGCGGGCATGACCGCCTTTCGCACCGATCTGGAGCGGCACCTTGGGGTGCCGGTGGTGGAACCTTGTCAGGCCGCAACGGCGATGGCGATTGGCCGGGTGGCCCTGCACATGACACGATAGGACAGACAATGACGGAACTGACGACCCAAGCTGCCGGTGTATTCGTGATCGCGGTCACACCCTTTCATCCGGATGGCCGCATCGACATGGAGAGCTGCGACCGGATGGTGGATTTCTATCTGGAGGCCGGTGCCACGGGTCTGACCGTGCTGGGCATGATGGGCGAAGCGCCCAAGCTGACGGTTGAGGAGTCCCGCGATGTGGTGGCGCGCATACTGGCCCGTGTGGACGGGCGGGTGCCGGTGGTTGTCGGCGTCTCGGCCCCCGGATTTGCGCAGATCGATGCGCTGACCCGGATGGTCATGGACCTTGGCGCTGCCGGTGTGATGGTGGCCCCGCCGGGGAGCCTGCGGACGGATGACCAGATTGTGACCTATTACACGCAGGTGGCCGAATTGATCGGCGCTGTGCCCTTTGTCCTGCAGGATTTTCCGCTGGCGACGGGGGTGCAGATTGCGCCCCCGGTGATTGCGCGCATCGTGAACGATCTGCCGACCTGCGTTTGCCTCAAGCATGAGGATTGGCCGGGGCTGGAGAAGATCACATATCTGCGCAAGCCGGGTGTGCTGACGCGGCGCATCTCGATCCTGTGTGGCAATGGCGGGCTGTTTTTGCCCGAGGAAATGGCGCGCGGTGCGGATGGGGCGATGACCGGTTTTGCCTATCCCGAGATGATGGCCAGCGTTGTTGCGCATCACGCCGGGGGCGACATGGCGCGCGGGCGGGACATATTCGACGCCTACCTGCCGCTGGCCCGTTTCGAGCAGCAGCCGGGCCTGGGGCTGGCGATCCGCAAATATACCCTCGCCCGGCGCGGGATCATTGCCCATGACGCGCTGCGCAAACCGGGGGCGGCGCTGTCGGCCCTGAGCCGGGCGGAGGTGGATGCGCTGATTGAACGGCAGGACCGCCGGTTGCAGGATCTGGGCTGAGCGCGCGGGCCGTCTGTACCGGACCGCTTGGCCCGTCAAAGTCTGGAAGGCATACGCCCGGATCAAGCCCTAAAAAGGCAGCCGGGCAATCCGGGCGCATGCCGCCGGTTCTATGACCCGAAGGCGCGCGCCATGACGGCCCCGAGGCGGCGCGCGAATTCGGGCGCGTCGGTGGGTGTTTCGCCTTCGACGATGCGGGCCTGATCCAGCAGCAGGTGGGCGGCATCCTTCAACAGGTCATCGCTGCCCGCGGCCTCCTGGCTGGCGCGCTCTGCCAGTCTGGTGATGATTGCGTGGTTCGGGTTCAGTTCCAGAACGCGCGGGGCGCTGTGCTGCAATTGTCCGTGACGTTTCAGCAACCGCTCAAGATTGACATCCATGTCGCCATCATCGGCAATCAGGCAGACCGGGCTGTCGGTCAGGCGTTTGGACGGGCGCACGTCCTTGACCGCCGCGCCCAGTTCCAGCTTGATCGCGGCGATGAGGGCGGAGAGGTCGGCCTCTGGCTTGGCGTCATCGTCGTCAGCGGCTTTGTCCTCGGCCTTGATCGCGTCCAGATCGGCGGCCCCGCGGGTGATGGATTTGAACGGCTTGCCGTCAAATTCGGTGATGTGCTGCAACCAGAATTCATCCACGTGGTCAGAGAGCAGCAGGACTTCGACCCCCTTGGCCTTGAACCCTTCGAGATGGGGGGACTGGACCAGTTTGGCGGCGTCATCGCCCGCGATGTAAAAGATCGCGTCTTGCCCCTCTTTCATCCGCGACACGTAGTCGGGCAGGCTGGTCAGGTCGCCCTCGGCAGTGGAGGCAAAGCGGCAGATTTCCAGAATGCGGTCGCGCAGGGCCGCATCCTCGACCAGACCTTCCTTGAGCACGGCCCCGAAATTGCCCCAGAAGGTCGCGTAGTCCTCTGGTGCCTTGCTGGCCTTTTTCTTGAGCTCGGACAGCACCTTCTTGGTGATCGAGGTCTTGATCCTGGCAAGCTTGGGGTCGGTTTGCAGCATTTCGCGCGACACGTTGAGCGACAGGTCCTGGCTGTCCACGATTCCGCGCAGAAAGCGCAGGTAGGCGGGGATCAGGTCTTTGGTCGTTTCAGAGATGAAGACGCGGTTGACGTAAAGTTTCACATGGCTCTTGCGCTCGGGCTCGAACAGATCGAAGGGCTGGACGCTGGGCACAAACAGCAGGCTGGTGTGGTTGAGCGTGCCTTCCACCCGGTTGTGCATCACGTGCCAGGGGGCGTCGAAGGCATGGGAGCTGTGGCGGTAGAACTCTGCGTACTGGTCCTCGGAAATGTCCTTGGCCGGACGGGTCCAGAGCGCTTCGGCCGCGTTCAGGGTGTCGTCGCCCAGTTTGACCGGAAAGCTGATATGCTCGGAATAGGTCTTGATGATGTGGCGGACGCGCGCCTCTTCGGCAAATTCCTTTGCGTCTTTCTTGAGGTGCAGGGTGACGGTTGTGCCGGGGGTTTCCCGTTCGGCGGGCGCAATCGAAAATTCGCCCTTGCCGTCTGACGACCAGAGCCAGGCCTCATCCTCACCCGCTTTGCGGGTCAGCACATCCACTTGCGACGCCACCATGAAGGCGGAATAAAAGCCCACGCCGAATTGGCCGATCAGGCCGGGTCTGTCCTTGTCTTCGGCTTTCAGGGCTTCGATGAAGGCGCTGGTGCCGGACTTGGCGATGGTGCCCAGTGTCGCCAGAAGATCCGGGTGGTTCATGCCGATGCCGTTGTCCGAGATCGTCAAGGTCCTGGCCTTGGCATCAACCGCGAGCGTGATCGCAAAATCCTCGGACGGAGCGTGTGCGGCATCGGTCAGCCCGGCATAGCGCCGCTTGTCGCAGGCGTCGGAGGCGTTGGACACCAGTTCGCGCAGGAACACCTCGCGGTTGGAATAGAGCGATCCGGCGACAATCTCCAGAAGCTGTCCCACCTCGGTCTGGAAGGAAAAGGTTTCTTTTTCAAGGGTCTCTGTCATGGCTGTTCACTCCGAATGTCTATGGCGGCGTCAATTTATGGAATTGCGCGCGGGTTTCAACTAGCCCCAGGGGCCACTTTCTGTTGGCCCTGCGGGCGCGCGCCGGGGCCCGGCCCGGGTGCCGCCGAGGGCGCGCAGCTTGGCAATCCGCTTGTCGATCGGGGGGTGCGTGGCAAAGAGGCTGTCCACGGCGTGCATGTGCAGCGGGTTGACGATGAACATATGCGCCGTGGCGGGATTGCGTTCGGCGGCGATGTTGTCGATCCGGCTTGAGAGTCGGCCGAGGCCCGCAAGCGCAGAGGCCAGCCATTCGGGGTTGCCACAGATCGCGGCCCCTTCGGCATCGGCCTCGTATTCGCGCACGCGGCTGATCGCCATTTGCACCATGCCGGCGGCCAATGGCCCGAGGATCATCATGGCGATTGTTCCGACCATGCCCATGGGCCGGTCGCGCCCGCCGCCAAAGAACATCGCGAAATTGGCAAGCATCGACACCGCCCCCGCCAGTGTCGCGGTGATTGTCATGGTCAGCGTATCGCGGTTCTTGATATGGGCCAGCTCGTGGGCGACGACGCCCGCCACCTCTTCGCGGCTCATGTTCTCCATCAGCCCGCGCGTCACCGCGACGGCGGCGTTCTGCGGATTGCGCCCGGTGGCAAAGGCGTTGGGCTGCTCGGTCTCGATGATATAGAGCGCTGGCATCGGCAGGCCCGCGCGCAGGGCCATATCCTCGGTCATTTTCCACAGTTCCGGGGCCGCACGTGCATCCACGGGCCGCGCGCCATGCATGCGCAGCACGGCCTTGTCCGAGTTCCAGTAGGAAAAGAAGTTCATCGCAAAAGCGATCACGAGCGCGAAGATCAACCCCGTCTCGCCGCCCAGCAAAAGCCCGATAAAACCGACAAACGCCGTCATCGCGGCCATAAGCACAAATGTACGCACCATCGGATTTGACCTCCATCACCTGGTGTCGGGGATATAAGGAGGGTGCTGCGCAACGGCAATGGCCTGGTCCCATTGCGGGCCGTATATGCACGCC
>CAYGQZ010000002.1:0-7388 GCA_964352055.1 uncultured Rhodobacterales bacterium
TCAAGCGGCGCAACCAGCGCGGGGGTGGGAACGTATCCAAACGCACCATCAGGCACCTGCGTGACGTCGACCATGATGGTGATGCCGCCGCCCGGCCAACGATAAACAGGCGCGCCACCAATCGTAACCTTGGTTTGTCCGGCTTTTACGGACTCGGTCAGCCGGATCGGATTTTCTGTCACCCCCGACCGCAATGATCCGCCAGCCCCGCCCATGAACAGGACGGTGCACAGCGCAGGCTCACAGTTCTGCGCAATCAGATCGACCGAGGGCTGCAAAGCCGTCGGCATTGGCTGTGCTTTCGGCTCCAACGCGTCGTTCAAGACATAATACCCGGCGTGTTCGCCCGTGGTCGACACCATCAGCAACGACAGACCAGGGCGCGCCCCTTTTTCGGGCCGCCATGGGCCGAGAATGCTGAGCGGGTCGTCGATATCCGTGCCGCCCCAGCCCTTGCCAGGTGCGGCCACCTTGAAGTAGCGGCCCGGCGTAGAGCGATGCCCGAGAATGCGGATACCGGATGCAGGCCAATCAATGACCTTGCCGGCCTGATGCTCGGACACAACGCCGGTGATATGATCGTCCACGACGACGACCTCGTCCACCAACCCTTGCCATTGCGCGGCGAACATCCCGATCGTGGCCGAGCCGCAGCCCACGCGCATGCGATCCTCACGCAGGCCATCCACGATGGGCGGCTGCCCGGCCTGCACGATCACGCACGAGCCGCCATCGACGGTCAGTTCAACCGCCTCCTTGTTGCAAAGCCTGAGCAACGCATCGCAGGTCGTGCGTCCTTCGGCCTTGCTGCCTCCGGTCAGGTGATCGACGCCGCCCAGCGAGAGCATTTGCGATCCGTATTCCGACGTCATCACATGGCCAATCACCTCACCTTCGGCCCGCACCGCGCTCGCTTCTGCCCCCAGGTGCCGATCGGTGTCGATCTTTACCTTCACGCCGCAATAGGAAAAGATCGCTTCGGTCACGACGGTCACGCAATCGATCCCGTCGATCTCGCGGCTGATGATGAAGGGTGCCGGCTTGTAGTCGGGGTAGGTGGTGCCAGCACCAATCGCGGACACAACAACTGCGTCACCCGAAGCCGTCTGTCCGTCCCAATCAGCGGCCAGAAACGGTTTGACCTCATCGCCCTTTGCGATCCGCCGGTCCAGGATCGTCAGCGGATCGCAGCGGACAATTCGCCCGCCCGCGTTTGCATAGCGGTCACAGGCACCGGCCTTGCCCTCCGCGATATAGCACATGACCGGGCAGGCATCGCAGCGGATCTTCTCAGGCTGGCTCATCGGGCGGCCTTAATCGCTGCCAGCACACGGTGGGGCAGGGCAGGGACCTTGGTGATCCTTGCCCCGCAAGCATCGCGGATGGCGTTGAGGATCGCGGGGGCTGTGGGGATGAGAACATGTTCGCCCAGGCCCTTGGCCCCCATCGGCCCTTCCGGATCAGGTTTCTCGATCAGAATCGACGTTACGGCGGGCACATCGCCAAAGGTCGGAATCAGATAATTATGCAAATCCTCGGTTTTTCCGGGGATATATTCTTCCATTAAGGCCAGTCCGAGGCCTTGCGCGATACCGCCCTCGATCTGCCCTTCGACCAAAAGCGGATTGATCGCGCGCCCGACGTCATGGGCGGCGGTGACATGAATGACCTTGGTCGTGCCCAGCTTCAGATCGACCTCGACCTCGGCAATCTGGGCACCGTAGCCATAGACCGCATAGGGCGTGCCCTGCCCATTCTCATCAAGCGGTGTCGTTGGCGGGTCATAGGTTTCCTGGGCGCACAACACATAGCCATGCGCGTCGATGGGCAATTCAGCCAGATGGATGACGCGCGTCTGGGCGTCGTGATGCGCCGTCAAGGCACCCTCGGCCAAGTCAATGCCCGTCAGATCATGCAGGTTTGTCAGTCGCAAGATCTGCGCACGCAGGGCCTTGCCCGCAGCCTCGGCCGCACGTCCCGTGATGAATGTTTGCCGCGAGGCCGACGTCTTTCCGCAATCCGGCGTCAGCGCCGTATCCGGCCCGATCAGATCAAAAGCCCCGACAGGCACGCCCAAGGCGTCTGCCGCAATCTGGGCAATCACCGTGTTGGAACCTTGCCCGATATCCGTCGCCCCCTGGTGAAGCTTCAACGCGCCATCCGCCGTGATCCCGATCCGGACCGTCGATGGGTTTGGCAGCGCCGTGTTCCCGCAACCATACCAACAGGACGCGATCCCGATGCCGCGTTTGCGGTCCGCATACTGCGCATTGAAAGCCGCCGCATCGGCCTGCGCCCGTTGCCAATGCGGCTCCAGCGCGTCTAGACATTCCCGCAATCCCACTGCCTGCAAGGTCTGTCCGGACGGTGTCTTGTCGCCGTCCTGCAAGGCATTCAACCGCCGAAACGCCAGCCGGTCGATCCCGACCTTGAGCGCCAGTTCATCATAAAGCAGCTCTTGGGTGATCGCTGCCTGCGGTACGCCGAAGCCTCGAAACGCACCTGCTGTTGGCCCGTTCGTATGGACCGCCCGGCTGGTCGCGCGGTAATGTGGCGTCAGGTAGGGACCCGAGGCATGTACGGGCACACGGGTCGCCACTGTCGGGCCCCAACTGGCATAAGCGCCTGTGTTGAAATCGCCATGAAAGAGCATGCCGGTCACCTTGCCATCTGCGTCGGCACCGATACTGGCCTGCATGGTCCCGGGATGGCGTTTTGTACTGGCTTGCATCGACTCGGTCCGGCTGAAGACCATGTGGCAGGGGCGACCGGTCTTGAGAACAGCAAGGCCCAGCAAAGGCTGCAGCGTCACATCCAGCTTCGCCCCAAATCCACCACCGGCCGCCGATGGAATGATCCGCACCTTTGCAAGCGGCAGGCCAAGAACCTTTGCTGTGTCCTCCTGATCCATGACCGGTGCCTGGGTACACGCCTGAATGGTCAGCACATCGCCATCCATCCACGCAGCACCCGCCTCGGGCTCGATATAGGCATGTTCCACATAGGAGGTCTCGAACCGGCCCGTCACCACATGGGCGGCAGCCTCAAGGGCAGCCTCTGGCGTGCCACAGGTGACATGCCCACGGATCAGGGTGTTTTCCGGGCGACCATCATGCACCAGAGCCGCAGTGGCGGCGGCCCCGTCCTGCTCGGTCAAACTGTGGGGGAGCGGATGCCATGTCACCGGAAATCCGCCCAGATCCAACGCCTCGACCGCCGCAGGGTCGCCAACGACCAGGGCCACAGGCTCGCCCATGTAGCGCACACGGTCTTCGGCCAATGCAGGTTGGTCAGCAAAAGGCGCGATCACACCAAACCTGTTTTCACCGGCGATATCCGCAGCGGTGATGACAGCCTGCACGCCAGGATGCTCCTGCTGCCAACGTCGCATATCGCCCAGTTCAAATGTCGCGTGATACAAAGGCGCACGCACGGCGCGGATCAGGAGCGAGCCATCGGGCACGTAATCCGCACCAAAGATTTCGGACCCGTCCACCTTTGGTCGGCCGTCAATCCTTGGCACAGATTGCCCGACCATCGGGCCCGGTCCGGGGAGTCTGGTGCCATGGGTTGTGTCACTGACCCCCACGACAGCATCAATGATCTTGCGATACCCGGTGCAGCGGCACAAAACGCCGCCAAGGGCGTCTTTGACCTGTGTGGCATTTGGTGTCGGGGTCGTGCGCAGCAACGACATCGCCGCCATCATGATGCCCGGCGTACAGATCCCGCATTGCGCGGCTCCATGATTGAGAAAGGACGCCTGCAAACGTTTCGACAAGTCCGGTTCAGCAGTCTCGAGGGTTTCCACGTGACAGCCATTCGCCTGAGCAACCGGGGTGAGACAAGCACAGATTTGCTGGCCATCGATCAACACCGTGCAGGCGCCGCAGTCACCCGCATCGCACCCGACCTTGACACTTTTGAGGTTCAGATCATCCCGCAATACCTCGGATAAACGCTTGCCCGGATGGGCCTCGACACGCTGCAACGTCGACCCAACGGTAAACGAGATGCCTTGAACGAGATCCTTCATGACAGGTCTCCAACCGTGCGGCGCAGCAATTCCGCCGCGCTGGCCGCACGATAGGCGGCATCGGCGCGGATATCGTCGATGGGAGTGATCGCGCGCGCGACCGCTTCGTCCGTAATCAAGGCAGGGTCAAGCGGCGCCCCGATGAGTGCGCGTTCCACCTCTGGCAATCGCGTCGCCACCGGACCGCACGACCCGACGGCCAAAGCCGCCCGCGTGACGATGCCGTCCTCTACGTCCAGCCGGACCGCCGTCATGGAAATCGAAATCACCAGATACTTGCGCGCGCCGAGTTTGCGAAAGTGGCCCCGCCCGCGCAGCGCACTGTTCGGAATGTGGATCGCTGTCACAAGTTCAGCTGGCTGCAAGGCGATATGGCGCGGCCCCAGGATAAACTCCGGCAAGGGTATCCGGCGCCGCGCGTGGGCGCTGCTGACTTCAACCGTGGCCTCGAGGGTCAAAAGTGGCGGCACGCTATCGGCAGCCGGAGAGGCGTTGCACAGATTGCCCGCCAGTGTTCCGCGGTTTTGAATCTGTGTCGCACCCACCTCGCGCGCGGCCAGCTTGAGCCCATCAAAGCAGGCAGGCAGGTCGGCGTGAATGATATCGCTCCAGGTGGTCGTCGCACCGATCCGCAGCGTGTCCTCACCTTTCGAAATGCCACGCAGGTCATCGATTGCAGTGATATCGAGGGTGTCGCCCCTCAACACCTTATGCTTCGTTCCGGGAAACAGATCCGTACATCCCGCAGCGATCTGCCAATCACCCTCGGCCAAAACCGCAAGAGCGTCTTCCAGAGTGTTTGGGCGCTGATACAAAGGCTGTCCGTCCCGACCATGCGTGTTTGTTTGTACACAAGCGGATGTTGCGGTTGTGCATGCAAACTGTCAATACTTTGGATATGGCAAACGACCTGAAGCTTTTGGACGAATACCACCTCACCGGGCAGGTCGGATACAATCTGCGGCGCGCCAATCAGCGACATGTCGCGATTTTCGTGAAACACGTCCAAGGCCTGACCACGACACAATTCGCGGTTCTGGCGCGTCTGCACGAATCCGGGGCATTGTCACAGAACAAGCTTGGTCGGCTGACGGCCATGGACTCGGCGACCATAAAGGGCGTCGTCGGGCGGTTAAGGGACAAAGGGTTGGTCGAATCCTCTGCTGACCAGAGTGATCAAAGGTTGCGCCTCATTGCACTCACCGCCGCAGGCCGTGCGACGTTCGAGACTGCGGTGGGGCAAGCCCTGGAGGCCCGCCGCGAAACGCTGGAGCAACTGACCGAAGACGAAATCGAAACGTTTGAACGGCTCTTGGCGAAGCTGACCTAGATTCCGACATATTTCTGCAAAAGGCTTGGATCGTCGCGCAGAAGCGTCGTTTCGACAACCTCGCGACCGCGCCCATTTTCGATAAAGGCCACACGATCCGTGAGCGACAGCACGGCTTCCATCCGCTGCTCCACCAGAACAACGGCTTGGCCTTCATCGCGCATCGCCCGGACGGTCTCACCGATCAGGGCAATCATGGACGGTTGCAGCCCCTCTGTCGGTTCGTCCAGCAGCAGGACTGACGGCTCCAGGCACAGCGCCCGGGCGGTCGCCAGCATCTGCTGCTCGCCGCCTGACAGGGTCTCGGCACGCTGGTTCAACCGCTCGCGCAAGCGCGGGAACATGGCCAGCACACGCTCTCGTGTCCGGGCTGACTTGCCCCGTGTCATCAGGCCCACGTCGATGTTCTCGGCCACCGTAAGTTCGCTGAACAGGCGACGCCCCTGCGGCACATAGGCAATGCCCTGCCGCGGAACCTGGTGCGGTGGCAGTGTCGAAATCACCTGCCCATTCAGGCTGATCGCCCCTGAGGTCAGGGGCAGCAATCCCATGATCGCCTTCAGCGTCGTTGTCTTGCCCGCGCCGTTGCGTCCAAGCAGGCACAGGATCTCCCCCGGACGCGCCTCGAATGACAGGTCGTAAAGGACCTGAACCTGACCGTAGCCGGTGCTTATGCCATCAACACGCAGTGTCATCCGGTCCCCAGATATGCATATTGAACGGCCGCGTTGGCGTGGATTTCTTCCGGTGTACCACGGGCAAGGATCTTTCCGGTCTCAAGCACCGTGATTTCATCCGCAAGGGCCATGACGACCTGCATGTTATGCTCGATCAACAGGATCGTCGTGTCGCCCTTCAAGGAGCGGATCAGCGCGTTGAATCCGGCAATCTCACTTTCGGCCAAACCCTGTGTGGGCTCATCAAGGATCAGCAACCGAGGTCGCTGCGCCACACCCATCGCAATCTCCAGCAGGCGCTGGTGGCCATAGGCCAGATCGCCTGCCGCCTGCGCCGCACGATCCACCAATCCGACGCGATCCAGTGCAGCCAATACATCACCCCGCGTCCGGTGCCCCAAGGCCAGTGCGATGTTGTCAAACAGACTCAACCGCGCATACACGGCGGTGATCTGAAACGTATAGGCCATGCCCTTTCTGATCCGTGCATGCGCTGGCAAGGAGGTGACGTTTTCACCTTCGAACCAGACCTCGCCTTCGCTGGCCGGAATACGACCCGAAACCATGCCGACAAAGGTACTCTTGCCGGCACCATTTGGCCCGATCAACGCGTGGATCTCGCCTTGGTTCAGCGTATAGTCGACCCCGTCAACGGCCGTCAGCCCGCCATAAAACCGTGTCAGCCCTTTTGTTTCCAGCAGGTTCATGGCAACCAGGGCACCCACCTTTTGCGGACCTCGCCCATGATCCCGGTGCGGGCAAACAGCGTCAGCAAGACCAAGACGGCACCCGCGATCAGCATGTAGGCATTCGTCAATCCGCTGGCGTAGTCGATCAGATAGAACATGAAGGCGACACCGATCAGAGGCCCGATCGTTGTCCCCATTCCACCCAGCAAAACCCACAGCAGCGGGAAGATGGAATACTGAACCGACGCGAAGGTCGCGCCGACATAGCCAAAGAGTACGGCATAGGTGGCCCCCGCCGCACCTGCGATTGTTCCCGAAATCATGACCGCGAGCAGCTTGTGCCGAAAAACGTCATAGCCGAGCATCTGCGTGCGCTCTTCGTTTTCGCGCACGCCGATCAGGACGCGCCCAAATGGCATCTGCATCATCCGGGCCGTGATCAGCAACGCCGCGGCAAAGATCACGAGTGCCGCGAAATAGCGGGTCAGCGGCTCTGTCAGGGCATAGCCCGCAATCTGGCGGCTGGCCTGCACGATGACAAAGCCCTCATCTCCGCCGGTCCATACGCCAAGGTAAAGCACCGTCAGATAGACGGCCTGCGCAAACATCAATGTGACGATCATGAACGCCACACCAATTGTCCGCAGGGCCAGCAC
>CAYGQZ010000002.1:7488-21667 GCA_964352055.1 uncultured Rhodobacterales bacterium
AACAAAGCCCAGGACGACAAGCAGTGCCAGCACGCCCAGATGCAGCGCGGCTGATCGGGCGTCCAGCGTCATGCCATTTTCTTTCCGTACAGACCCTGTGGCCTGAACACGAGCACCAGTGCGACAAGCAGTGTGGCGATGATCTTGGACAGGGTCGGGCTCAGAAAGACCGAGATGATCCCGTCCGACATCCCGATCAGCAAGGCAGCAACAACAGTGCCCCGCACGGACCCAAGGCCGCCAATGATCACGACGATAAAGCTCAAAAGCAGGGGGTCATGCCCCATCAGATAATGCGCTTGCTGGATGGGCACGATCAGAACGGCAGCAAGGGCTGCAAGGGCCGCGCCAAAGGCGAACACAATCGAGTAGACGCGCTGCACGGGAATTCCGAAGGCCAGTGCCGTTTCACGGTCCAGCTGTGTGGCCCGCATGATCAGACCCATCCGGGTGCGCGACATCACCAGCCAGAAGGCGAGCAGAATTGCGACGGCGGCACAGATCACAAACAGTTTGTAACTGGTCGTGCTCAACCCCCAGGGAAAGTAGAACCCCAGGCCGTTTTCGCCCCACTCGATCCATGGCAGCGCAATGCGATGGCTGAAGGGTGGCTCGACCGGTCGCGCCTCCGGGCCGTAGATCATCAGAGCGGATTGCTGGAGGATGTAGAGGACACCAATGGTGCCGACGATGGTTGCCTCGGGGTCGTATTCAACCTGTTTCAGGACGAAACGATCCACCACCACGGCGATGGCCCCGGCGACCAGGGGCGCAATCGCGAGCGCCGCGAGAAATCCGATTGCGGGGTGGCCTGCCAGCGTCGAGGCGACAAACCACGCCACCACGGCACCCACCATGAAAAACTCGCCATGTGCCACGTTCACGACGCGCATCACTCCGAACACGAGTGACAGGCCAAGGGCTGTCAACGCCAAAACGGACGCGCCCACGGCGCCTTCGAGGATCGCCAAAATCAGGTGAGGTCCGAAATCCATTCAGCCCAGTCTCATGCGTCCGGGCCTGTCACCCGGGCGCAAGTTTGATGGTTTCAGAAAGACTGGGTCGTGTAGTCGACTTCGTCCGGATACAATGTGTCTTCGATGGATGTCGCGTGCACACGAACAAGACGCCCATTTTCGACCTTCGAGATGTATTGCTTGCCAAACACCTGGTGGGTCTTGCCGTTAAAGAGCTTTGGCCCCTGTGGATGCGCATCGCTTTCGGCCATGTCCGTCATGGCCTCGACCGCCTCGATCAGCTTTTGACGGTCAGCGGGGCCCTGATAGTCCGCAGCTTCCATCCCCGCCTTGATGACATGCAGCGTCTCCCAGCAGCCGAACATGTGAGCATAGGTCGACACATCCGATGCATCAGACACCGACGCTCCGTTCTCATCCACACCGACAGCGGCACGGAAGTTCTTGTCGAAGGAGGTCTGGTCTGGCTGCGCGTAACGCGGGTTGCCCTCCCAGAAATATGTCCCTTCCAGAAACTCCAAACCGGGCGAGGCCAGATCAACGGCCTCCAGCGAATCGATGAATCCAAAGATCGCTGGGCTGGAGGGGCCAAAGAACTCGCCCAGTTCCTTGACGAAGGTCAACACAGCGGGACCCACCATCACGTGATACAGCACTTCGGTATCGCGCGGGATCTTGGGGAAGTATTTGGTGAAGGATGTCTCCGAAGGCGGCACCGCGATATGCTCCAGAACTTCACCGCCCTGTGCTTCGATCGCGGCCGTGAAAAAGTCGCGGTGGTCATGGCCAAAGGCGAAATCCGGAAAGATCATCGTGACCTTCTTGCCAAGATTTTCAGCAACATATGGCGCCATCGCCTGCACCTGGCTTTTCACGTCGGTGATGCCCGGCTGCAGCGTATAACGGTTCAGCGCGCCGGATGCGACGTGATGGCCCTCGGACACAACAAAATATGGCAGCTTCTGTTCGCCCGCCGCAGGGGCAGAGCCGATCACCACGTGGCTGAACAGCGTCCCGAACGCGACGTCGCAGTTGTGCTGGTTCGCGAATTTCTCGACCACTTCTGCGCCCCGCTTTGGGTCTGTTCCGTCATCCTCGGCGATGATTTCAATGGGGCGGCCATTGATACCGCCAGACTCGTTGATCAATTTCACGGCTGCATCCGTTGTGCGCCCGTACCAGCGCCCATAGGCGGCACCGATACCTGTTGAATGCTGCTGGAACCCGATCTTGATCGGTTCGGACGATTGCGCACTGGCGAAACGCCCCAACAAGGGCGAGGACGCCAGGAGTGCGCCTGCACCAGCGCTTTTCAGCAAAGTCCGACGGCTTGTGTTCAAAAGCTTTGTCATTCCAATTCTCCCTTGTCGCCGGGGCCGATTGCCCGCGATCATTATATTCAAATGTTGTTTGTACACATGCAATTTGTCCAGAGATTTCTTGAACAGGTCGCAGCGAACGCAGATTATGCACCCTTTGGCGCCGCCAAGAGCCACAATCCCAGGAAAGTATAGGCGATCATGAAAAGCGACAGGGGCAGGGTCGCAATCGCTGCCTTGCGATGGTCCCCAAACAGATCCGTCGCGACACGGTGGGCCAACAGAATGGACCAGACATGACCGATCACCACCAGCCCGGCCTGCATGGTCCAGATCAGGCGAACGGTATCGATGCGATTGAAAAAGCCCGTTGTGACGCGGAATGGCTCGATCCCGAGATAATCAGCGCCCGTCGCAAAAGGATCGCTCAGCGCGGCGACGGTGTATTGGATGCTGACCAGGAACGACGCCAGATAATGCGCCATGTGGTAGACCAGCGCGATGGGCAACACGCACATGGCGAGCGCCCCGTATGCTGAAATCACCGATACATTCGCCCGGCTGACCCAGATCCCGATCCAGACCACCAGTCCAAAGACAACGGCAAGCCCCACAACAGACACCAGCAGCCCGGTCAGGGTTGCACCGATCACTGCAGATCGCCCGGGAAACTCGAGCGGATTGACCCCGATCTGACCCAACCACCAGAACGTCTCGTTCAACCCGTCAAAGCTGCCAACGCCCAGCATCACCAATGCAAAGATACCCATCCCGGTTGTGGCGGGCCCTGTGACGATCTGCCACCCGGGCCCGCCAAGGCCCGCGGGCTCTTGCAGCCGCAGCGGGGCCAACCGGGCAAAGGCCGCAAAGAGGACGTGTCCGAGTTCCGCCTGTGCGCACCACCGTTGCCCAAAAAGCAGCATGCCGACGAAGGTGACCCCCCAATATCCGGCAATGAGGTAGGCCAGCCGCGCCGGATCATCTGGCGCCGGATCGGCCAGCAGAAACCCGGCAAAGGCCAACAACGTCAACGTCGCAGGCCACACCCCAATCGCCTCGGGCAACGCCACCAACTCCTTTGCCGACGCGACCAGCCGATACAGCCCGGTCCACGGGTTCATCCAGATCCACAAATTGCCCAAAAAGGCCGCAAGGCTAACCAGAACGATCCACCCCAAAGTCCAAAAACCAAGCGGCAAAAGATTCGAAAGCGGATCACGCGACCCGAAGAGGCCCAGATAAAGCCCGAAACACATCGCCGCAAAGGCCATCAGGCTGGTTATCGTCGCCAGTCCGTCACTTCGGCGAGGCGCGATCGGGCGCACGGCGAAAAGCCGCCGCACAGCGCGCTCAGGGACCAGAAACAAGCTCACGACCGTCACTACGACAACGGCAACACCGGCAGAAATGTAAGCCCCCGTCGGCAACAAGAGTACAAAGCCCTGCTCCGACACATGGGCCGCACCCTGGCTTGGCAAGACAACCGCCAGGTTGACGGCGGGCAGGAAGTTCCGCAGATTCATGCGCGCATGATGCTGGGCTGGAGACGGATATGAAAGTGGGAATTATCGGCATCGCGCTTGCGGTGATTGCCGCTGTTCTTTGGACCAGCGGCGTGCTGACCCCCGCCGCCCGCAATCTGTTGATCACCGAAGTGTCCGCCAGTCCCTTGGCAAACGGTGGCGCTGCTGGCGTGCTGACCATTGAGAACGAGGGTGTGCCGGACAGGCTCATCGGCGTCCACAGCACCATGGCAGACGTGCGTTTTCACAACGCGGACCGTGGCTTGCCCGTCCCGCTGGGCAAGTCCTCGCTGGCGCTGGATGCCGCCCATATCATGATCGCACCAACGGATGTGCCGCTCGAAGATGGCACACTGGTTCCCCTCACTCTGCGCTTTGAAGCCGCCGGAGACGTCACCGCAAAGGCACGGTTCACCAGACCCGAACCCGGCAGCATGGCCGCGCATATGGCGATGGGCCACAGCGGCATGCAGCATGACGTCACCCAAGCCCCCTTTCCAACGGTCGCCTTGAGCGTCTCGGCCCATGACCAAGGCTGGATCGCACAGATCGACGCCGAAAACTTCACCTTCTCGGAGGAAATGCAAGACGGCGATCATGTTGGCGGCACCGGGCATGGCCATATCTATATCGGCGATATGAAACTCGGACGGGTCTTCTCGGACAGCTACAGCATCGGGGCTTTGCCAAAGGGGCAACACCTGCTGCGCGTGACGCTCAATACCAACGATCACCGGGCCTATGTGGTTGATGGAACGCCTGTTTCTGCTGAAGCGATCATCACGGTTGACTAAACCCGCAACTGTGCGACTTTATTCGTACACAAGCGAGTTTGCGTGAGGCAGCGCCATGGCAAAAGACAAGATCATTGGCGTGGACGTCGGCGGAACCTTCACGGATCTGGTCACAATTGATGGCGATACCGGCGCGATCCAGATCGCAAAGACCCCGACAACCCTGGACAACCAGGCCTTCGGGGTGATCAATGCGCTGAACATGGCTGCGATCGACCTGACTGGCGTCGACCTTATCGTGCACGGGACAACAACGACGACGAACGCAGTCCTGGAACGCAAACTTTCCAAAACCGGTCTGATCACCACTGCGGGCTTTCGGGATATTCTCGAACTGGGGCGGCGCACGCGCCCGCAGGCTTATGGCATGAAAGGCCAGTTCTTTCCGGTCATCCCTCGTGATCTGCGCCTGGAGGTACCGGAGCGTATGGATGCGACAGGTCAGGTGCTGACCCCGCTTGACGAAGTGGCGGTGGCCGACGCAGTTCGCACCCTTTTCGATGCGGGCTGCGAATCCCTTGTGATCCACTTTCTGCACGCCTACGCCAACCCGTCACACGAAATTCGCGCTGCTGAAATCGCAGCCGACCTTTGGCCCAATGGCTACATCACCACGGGCCACAGCCTGTTGTCCGAAACGCGCGAGTTCGAACGCGGGGTGACAGCGGCGGTGAACGCTTCCGTCCAACCGCTGTTGGAACGCTACGTGACGCGTTTGCGGGATGAATTGGCGACCAAAGGGTATGGCGGCGATGTTCTGGTAATGAACGGCAACGGCGGCATGGTATCCTCGCGCCTCGTTGCACGGGAAGCAGCGAAAACCGTCATGTCAGGCCCGGCTTCGGGCGTCATGGCCGCCGCATATACCGGTCGGCGGGCGGGTGAATTCAACCTGCTGACCTACGACATGGGCGGCACCTCGACAGACGTGGCTCTCATTCGCAATGGCACGCCGCCGATCTCGAACGAGATCGAGATCGAATATGCCATGCCCATCCACGTTCCCATGGTGGACGTGCGCACTGTCGGGGCAGGGGGCGGATCCATCGCCTGGGTCGATGCCGCGGGCCTGCTGCACGTCGGCCCGGAAAGCGCGGGTGCGACGCCCGGCCCGATATGCTATGGTCAGGGTGGCACCGAGCCTACGATCTCGGACGCCAACATGCTTCTTGGGCGGCTCGACCCCGACAAGCTGAACGCCGTGGCTGGCGGGATCAGCCAGGCCAAGATCGCGCAGGTTTTCGCCGACAAACTCGGCACGGCACTTGGCGTTGATGCGACGAAAGCGGCCGAAGCCGTCATCCGGATCGCCAACGCCAAAATGGCCGGTGCCATTCGCATGGTTTCGCTCTCGCTTGGGGCCGACCCGCGCGACTTTGCCCTGTTCGCTTTTGGCGGCGCGGGCCCATTGCACGCCGCAGACCTTGCCCGCGAATTGGGCGTGCCGCGCGTTCTGATCCCCGCGCGCCCCGGCATGACCAACGCGCTTGGCTGCGTCGTCGCCGATCTGCGCCACGACTATGTGCAAACCGTGAACCAACCCCTGGGCGCCGACGCGGTCGCCATTCTCCACGCCGTTTTCACCGATCAAATCGCAGCGGGCGAGGCCGCATTGGCGCAGGAGAATGTCACGATCAAGGAGCGTCGCAAGACGTTCAGCGTCGACATGCAGTTCCTCGGCCAAAGCCATGTGGTGCGTGTGCCCCTCGTAACGGCAACGCCCACAGAAGCGGATTTGCGGTCGGGGTTCGAGGCCGTTTACTGGAATCGCTTCAAGGTCGACTTGCCCGAGATCCGGGCGCGGATCGTAAGTGTGAACACGTCCGTTGTCGGCCTCAGGACACCGGTTGATCTGTCCCGCCTGATCGACCCGGACGCGCGACAGGATACAGCTATCCCGACAGGCCATCGCTCCGTCCTGTTCGACGGCAGATTTCATGACACTCCGGTGTACTGGCGCGATCACCTGCCCATGGACGCCAGGCTGAAAGGCCCCGCCATCATCGAGCAATTCGATAGCACGGTCCTTATTCCGCCCGGGGACGACGTCACCTCCGGCCCCGACGGCAACCTCATGATCCACATCGGAGGCGCGGCATGAGCATTGACCCGATCACTCTTTCGGTGATCCAGGCGGGATTGCAACAGGTCTGTGACGAGATGGATCTCAGCTTTTCGCGCGCCGCCTTTTCCCCTGTGATCGCCGAAGCCAACGACCGCTCCGATGGTATCTACAGCGCCGACGACGGGGCTTTGATCGCCCAGGGCGCTGGCGGTCTGCCGGTTTTTGTCGGCACGATGCAATACTCCACCCGCGTGTTGATCGAGATGATCGCGGCAGGCACCGTCGCTGCACCGAAACCTGATGATATCTACATCGTCAACGACCCCTACCTTGGTGGCACCCATCTGATGGATGTCCGATTTGCACGCCCCTTTTACCGGAACGGCAAAATCTTCTGCTGGCTCTCCAACACCGGCCACTGGCCCGACACCGGGGGTGCTGTGCCCGGCGGGTTTTCCGCCTCCGCCACTTCTGTCGAGCAAGAGGGCCTGCGCTTGCCGCCTGTCCGCCTGTTCAAGCAAGGCGTGCTGGACACCGAGATTTACGCCATCATCTGTTCCAACATCCGCGTGGCAGATCAACGGATCGGGGATGTCAAAGCGCAGGCGGCCGCATTGATGGTCGGTGAAGACCGGTTGAACGACCTCCTTGACCGTTACGGCGATGACACGGTGCAGGAGGCGATTGCAGAATTGCGCAACCGGGCCGAAATCCAGATGCGCAGCCTCATCGACGAAATCCCTGACGGCACCTACACATCGACCGCCTGGATTGACAGCGACGGGGTGGTGAACGAACCGCTGGCCATCAGGCTGACGGTCACCAAGACCGCGGGCAACTTGCAATTCGACTTCTCCGACAGCAGCCCGCCATGCATGGGGCCGATGAACTCGGTCCTCGCGACCACGCTGTCTTCGGTTTATCTGGCGATGCGGCATATCTTCCCCGAAGTCCCGATCAGCGCAGGCGCCTTCGCTCCGCTCGACGTCCTTATACCGGAAGGCACATTCCTGGACGCCAAATACCCGCGCCCCGTCTCCGGCTGTGCCGCAGAAGTCTCGCAACGGATCGCCGAGGCGGTGTTTGCGGCCCTTGTGGAGCCCCTGCCGGATCGCGTGACTGCGTCTCCCGCCGGAACCAGCGGCAACTTTGGCCTGGGCGGTCATGATCCCGCAACGGGGCAGGACTACGTGATGTACCAACTGTCCGGCGGTGGTTACGGCGGCAATGCAGAGCACGACGGATTGACAAACGGATGCTCAACCATCGGTATATCCAAGGCGCCGCCCATTGAAATCATGGAGCAGAATTTCCCGGTTCTCTATCACCGCTACGCCATGCGCGAAGGGTCGGGTGGTGAGGGCATGCACCGTGGGGGGCTGGGCCTGGAATACGAGGTCGAACTGCGCAGAGGTACGGCACGCGCCAGCTTCGTGATGGACCATGGGCGATTTGGACCCCAAGGTGCGCTCGGCGGTGATGACGGGGCCGTCAATGAAGTCGAAATCACCAAAGACGGCGAAGTCTACAGGCCCGAGCATCTTTCCAAAGAGCAGGATATCGTGCTGAAACCCGGTGACAAGGTCTGCGTCCGAACTCCCGGCGGCGGGGGCTTTGGAGATCCAAGGCGAAGAGACCCCGACTTGCTTGCCGAGGACAAGCGACTGGGCCGGATCTGACGGCCGATCAGCGCAGAGATTTCGACCAAGGAGCAGCCGACCGACAGAATGCCGACACTCGTGTCTTGCACATTCCGTGGTGCTGGCAAATTGCATACCAGACGCGTTTCTTTCTGGTTTTTGCCTTTTTTTGGCGCCGTGCCTTCAAGGGTCCTGACCCCACGGCTTGTTTTTGTTGCGACGCCTGATCCTAGTCCAGTTCGCTGATTTGGTACGTTGATTTTGCCAACCATTCGGGCGCGATTTCGATGCCCCAACCCGGTGCATCGCTGACACACGCATGTCCATCTTCGATGCCATAAGGGGATTCAACAAAAAGCCCCTCTTGCCAAGGGTAGTAATCCGGCCCTTCGATCGAAAACTCCAGATATTTTCCCGCATTTGGCAAGGCGCGCAGCAGATGCATGGTGAACAACGTGACGAGGGACAGGTTCGCGCAATGCGGCGTCACGGGCAAACCCTCGGCCTTGGCCATTTTGGCAACCCGAAGCGTGCGACAGATCCCGCCGAGGTAGAGGATGTCGGGCTGCACTATGTCGACCGCTCGCATGTCGATCATGCGTTGCCATGTCGGCAGGTCGCAGTCCTGTTCACCGCCTGTCACGTCGATGTCCAGCGCGTCCGTCACCTGCTTGGTCTGGGCAAGCTCCCAATAGGGGCAGGGCTCTTCATAGTGACAAAAGCCATGATCCTGGAGCATATGCCCGACCTCGATAGCTCGGTCTGGCGAATAGCAACTGTTGGCGTCAATCAACAGCGCCGCATCGTCGCCAAGTTCCCGGCGCATGGTGGGAATGATCTCTTCTGTGCGTCCGGGCCATTCGTCGGCATTGCGCCCGACTTCCGCGCCCGCGCGGACCTTGAACGCGTCAAAGCCGTGACGGTCGCGCAGGCGTTTCAGGCGGTCGGCCTCTTGCACCGGCGTGATGTCACGTTTCATCGACGAGGCATAGGCACGGATCAACCCCGGCGTTCCACCCAGCAATGTGGTAACTGGTTTGCCCAGTTGCTTGCCCCGCAAATCCCATATGGCGGTATCGAGCCCGCCCATCGCGCGGCGCAGGTAGGACCCGGGAAACTTGTGTTCGCGTTCGGTCACGATATCCAGCAGATCATCCAGATCGGTTGTGTCCTGGCCCAACGTCCATGGGGCCACCTGTCGGTGCAACACCTGACAGGTGATGTCCGAATTATAGGTCGACACCTGCCCCCATCCTTGCGCACCATCCTCGGCCGTCA
This sequence comes from uncultured Rhodobacterales bacterium, assembly GCA_964352055.1. GTDB lineage: Bacteria > Pseudomonadota > Alphaproteobacteria > Rhodobacterales > Rhodobacteraceae > Tateyamaria. The sequence goes on from CAYGQZ010000002.1 coordinate 17,085, forward strand.
CGCGGACGAAACCGACGTCCGCAGTGGTAAAAGTCTCGATCGATTTCAACTTCATCAGGTGTCCTTTCAGACTTTGGTGCTCTGCAGAATGAGGTCTGACGCCTTTTCTCCGACCATGATCGCGGGTGCGTTGGTATTGCCCGTGGGAATACTGGGAAAAACCGACGCGTCGGCAACCCGCAAACCGTCCAGCCCATGGACCTTCAACTGCGGATCGACCACAGCCTGCGCCGGGTCGCGGCCCATCATGCACGTCGAACACTGGTGGAAAACCGACCAGGCCTGGCTGCGGATGTACTCTGCGATGGCCAGATCGCTTTGAACATCGCTCCCGGGCTGAAGTTCGCTTTCGATCACGGCGCGCAGAGCCTGAGTATCCGCGATCTGGCGCAGCAGTCGTATTCCCGCGATCATCAGCGCGCGGTCATGCTCTGTATCAAGGTAGTTTGGGTGTATTTCAGGGGCTGCAAACGGGTCCGATGAGTTGATCTGCAAATGGCCGACACTTGTGGGCTTGCACGGATTGAAGCCCATCAGAAAACCTTGGAAAGGATCGGGTGTCATCAAGGGGCGCACGCCAACCGGCGCGCGGGTGTAACTGACGGGTGAAAAATACAACTGCAGGTCCGGACCTTGCGACGCTTCCGACACGCGGACAAACCCGCCGCCCTGATTTAGGCTGAGCGACAGCGGCCCCTTGCGCGTCAGCGCATACTGCAAAGCGGCCTTCGCTTTGCCAAAAAGTGGCCGCAGGGCCTGGTTCAGGCTTGGCACTTTCGAGATGTAATAGATGTCGCTGCCCAGATGGTCCTGAAGGTTGCGGCCGACCTGCGGCGCATCCATGACGACCGCAATAGCGTGCTTGTGCAATATGCGACCCGGCCCCACGCCTGAAAGCTGCAGCAACTGCGGCGAATTTATGGCCCCGCCCGACAGGATCACTTCGCCGTGCGCGTGCACCGTCTTGAGGTGGCCGTTTTGACGGTATTCAACGCCGATCGCCCGCTTGCCATCAAACAAGACCCGGGTGACATGCGCCTTTGTGCGAATATCCAGATTTGCCCGGCGGCGCACAGGTTTGAGGTAACAGCGCGCAGTGGAGGCCCGAAGACCGCCCTTGGTGGTGATCTGATAGAGGCTGGCACCGTCCATTTCCGGGCCGTTGTAGTCGCGGTTGATCGCGATGTCCGCTTGGCTGGCCGCTTCAAGATAGGTGCGCGTCAGGGGATGCACTTCACTCGTCACATCGTGCACGGGCAGGGGGCCGCCTGTGCCGCGCGCCGCGCTGGGCGGCCCATCCCAATCTTCCATCCGCTGGAAAAGCGGTGCCACGTCTTCCCACCCCCAACCGGGTGCAACTGCGTTCCATTCGGCGTAATCGCGCGGGTGACCACGCACGTAGACCATCGCGTTGATCGCGCTGGACCCGCCCAGAACCTTGCCCCGTGGCCAGTAAGACGGGCGCCCGCCCAATCCCGGAACCGGTTCTGTCGTGTACTTCCAGTTCACCTGCGCATCGTAGTACACTTTGCCATACCCCAGCGGGATCTGGATCCAGATGGTGTTGTCGTTTCCGCCCGCTTCGAGGACCAGGACGCGCCGTGTTCCATCGGCTGACAGCCGGTTCGCCAGCACCGCCCCGGCAGAGCCCGCGCCGACGATCACGTAGTCGAATGTCTCCAAACTACTTCTCCGGCCTGCCGCGCCCGAAGATCTGCGCAAGGATCATCATGACCGATGTGATGATGATCATGATGGTCGAGATCGCGGCAATGGTCGGATCGATCTGGTCGCGCAAGGCATTGAACATATTGCGGGTCAGTGTCGGGTTGTCGCCGCCCGATATGAACATCGCAACGACGACCTCGTCAAACGAGGTCAGAAAGGCAAGCAATGCGGCGGTGACAATGGCAAAGCGGATTTGCGGCACGGTGATCGTCAGGAACGCCTTCCATCGCGGTGCACCCAGACTGCGCGCGGCCAGTTCCTGGTTCATGTCATAGCTTTTCAGGGCGGACCCGGTGACGATCACCACCAATGGCAAGGCCAGAACGCTATGCGCCAGCACAAGACCCGTGAGGGAATAGAGCAGGCTGAGTTTCACAAAGACATAGAATGCGCCTATGGCCACCAAGACCACAGGCACCATCATCGGGGTGATGAGCGCCAGATAGGCCACCTGCACAAATCGTATCCCACAGCAGTGCAAGCCATAGGCCGCAACGACGCCGACAGGCGTGGCGACCAGCATGGTCAGGAACGCGGCCTTGAGCGAGGTCGCTGTCGCCTGCATCCATTCGGGCGAGCCGAAGTAGTTCCGGTACCAGCGCAAAGACCATGTTTCCGGCGGGAATTCGAGATATTGCGAGTCCGAGAACGACATCGGGATCACGATCAGTGTCGGCACCACCAAAAGGAACATGACGATGCCTGCATACACATAAAGCCAAAGTCGCTGGCCATGGGTCACCTGCGTGTCGGACGCGGGGCTTTTCAACCAGACCAGCATCAGTGACCGCCTCTGCTTGCGCTCGTCAGGTTGGTGAAACGCGATGCCACCCAGAGGATCGCAACCGTCAGCACCAAGAGCACAACGCCGAGCGCACTGGCAGCACCCCAGTTGACGAACAATTCGATGTTGGACACGATTTTCATGGAGACCATGATGACCTTGCCGCCTCCGAGTACCGCCGGGGTCACAAAAAAGCCAAGACAGAGTACAAAGACCATGAGCGAACCTGCAAAGAGGCCCGGGGCCGACAACGGAAAAAAGACTGTCCAGAAAGCGCGACGCGGGCTGGCCCCCAGATTGGACGCAGCTTTGAGATAGTCGTGATCTATCGCCTTCATTGCGTTGTAGACCGGCAGGATCAGGAACGGCAGCATGATATGCACCATTCCAATGAGGGTGCCGGTCATGTTGTGCACAATCTTGATCGGCTCGTCCCAGACGCCCAGCGAGATGGCCCATTGATTGACCAGCCCCTGCTTTTGCAACAGCACCAGCCACGCATAGGTGCGCACCAACAGCGAAGTCCAGAACGGCACAAGCACCGTGATCAGGGCAATATTTGCCCATCGGTTGGGCAGCTGCGACATGAAATAGGCCAGCGGATAGCCGATCACAATGCACAGCGCCGTGGTCAGAAAACTGACCTGAAAGGTTGTCACGAAGATGCGGTAATAGGATTTGCGCGCGATCATGCGCTCGTAATTCTCCAGCGAAAATTGTCCGTTCGCACCGATGAAGGAGACGTAGAACAACCAGCCCACAGGGATCACAAGTACCACCAGCACCATGAGAAGCGCAGGCGAACTCAGCCCAAAGAGCCTGAGCCGTTCCAGTGCGCCGTCACGGCGCAGCCCGTCGCTGTGGGGCAATTGTACCGATTGATCACTCATCGTCATCTGCAATCAGAACGGTGTCCACAGCATCCAGCATCAGCGTTACACTGTCGCCGGGTGTGGCCAGTTCGGCCACGGCGTTTCCTCGAATGCCGCCGCGCAAACTGACTTCTGTCCCGCCGGGCAAATGCGCATACATCAAATAGCTGTCTCCCTGATAGACGACGTTCGACACTTGCGCCTGAAAGAGGTTGGCCGTGTCCGGCGCGTTCGGTGGTGCAAGCCGCAAACGTTCCGGGCGCACCATCAGAACAAGCTTGTCCGTTTGCGCGACAGCACTTGCGTGTTTGAGCCCAGCCCCGGCAAAGGAAATCTTGCCCTGATCGTTGGTGACGGGGAGAAAGGTTGAATCGCCAATGAAATCCGCGACGAAGCGGTTGGCCGGTGTATCATAAATTTCCTGTGGCGTTCCCAGTTGCATGATCCGACCGTGATTGACCACTGCGATCCGGTCGGACATCGTCAAGGCTTCACGCTGGTCATGCGTCACGTAGACAGTGGTCATGCCCAGCTTTTCATGCAGATGCCGCAGCTCGATCTGCATCTGGTCGCGCAGCTTCTTGTCCAGTGCCGACAGCGGCTCATCCATCAGCAGAATGCGCGGCTCGAACACGATTGCGCGGGCGACGGCCACGCGCTGTTTCTGACCGCCGGACAGCTGGTCGATCCGCCGCGCGCCGTATCCGCCCAACTGCACCGTTTCAAGCGCCTGCTCGACACGGATATCGATGTCGGCTTTCGGTGTCTTGCGAAGACGCAAAGGATACCCGACGTTTCCAGCCACGGTCATATGCGGGAAAAGCGCGTAGTTCTGGAACACCATACCCACATCGCGCAGATGCGGCGGTTTGCGGATCACCTCGTCGTCGCCGAATTTCAGACTACCGCCATCTGGCCGTGTGAACCCCGCGAGCACCATGAGCAAGGTCGTCTTGCCCGAACCCGAAGGGCCGAGCAGTGTCAGAAATTCGCCGCTTTTGACATCGATGGAAACATCATCAAGCGCATGGACAGCCCCATAGGTCTTGGTGACGTTGCGCGCGGTAATCGGCAAGGCCTTGGTCATGGCATCGGTCAAAATGAATACCTCATATGCGACTGCGGGCACCGATCGCGCCCGCAGAACGTGTCTTGAGCGAGACGAATCACTCGGTCAGCATTTCCTGATACATCTCATC
>CAYGQZ010000002.1:21767-24524 GCA_964352055.1 uncultured Rhodobacterales bacterium
ACGTCACCACCCACGCAGTAATCCGTGTAGAGGCCAGGATAGAAAGTCGAAACATCGATGATGCTGTAGTCCAGCTTTTCCAAGAGCCCTTCTTCGGCCGCACGGGCGGCTGAACCTGAACCGCTTGCAACGATGTCCAGCGATACAGCGCCGGTAGAGACCTGCAAGCGGACATCCGACATGCCGCCATAGGTTTCTTGTTTGACCACGATGCCGGTATTGGCGGCCGCAGGTTCAAACAACGCCTTGCTCTGCGCTTCCTGATAGGATCCGCCCCATGATGCAATGGTCACCGATTGATCTTGCGCATATGCCGCTGAGCCAAGCAGCAGTGCCGCTATTGAAAGGCCGATTGCTTTGGTCATGACTTTCCTCCTTGTTGTATGGGTGTTTCCGCTGCGGGAAACGATGGCGCCTGTGTTTTTCCGGGCGGTTCGGCGCTTTGTCCGCCCGGTTTTCGGTTTCAAGTGGGTGCTGCATTCTGTGTCTGGATGCGGTCCTGTCTGCGATACCAGGCAACGGTTGCAGGCAAGAACCATGGGTTTCCGGTGTAAAAAGGTCGGGTCGGGTTTTTCAGCTGATCAAAAGCCGTCGTGCCGGCGGGCAGCCCCAGCACTTTTTGTCCGAGCCGTTTGCCAAGGTAGCTGGCCATTGACACTCCGGACCCGCAATAGCCCATGGCGTAGTGGACACCATCGTGCACGCCGGTATGCGCCAGTTCGTCAAACGTATAGGCCACACGCCCCATCCACGAATGTGACACGCCATACGACGCCAATTGCGGAAAAATCTCGCACATGTCGGCAAACAATTTGGGTCCGCTGATGGCTGTATTTGTCTCATTGGCCGAAACCCGTCCACCAAACAGCACCCTTCGGCCGTCCGGTGACGCACGATAGTAATACACAACCTTTCTTGTGTCGCTGGCAATGCGTCCGGTCGGAAACAACGTTGAAACAAGGTCTTCTGGCAGGGTTTCGGTGGCGATGATGTAGCTGCCAATGGGGATCACGCGCCTTTGCAGCCAAGGGGTCAGCCCTGTGGTATAGCCATTCGTCGCGACGATCACGTTGCGTGCACGGACGACACCCCTGGATGTGGTCACCTCGAAACCCTGCATATCCCGCGTGAGTTTTGTGACGGCGCACTGACCCAAGACACACACGCCGTTGGACGTGGCGAGCGACAACAGGCCCCTGTGATACTTTGCCGGGTCTATCGCGGCGTGACGCGAAAAAACCACGCCTCCGTGATAGACGTCAGTTCCCAGTTCGCGCCGTTGTTCGGCACGCGGTACCGCGAAGGCCTCGATGCCTTCGGTGCGGGTCAGCGTTTCAGCCTGGCGCGCGATGTCGTCATAATGGCCCGGCGTATGCGCCGCGTGGAACCTGCCATTGCGTACAAAATCGCAGTCCAATCCTTCGCAGCGAATGAAGTCTTCAATCCAGTCGAGAGCGGTTTCACCTTCCTTGCGGATCGCCTGTGCGCGCGCCTTGCCGTATTTTGATGTGAGTTTTTCCAGCGATGGCTTGACACTGGTGCTGATCTGTCCGCCGTTGCGTGTGCTGCATCCCCAGCCGGGGTCTTGGGCGTCCATCACCAATGTCGTGCACCCGCCGCGCGCGGTTTCAATCGCCGCATGCAGTCCGGTGTACCCTGACCCGATAATCGCAACATCAATCGAACTTGGCAGATCGGCTGACAAGGCAGGGGCCGCCGGCAGCCCGTCCAGCCAAAACGAGGTGTCTTTACAAGTTGTATTGATGACCGATTTTCGAGCCATTCGCTACTCCCCGAGCATCCGGACCTGTTGGTCTTCGCGTATGGGATCGGTCTGGCGGATGAAGCCAATAACAGATCATCCCAGGACGATATGAAGAAAGGCGTATTAAATCAATACAATTAGTCTTATGACAGTATTCGATACATTTATGCAGGGAGCAGAGATTTGAGCGTCACTCTCAAACTCCGCCACATGGAAGTCTTCAACGCCCTTATCGAGGCTGGATCGGTGTCGCGTGCGGCTGTGCGGCTTAATCTGACGCAACCGGCCGTCAGTATCGCGCTGAGCAATTTTGAAGCCGAGCTTGGGTTTGCCCTGTTTCACCGTGAGCGTGGTTTTTTTACGCCAACCACTGAAGCCATGCTTTTGCACAAGGAAGTTGTAAACGGGCTGCAAGCCTTTTCACGTGTGCAAGAGCGCGCGGTCGGCATTCTCTCAGGACAGACAGGTCGTGTCAGTATCGCGACCAATGGCGTGCTTGCGTTCAATTTTCTGCCCAAATTGCTGGCCTCATTTCAACAAGAGCATCCGAACATTCAAATTGAAATCAAGGTGCATTCTTCGCGGCAGATCGCGACTTGGGTGGCGGATCGCAACATTGAAATCGGTCTGATCGATCTGCCTGTCCCCGTCGCCGGTCTTGATGCAACTGTTTTCAATTTCGAGTGTGTCTGTGCCATGCACAAAGATGATCCTTTGGCACAGCTTGAAACCGTGCATCCACATTCGTTGGCCGGGCGTTCGATCATCAGCATCACGGGCAATCACCAGATCGATCAGCAACTGGACATGCTTCTCGCGCAGGCTGATATCGGCGTTTTGCGCAATGCGACAGCATATTATTTCGCCATCGCCCGCAATCTGGTTGCTGCGGGGCGATACCTTGCCATCCTTGATCCGGTAAACGGCAAGGCCGACCTGAAAGACGACGTGGTCTGGCGACCCTTTGTGCCGCGCATTGACAACAGTCTTGC
>CAYGQZ010000002.1:24624-28579 GCA_964352055.1 uncultured Rhodobacterales bacterium
GCGCCTGCGTTACCGCCAGCTCAGATGCCCGCCAGCGCGATCTTGCCCGACATGCTTGGCCATCCGCAGGATGAGCTGACACGCCTTCTTGAGCCCTGTGCAGGGGATCTCCATTGGCGCAAGGCCGGGTTCGGCAAACTGCCTGAGACTGCGCAGGATCACCTGGCCGTTGTGGAGTTGATTGGCCCTGATGGCATGTTCCACAATCATGAACTTCGCGTTGGATTGATGATTCAACGAGCCGGATTTCACTACCCATGGCATCGCCACGCTGCCGAAGAAGTGTATCTGGTTCTCGATGGCACCGCACTTTGGGCCGTCGATCATGCAGATTTCCGCCCGCGCGAACCCGGCAGCATCATTCTGCATGGCTCCGAACAACCCCATGCGATGTTGACCCTGAAAGAACCAATCCTGACGCTTTGGGCATGGGTTGGCGATATCGGCGGCGCATCCTATTCGGTGTAACAGGCACAGGCGTTTGTTCGATTGGCGTGAAGGTTTGCATTGGCTGGCTCCTGATCGGATAAAATACGCAGGAGCCAACCCAGAGCGAGGCTTGGTGAAAAAGGGAGGGGATCAGTCGCTGAAAGCGGCGGATGTAGGGATCGGTGCGCAACCCGCGTCTCACGAGACGTAACGCCACCGGCATGCTGCCTCATATCGGTGACGAACGGCGTCGCAGGACGCCCTTGGCGTGAACGTGGCCGCTGAGGCTGCGCAGTGGATCACAGCGCAAGGCAAAGACGCGCTTTTCTCACTTGCGATCCGAAACCAATTCAATGCGCGTGTTCGATTGTGCGCAAACCGCACAACATGCCGGCGGCGGCGGCTTATCGGTGAAAAAAGTATCGATTTCTGCCAGGGACGCTATTTTTGCAGGGGCCTTTCGCTCAAACTTCGAAGCGTCGGCGACAAGAAAAACCTTGTCGCTCCGATTGATAATCGCTTGGCTCACGCCGACTTCTTGAAAATCAAAATCGAGGATGTCGCCGTCTTCGTGAAGTGCGGAACAGCCGATCACACCAAAATCGAACCGAAACTGTCCAATTGTGGTCTTTGCCAGGTCACCCACCAATCCTCCGTCAAGACGCCGCAGGTTTCCTCCGGTAACGACGACTTCGATGTTTGTGTTGGCTGACAGAATGACCGCGATATTGATATTGTTTGTCACGACCAACAATCCTTCGTGTTGGAGCAGTGCGGTTGCGACCGCTTCGGTCGTGGTTCCGATGTTCAAGAAAACTGAGCAGTCGTTCGGGATTTCATTGGCGCAGGCACGGGCGATATCAACCTTGGCGGACTGATTCAGAGTGCTCCGTTCGCTGTAGCCGATATTTACAGTTGTCGAGGGGAGGATCGCGCCGCCGTGCACACGTTCGAGTTGGCCAGACACGGCGAGCTCAGTCAAATCGCGGCGAATGGTCTGGTGGGTCACGCCGAAGTGGTCAACAAGTCCCTCAACCGTCACTTTGCCTTCGCGGCGCGCAATGTCGATTATCTCGGGTTTGCGAAGTGTCTGGGCCATTACCGGTTCCGACTTTTGGGGCCTCTTGACTGTAGGTCATGCTTTGTGTTCGTTCAATCCAAACAAGATGTTCGTTTCTGATCGTCAGCGCCAAAATTCGTTCGAGCAGCGGCAATTTGACTTCAGATCGAGGCGGAAAAATGTTTTATATCCAGATCTTACAAAAAATATGTGCAAAACGAAAGAAAACTTCTTCTTTTTGGATTTGATTTTCAAGTATTTGATTGCGCCGGTGGAGGCCCGGCGCCGGGGAGGTTCATGGATACGGACTTCGATCTGCTGGTCATCGGCCCAGGCATCAACGGATGCGGTATAGCCCGTGAGGCGGCTGCGCCTGGGCTTTGCGTTGGTTTGAAGGAAAACCGCCCGATCCGAAGTTTGAGCGGGCTTTTGAATGCTCTGATTTTTGGATCAAGGCTTCGCGTCTTGTTGTCCTGAACGCAGGCGATGCAGAGGCGCGTGGAGCACGCGCTTGACACCTGAACAAAGAATGCGACGGGCGACGCCACTGAATTGGGTTAACTGGCGTCCTCGATCACCAGGTCCAAAGCAGCATGTGCCAAAGCGCGGTTCTTGAACCGCTTGTCGGTGGTGACATCAGCTCCGAACCAGTCGGGCGCGGTGAAGGCGTTTGCTGCATCAAGCGATGCGAACTCCACCTCGACGAGCATCAGCGGGGCAAGCGCGCCGCCGAAGATATCCAGCTCGAAAATCAGTCCATCCGACAAGGCGCCGGTGTAGCGGGTCTTCTCGATCCGGCTGCCGACCGTCGTCGGCCAGAGTGTTTCGAACTGCTCTGCCGTAATCGCTGTCTCATGCTCGTCGCGCTGCACCGTTCCATCGGATTTCACAGTCAGGAAATATCCGCGCCCCTTCTGACGCAAGCGCACTTCGACGCTGTCGTTGGGGCGGGTGACATAGCCTTGCCGGACCGCTTCGCAGGTCACGCCGTCCAGCGCCGGGCATTCGGCGACGAGAAATTTCCGCTCGATCTCGGTCGCGTCGCTCATGCGCCGATCCTTTTCATGACCTCGTCATGCAGCGCCTGGTAAGACTGCGCGGCGGCGCTTTTGGGGGCGGTCGCCATCACCGGTGCGCGATGAACCCCCATGCGCTCGACTTCCGAGGCAAAGGGGATCTGCGCTTTCATCAACCGCTTTTTATGCGCCTTTTTCATCTCGTCAACAGTCTCGCCATGCAGGGACTTCACGCCCTGTACCATGGAAAAGAACCCATGCAGCTTTTTCAGCGGCAGGTCATTGGCGCGAAAAAAGTCTTCCAGTTGTTCATAGGTGCGCTGCGACAGGGTTGTCGGGATCACCGGCACGACGATTCCGTCAGCCGAGCGAAAGACATTCTCGGAGAGCGTCGAGATATTTGGCGGGCAATCCAGCAAGACCACATCGTAATCGCTCTTGACGCCCTTCAGCGCCTTTTTCAACCGCGACCGGCTGTTGCGCATCCGCGCAAGGAACACGTCGAAGTCGCGAAATGTCATGTTCGCGGGCAGAATGTCGAGCTTGTCGTAATCGCTGCCACGGATCGCCTTGGTGAATTTCTCCACGTCCTCGAAAAACTTGGCTTCGGTCAGTTTTTTCGACGGCTTGACCCGAAAGTAATAGCTCGACGCCCCCTGCGGATCGAGATCGCAGAGCAGGGTGCGCTTACCGGAGTCCGCAAGCGCATAAGCGAGGTTCACCGCCGTGGCGGTCTTGCCGACGCCGCCCTTGTTCGAATAGCAAGCTATGATCTTCATGGTCACTCCTTTCCCCCGTGAAAGAGGTCGCGGAAGGTTTTTTGGGTTTCGCGGCTGTTGAAATGGGCAAAGCTCTCGACGACCTTGGCGCGTTCCGCCAACTGACGCTGGTGCAGCACAGCGATCAGAGCCCCGGCACTTTGTGCAATCTCGAATCCTTCGGTACGATTTTGCGTTTCCAGCCCGGTCAGGAACGCCCGCAGGCTGTCTTGCTGGACGGAATAGTCGTTGAAGAGGCCCAAATTGTCCTGAAGGCGCTTGAGCGGTTTGATCAGGCTCTTGAAGGCGGATTTCGGAAAGACCGGGCCAAAGAATTCCATCAGGTAGCGCAGCTTTTTGCAATGGATGCGCAATTCGTGAACTTCGTCGTCCTCGGTTTCCGCGTTGATTCCCGCCGCGATCTTGCAGATCTTGCGGTACCGTTTCCAGATCATTTTGCAGGCGAAATCATATGCAGGCAGGTCCGCATGCGGGCCGCGCTTCAGCCTCTTGCGGCTGTCGAACAACTTGCCGAGTTTCCCGATTTCCGCCTCGTAGGACTTGCTGCGCAGATGATCGGACAGGGCCTTGAGCGCCTCCTCCCGTTCCTCGGCGAACAAGGCGAACATGCGGTCCAACCCACCATGAAGGCTGTCGGGGACAAGCGCATAGAAATCGCCGCGCTCCAGCAG
>CAYGQZ010000002.1:28679-52349 GCA_964352055.1 uncultured Rhodobacterales bacterium
CCCAACGCTGTGCCACGGCACGTGCGGGTACGCTCAGCCAGTTGCGCCAGCGCCTTGTCATAGCCGCGCAGACCCTGCAGCGTGGCAATGGCCGCGCTGCCACCATCATCAGCAAAAAGCAGGCACAGGCTGGCGCGGGCTTGCGTTTTCTCCTCGTCATCCATCAATGCCAGGTCCGCGAGGCGCATCTGCCCGGTGCAGATCGCCATCAGGCGGCGCAACGCCGGCAGGTCGGACAGGGCATCCCTGACCGGGCCATCGGACAATTCGGAAACGAACTTTCCGCTGTACTCGGCCGCTTGTGACAGGGTCGCGCCATCGGGCTCCCACAGCTCGAGGTGATCATCGAATTCGATCAGCATGCGCCGGGCGCGGCCCAGGGTTTGGTCGAACGTGTCATAAAGGGTAAAGGCCGCGGTTTCCTCTGCCTGCGTCAACACAGCCGTCAACTTGCCGATGGGGCTGGCACAAAGGTCGTCGATGGCTTCGACAGGGACAAGAAGGCGCGCATCGCCGTGTCGGGTCATAAAGTTACTTTCCGGAGTTTTTGAGGTAATCTTCGACGAGGGTTTCGATGATCTTCTGGACGCTCGTCTCTTCCTCTATCGCGCGAATTTTCAGCGCATTCAGGGTTTTTTTGTTCAGCCGAAGCGATGTGCTCTTTTTCTTGTCGCCCTTTGCGATGTCTGTCTTTTCGGTGCTCATCTTGCTCATAGGCATCCTTGGCCTCATGACGTTATGACGTCATTACGTCACTTTTCATATTCCAGGCGCCGCATCAACCCGAATTTTTCGGAAGGCTTCAAACCGGTTGCAAGATATGCGACAAATTTGTGACTGACGCGCGATTCAGTCTGGCACAGACCCGTCAAGGGTTCTAAATGCCGGGTGCACGTCGTCGCAGAACTGAAAGGGTGCCCATGGCAGAACACCTCTTTATCGCCGAGATTGAAGCCGCTGATGCGGTCAGTCATGTCTGGGTTCAGCATGGACGGCATCGCCCCCGCCCGGCGCGCCCCAAGGACGTGACAGAGACCACGCTGGAAACTGCAGAGTTTTTCGGTGCGTCCAGACAGGCAATTGTGGCCTGGCTAAAGCGCCAGGCGCATTCGGCCTGATCAAGCGACAGGGTCGGTGAACCGGGCGATGATCTGCGCAAGGCCCGGGTGATCCACGCGGGCCGCAGCTTGGTGCCGGGGCAGCCAAATCCGCTGACGATGGCTTTCGTCCCGCTCACTGTCGGGCAATTCTTTCGTCACGGTCATCGGATAGACATCCACCAGGCAAGTCGCGCCCCACTTGGCCAGTTCATAGGACCCGATACTGTCCGGATGCGGTCTGCCGTCAACCCCGGCCTCTTCCAGCGCTTCCTGAGCCGCAGAGGCCTGTGCGGTCAGACCCGGTTCGCAAATGCCTTTGGGGATCCCCCATTTCCGCCCGCTGCCCGACGTGATCAGCAATACCTCAGTCGCGCCCTTGTGCCAGCGATGGGGCAGCGCTGCGGACTGGCTGTAGTAGTAGGCGGGCCGCGCGCGGCGTTCGGTGCCACCGGGGCCGGGATACGGAAAACCCTCCGGCAAACCCTCTGCGGCGATCACCTGTTCGACCTGCGCGCGCCCCGCTCGCAAATCACCGTCTGACAGCCTCAGCCGCGCAAGAGTGCCATGGCGCAACACTGGCCCATCCGGTGCAAGGTGGCGGAGCACATCCGTAAGCGCGCTGGGATGGCCGACGCACAGCACGCAAGCCGCGGACTGATCGCGCAACGCGGCAAGGTGATCTGCGACCGGCGTCTGGTAAAGCCGCATGTCCGTCATGATGTGCTGCGCGGTCCAGCCCCCGGCCTTCAAGGCCTTCTGAGCCGTGACCAAGACCCTCTCGGCCGGTGACGAAAGGCATAGATCCGGTACAATGCCCTGTTCTTGCATCCATGCGCCAAGTTTTTGGGCGTGCCGTTTGGATTTGGATTTCAGCGGGCGCGTGATGTCACCCGCTTCCTTTTTCGCCGCGCCATGGCAAAGCAATACAATCTCACGCATGGTCATTTTGGTGTCTCCCCGTCTTTCGGCGGCCCCGATCAAGTGAGCGATATGAGCGCCTCACAAACCTTTTGCGGGTCATACCGCGACGCATCTTCCGCCTTGCGAAGGGGCAGAGGCAAAAGTGACAGACCAAAGCGCGTTTTCAGACGCTTGGCCTCTTGCGCGTCGAAGGCATCGCTATCGCACAGAACGACGCTGACCAGATCGGTCACTGGGCGCTCCGTGCCGGCATCGGCCATCAGCGCGGCCAGAAGTGCCGCGACCTGATCGCACAGCGTCATGCCCTGGCATTCCGGATCAACGCCGAGGCTGGGCAGGTAGACCTTGGGCACATTGCGTCCGGCCACCGCACGGCCGACACCTTTTGGCAAAAGGTTCGCGATCAGGCTGGTAAAGAGGCTGCCCGGCGGGTAGCAGATCAGATCCGCCTGTCCGATCAGCTTGCGGTTGCGCTTGGGCAGGGGCACGTCTTCGGCCCTGAGGCGCGCGCCGCCTTCAGACAGGAAAACCTCGCGGATCGGCGAGGTGATCGGTGGCACCTCCTTGCCGGTGATCAACCGCTGCGTCGGGATCACGGTGCCATCCTGCAACTCAGCCGCGATATCAAGGCTGCGGTCCACAATGGCCCGCACAATCCCCTGCACCTCGACCATCTTGGACATCAGGAACAGGACGGGTTCCAATGCGCGATCATGGCCAAGATACCCACCCGCAAGGATCAGGTTGCCGACGCTGGCCCCGGCCAAGTCGAAATCCGCTGGCCGATTGGCCGCAAAGACCTTGAGCTGCGACAGGATCAGGCTGCGCATGGGTTGCGAAACGGCCTTCATCAACCGGTGGCGCCCGTCCATGAGGGACGTGAATTCATCGGCAAGGGCCGCCTGTGACGCCACCTTGGGAAAGCGGTGGGAAAAGAGCCTGAAGATATCGGGCTGCCCCAGAACGGACTCGTCCGCCAGCGCCATCAGGCGGCTGCGCAGATCGCCCACCGCCGGCATCTCGAACGCCTCGCGCAGCACTTGCGAACTGCCGCCGCTGTCAAAGGGCGTGATCAGGTGGATCGAGTTGTGGGTATAGAGTTTCAGAACCCGCGCAGTCTCGTTCAGGGCACTGCCGCCCGAGAAAAATAACAGGCGCGGCCCCAGATTTGGCAGACTTCGCGCCCGCGCGATGCGCAATGTATCGGGAAATTCCACGTTGCGGGCTATCTGGAGGTCTGGCACTGTAAAACTCTCCCGACGATCCCGCAGTGACACATAGTTGACGAAAATACCCTTTACCACTCATGGCCATGACGTCGAATAGCTTTCTTGCGGAAATCCGCCCTTGTGCCCGGGCGGTGATCCTGCGGAAGCGGGAGATACTGGTGCAGGTGAAAACGAAACCGGGACGCGGCGACTACCTGTCGTTACCGGGTGGCAGGCAGGATCCGGGCGAAACGCTGACCGAATGCGTGATCCGCGAATGCGAAGAAGAGATCGGCGCCACCGTGATCGTGGACCGGCTGTTGCATGTCGCCGAAACGTTCCGGGACAAGCCCGACGGAACGCGACACCAGCTGGACGTGCTCTTTGCCTGCCATCTGCCCGAGGACTACGTGCCGCAACTCGGGGCCCATCCCGACCCGTCGCAGATCGCCACCGCCTGGGTGCCGCTGGACGAGGCCGCATCGCGGCTGTCGCCTGCCTTCGGCCCGGGCCTCGTGCGGCGGGACGGTCCGATCTATCTGGGGCTTTGCAATGTCTAGACTGCCGCGCGGTGTCAGCGAAAACCTGCATTTCCTTTGTGCCGAACTGGACGGGCAATTGTCCAACCTAGAGGCGTATTTTGAGGCCCCCGACCCGGCCACCGCGCAAAAGGTGATCCAGCGCGCGGGCTATTCCTATAACCTCTGGTCACGGGTGCAGAACGCAGCGCTGCGCGGGCTGTCCGCCAGAAAATCCACCCGCGAGACGCAGATGCGATTGCACAACGCAGCACTGGTGGCGCGCAATCTCGACCTGATCGCCCGCATGGCGCGGCGCAGCCTCGAACATGCCGAAGACGTGGACCGCAAACCGTTGCTGCGGCCCGCTGCCTATCCCAAGGTCATCAAGCGCGTGCGCAAGCGGATCAAGTCGATCCTGCCTGCGATGGAGGCCCGCGACACCGACATGGCGGTCAAGATCGGGAACACCAAGGTCGATCTTGGCATGCTCTATGATCAGCTTTTTCAGACCTACACGCACGATATGCGCCAGTCCAAGCACACCGAGGATCTGGCCAATGCCCTGCTCGCCGCCAATGAGATCCGCCGCATGGGGGTCGCCCTGCAAAGCATCAGCGAGGCGATCCTGTCGGCCAGCATCGGCCAGTCGGTGCATTTCGACCGCTATTTCTCGTTGCGCAATGTGCTGGCCACGGGAAATCCCGGCGATCTGGAACTGAAACCGCTGGCCGAGACCCGCTCCGGCAGTACGATCTCGGGCCTGCGCAGCAAGGACGCATCCGGTGATGGATACGACGCGGTCTTTAAGGACGGCGAGGCAGGCAAGGTGCGCGAGGAACGTGCAGGGGTGAAGCGGTGGGACTCGATCTTTCCCGGCCTCGCGCCCAAGATCCTGTCCTACCAGAAGAATGGCGCATCGGCCGCGCTGCTGATCGAATACCTGCACGGCCAGACCTTCGAACAGATCTTGCTCGGGGAAAGCGACGCGAGGCTAGCGCAGGCCGAGGCGGCGCTGGCCAAGACGTTGCGAAACGTCTGGAAACGGACCCGGACCGAGGAGCCCGCCAGCATGGCTTCCATGAAGCAGCTCTTGAAACGGCTGCCGGATGTCTACCGCCTGCACCCCGAATTCGACATCGCCCCTGCCCGTATCGGCGGCTTGCAGGTGGCGGGGTTCGAGGAACTGGTGGATCGCGCCATGGCGCGGGAAAAGGCCCTGACCGCCCCCTTTTCGGTGCATATCCACGGTGATTTCAACCTCGACAACGTGATTTTCGATGCGAGCGACGGCAAGATCCATTTCATCGACCTGCACCGGTCCCGCTTCATGGATTATGTGCAGGATGTATCGGTGTTCATGGTGTCGAACTACCGGCTGCAGGTGCATGATGCTCAGACGCGGCGGCGCGTGGTGCAGGTCACCTCGAACGTGTATGCGCTGGCATCGAGATTTGCCCGGTCGCAAAAAGACAAGAGTTTCGAGTATCGGCTTGCGCTTGGCCTTGCGCGCAGCTTTATCAGCTCGACGCGTTTCGTTTTCGACAAATCGCATGCCCGGCGCATGATGGTGCGCGCGCGCTTTGTTCTGGAAGCCGCCCTGGCCTGTCCGCCGGGCAGGGAAAACCGGCTTAAACTGCCGATCAAGGAGTTGTTCCGTGACTGAACTGAAAATCGGTGTGATCGGCATCCCCGGGAAATGGTCCACCGAAGCGCTGGCCGACGCGGTCGAGGCGCGCACCGGCTTTCGACGGGTGATCGACATGGGCGCTGTGGCGCTGGATCTGGACACCGGCGCGCTGATGCATGCCGGCGAAAACCTGTGCGACTACGGCGCGCTTATCATCAAGAAGATCAGCGAGGTCTACAGCCCCCATGTGCTCGACCGGTTGGAGATGCTGCGGGTGGCCGAGGCGCGCGGTGTACGGGTCTTCTCGCGCCCCGAGGCGATTCTGCGGCTCATCGACCGGCTGGCCTGCACCGTGTCGCTGCGGCTCGCAGATATCCCGATGCCGCGCACCCTCGTCACCGAAGATCTGGCCTGCGCCCGAGCGGCGGTTGCAACCTATGGCAGCGCCGTGTTCAAACCACTCTATTCCACCAAGGCGCGCGGTATGTGCGTGATCGACACTGGCCCGTCGGCGGCCGCGCAGATTGCCGAGTTCGCCGCCGAAAACCCGGTCATGTACATACAGGAAAAACGCAATCTGTCCGGGCAGGACCTGGGCATGGTGTTTCTGAACGGCGACTATCTGTGCACCTACGCCCGCGTATCGGCGTCGGATACGTGGAACACGACCATCCACAGCGGCGGCAAATACGCAGACTATGTGCCGGATGCCGAACTGATCGATCTGGCGCGGCGGGCGCAGGCGCCATTCGGTCTGTCCTTCACCACCGTCGATGTGGCGTTGACCCAAGACGGCCCGATTGTCTTCGAAGTGTCGGCTTTCGGCGGCTACCGCGGAGTGAAGGAAGGGTGCGGGCTGGATGCAGCCGCCCTCGTGACCGACCATGTGATCGCGGAGGTCACAGGATGAGCCTGACATGTGTGGCAGATGTGCTGGCGCGGCTTGACCGCTCGGGCCTGTCCGGGGTTCAGCCCTTGGTGCTTTCGGTGGGTCCCGTCCGGGTGCGCCTGCGCTGCGCGGGCCGCTTGCGCGCGGAACTGGCCGCCTATTTTGCCGATGTGCTGGCAGAGGATGCCCCGGGCGCGATCGAGATCGACATTCTTGAGGGGCAGTCGCTGGACCCGGCACCGGGCTGGGTGGACTGGGCGCGCGAGCCCGGCAAAACCGGACGCAAGGACGCCATCCATGCGCTGCGCGACGGGCGTCTGGTCTTCAAATGGCGCACTGGCGTCACTTTTCTGCAATCCCATGCGGCATTGGTGGCCTTTGGCCGGGTCGGGGCAAATGCCAATCAGGTGATCAATTTCGTCAACACGCAAGTGCTGAATTCGTGCCTGCGCGACGGCTGGCAGATCTGCCACGCGGCGGCGGTGACCAATGGCGCGCGCACGCTTGCCATCGCGGGCCTCTCGGGGGGCGGCAAGTCAACCTCGGTGCTTCGGATGATGGACCTGCCCGGCACGGCCTTTGTCACCAATGACCGGCTCTTGGTGCGCCGGAAGGGGCCGGTGACCGCGGCGCTTGGTATTCCCAAACATCCCCGGATCAATCCCGGCACCATCCTGCACAACCCGCGACTGCACCCGCTGCTGACGCAAGGGCGGTTGGCCGAACTTGCGGCCATGGCGCCCGACGATCTTTGGTATCTGGAAGAGAAATACGACCTGATCGTGCCCGAGATCTACGGCCCCGACCGGTGGCAGATATCCGCCCCGCTCACCGATTTCTGGGTCTTGAACTGGCAGCGGGACAGCGCACAGCCGACGGCCATATCCGATGTGATCCTTTCAGATCGCCCCGATCTGCTGGGCGCGATCATGAAAAGCGCAGGGCCGTTCTATGCGGATGCCTCGGGCCGGTTTCAGACCGACCACACGCCGTTGCAGCCCGAGGGGTATATTGCGGCGTTGCGCGATGTTCGGGTCAGCGAAGTGACCGGTCGGGTCGATTTCGACGCGCTCTTCGAGACAGGCCGCCACCTGTTTGAGGCCGAAACGTGATTCCGCACTACGTTGCCCTCATTCGCCACGGCGACTACCACCAGCGCCCCGACACGCCGAGCGCGCTGCAACCCTTCCCACTGACCGAGACGGGACATGCACAGGCGCGGGCCTGCGGCGAAGAAATCGCGCAGCTTCTGGACCAGAACGGCTGGCGGCTCGATCCGGTGACGTATTGCTCGCTCCAGCTGCGCGCCTGGCAAACTGCGCTGGACGCCGCCGAGGTGCTGTCGTCCAAGGGGCATGCCACCCGGATCGAACAGAACCCGGAATTATCCGAACGCGCCCTGGGCAGCGCCGCGAACCTGACGCTGGCAGAGATCGAGAAGGCATTGCATGACGATCCGCGGTTTGACACGCCCCCGCCGGGTTGGAAGGCCGACAGAACCTACCGGTTGCCCTTGCAGGGTGCCGAGTCGATGCAGGACGCAGGCGCACGGGTGGCGGGATGGCTGCGCGGGACGGTGGGGCAGGAGGACGCCTCCCAGCCCTCAACCCTGACACTTGCCTTCGGTCACGGCGCGGCCTTCCGCCATGCCGCGCACGACCTGGGCATACTCAGCCTCGATGAAATCTCAAGATTCAGCATGTTTCACGCGCGTCCGTTACTTTTGTGTTACAAAGGCGGTGATAGATGGGGACACTTCGGCGGGGCGTGGAAACGACGCGCTTCGCGGGAAAATGTTCTGGACTGAGGATCATCTGCCTTGCCAAACCAAAACGCGATGAGGCAGGGTCATGCGTCCCTGCTCCCACCCGTTTTCGATGCCTTTTGCGATTTCGAGGGACTGCCCCGGGAATGCGCCGCATGGCCCGTGTCCGAACCGCATTCCGGCGGCGGAACACGGGCCTGCCTTCGAGACATGTATCACAGCCTGCGAGATGCGGCGGCCCATGGCCGCTGGCATTGGCCAGAACAGCCGGTTGTCTTTGTTTCCGACCCCCATGCCGATGCCGAGAGCTTCCTCAGATCGCTTGCGGCGGCGGGCACGATCCGGCGACAGGGCAGCGGAACACGTGACTTTGTCCTCACCGACTTTGGTCAGCATGCGCGCATCGTGGTCGGTGGCGATTGCCTCGACAAGGGGCCAAGCAACCTCGACATGCTCGACGCGCTGGCCGCGCTGTTTGCCAGCGGCGCAGAGGTGCATCTGCTTGCCGGCAATCATGACCTGCGCTTCATGCTGGCGGTGCAGGCGCTGACCGGGCCGCGCTGCCCGCTGACAGAACATCTGTTTGTACGGATGGGGCGCAAGACCGTTCCGCTTCTGCGCGAGGTCTGGGACAGGTTCCCGGCAGTCGATTTGATGCAAGACCTGCCAAGCGAGGCGGTTTGTCGGGCACGGATCTTCCCCTGCTCAGACTGGGAGGCCCGGTTTCCGGGCCGTGCTGCCGCGCATCTGTCGCAAAAGGCCATCGACAAGGAGTTGGCCCGCCTGCGCACCAAGCAGAACCAGTTCGACGCCGAGGTCGCAAGGGCAGGTATGACGATGCGGATGGTGTATGCTGCCGCTTTGATGTGCCGGTCGCTGTTCCTGTCCCCCGATGGCCCCTACGCGTGGTTCTACGCGCGCATGAACATGGTCCATCACTCCGGGTCACTTCTTTTTGTGCATGCCGGGCTCGATGATGCCATGTGCGCACTGCTGGCAAAGGGTGGCGCGGACGCCGTCAATGCCCGTTTCCGGGCCGAGGCGCGTCAAGATCCCTTTGCGTTCTATTTCGGCCCGGTGGCCAATCTGGTTCGCACCAAGTATCGTGACACGGACAAGCATCTCTCAACGACAGGAGTGCGCACACTTCACGGCCAGGGGGTCAAGATGGTTGTGCAGGGGCATGTGAACAATCATCGGGGGCAGCGCCTGCTGGCCAAGCGCGGCCTCTTGCATCTGGAAGGGGACGTTACCCTCGACCGCGCTTCTCGCCTGTTGGAAGGGCTGCCGGGGATCGGGGCCGGGGCGACGTTGATCTATCCGTCCGGCGATATCGTCGGCCTGAGTTCCGACTACCCCGCCGCCAAGCATTTCCACCCCGAGCAGCCGTCTTGGACCGAGGCCATGGTATGAGCCAGCCCGACGGCAAGTTCCGACACGAATCCCTGCAGGATCGCAAGACGATAAAGGCGCTGCTTGCCGCGTTGACAAAGGGGATCGGAGCGGGAGAAATCACGCTCAGTGATGGCGACAAAGATCTGATACTTCCGGTGGAGGGATTGATGACCCTGCGCATCAAGGCCGACCGCTCGGACGGTGCCTGCCGGGTTGATCTGCGCATTTCGTGGACCGAGGACAGCGACGCAGAAAGCACGCGTGCACCGCAGATCAGGTGAGCGGGGACGTGACTTTACCCGAATTCGTCGCTGCCGCTGATCGACCAGATGTGATTGGCAAGCGCGCCGACCGTCCAGGGGCCGGACTGTTTCAAGGCGACGCCGGTGATCCCCGCGCCCCACTGGTCGATGGCAATGGCGTCGCTGGCCGTCGGAATCTGAATGACCGGCCCGACGTCCCAGATCAGACCGTCGCTGGTCGGCTCCTTGGGCGAGAAGAAGTAGCTTTGCAAGATGTTGCTGACGCCGCTTTGCGCCCCGAACCGGGTGCGAGATATTCCTGATCGATCAGCGGGATGATCGTGCGCGAAATCACGTTCCAGTTCGGGCTGATCGAGAACGGGATTACCGGCTGGATGCTGAGCACGCTTTGCTGACCAGACCCGTCACCATAGCTGTCGATGCGGTTGTATTGGAACGGAACGCTGACGAGGCTTGCGATCGGGTTCGAGAGTTGCTTGGCAAGGTCGGCGCCTTCCGACGCCCCGCCGCTTGCATCAGAGGTCTGCGCAAGTGCGATTGCCGGCAATCAAAGCCAGGTGAGCGTGGTGACGGCGCGTTTCAGCATGTCCGCCTCCCCGATGATGGTTGTGAGAAATGACAGCTTGTCCTCGCGTCGCTTGCGATATGAGATTGTTGCGCTAGAAAAGAACGGGCTCCGGGAACTTGGAGGTCCGGGTTTGACAGGCGCATCGGCGTTCCCCGAAAGCGCCTGCCTTCAAGACTGTGTCGGCCCTCCGCGACCTAGTTCACAGGCTCGATCTCGCTGGGTCGCCACGACTTGTCGAAGAATGTCGGCAGCGGGCTGTAAAGCCGAAGGATCGTGAACCAGCCCTTGTCCGGGTCGGTCTGAATCCAGTTGCCGCGATCCACTCCGTCTGGCTGCTCGGGGCTGAACCAGACGGTGGTGGAGCCATCCGCTGCCGCTGTGGCAGCCGGCGACGGATAGCTCTGCGATCCGGCGCGCGGATACTTCTGCGGTGTCTGCAACATGGACCGTGTCTGGTTGTCGTAGAGCGTCAGGGACCAGAACGCCTTGGCGGGGATGTCCTTGGGCAGGCTGACCTTGTAAGTCTTCGCGCCGTCGAAGGCATCGCCCGAAGCGTCAACGAACCCCATGAGGTACTGCGAACCCACGCCGGGGATGTTCATGATCATGCCGGGGCTGTCGAGCGTGTAGCCGTAGTAGAAGGCCGTGCGGCTGTCGAGCGTGCGGGCACCGGTCGGCGGCAGCGGCTTGAACTCTCCGGCCTCGAAGGCGGGCGGAGGGGTCTCGAAAAAGGCGCCGCCTTCCCAAAGCATGCTGCCCCACATCGAGCCGTCGTAGTAGGCCCAGTCGGGATGTTTCGAGTAAGGTCGCCAGTTGAGCACCCTGCCAGCCGCCTGGCCAACGGCGGCGGCATCGGTCAAAATCGCTTTCATCCGGTCGTCCGGCGCGAAGTCCTGCCCCTTGACGATGCCGATGGCGGCGAGTTGCCCGGCAAGCTCCACGTCATAGCTGGTCGCGGGCTCGGCCTGTACGTTCTCGTTGATCCACTCGTAAAAGCCGAAATCGCTGGGTGGGACCGTGTTGAAGGACACGTTGCTCGCTTCGACGAACGTCGTGTCGGGGATTGCAGGGTCTTCCCCGAGGCGAACTGCGCCAGTCAACGCCTGGGCGATGCTCGTTCCGTAGCCGCCCGGCGTGTAGGGATAGATCTTCATGTTCGCCTTGACGTTCTCAACCGCCGGCTTGGGGTCATTGTCCACAAGATAGGCACGTGACGCGTAGAGGATGCGGTTCGTCTTGGAGTGCGCGACGAAATAGCCGCCCTCGGGCAGCGGGCCGTCATATTCGGGTCCGACGATCAGGTACTTTCCGCCCCGGCCGCGGTCCGGTCCCGGACCGCCGACGTCGATGATCCACGAGAACCACATGTCGTTGATGGTGCCGACGCCATTCGATGGCTGTTCGATCACCATCGGTCCCTTCGACAGGTCGATGACGGAAAGATAGTAGACCGTGTCGGCGTTGCCGGTCAGGAAAATACCCGCCGAGTCCAGCAACTCCGATGTTATCACAACGTCATTGTAACCGGCACCGATGCTCTGGAAGCCCTTGTGGAACCCGAGGGCAGACGCACCGCGAAAGCTGTTGTTGTAGACGTTGAGCGCGTTGGTGAAGTCCAGCGCATCGAAGACCTTCTGCGCGGTCTCGATGCTTGGTGCGCCATCCTTGAAGTCCAGCGTGCCAATGGAGGTCTCGATGCGATCGGGCGCGCCGAGGGAGTCAATCGTTTCTTGAGGCACTTCGGCCTGAGCCGACGCCGCAAGCGATAGTGCGAGAACCAGGCTGCTTGTCATCGTAGTTCGGAACATGGTGCGTTTCCTCTTGTCGGCTTCCATCTGGGGTTTCGGTGTCATTTGCTGCGCACAACGGGGGGCCCCGGGAACGTCCAGCTTCCGTCCTGGATCGATTGCTCGGGTTCATACATGCGCACGGCGTAGTTCCAGCCTTCCATGATCGGCAGGCAGTTTTCAAGTCCATTGCCGCAGCCGCCGAAGCGGATGGTGTAGGAGCCGTCGCTATTCGGTTTCGAGGTCAGGTTGTTCAGACTATAGGCCTTTAGGTCGTTTTCCTGAAAGTAGCCATCGGCGTTGTAGAGGCTGATCGACCAGAAGCCCTTGACCGGCACATCCTTGACGGTGAGCTCGTATTCGCCGACCGGCAGGTTCGGCTCCACGTTCACATAGACCGCATCCTTGTCGGGCAATCCGCCCCAGGCCGATGCCGTGCCGATCAGGAAATGGACCGGATTGACTTCGTCCTTCGCGCCGAATGTGTCGACGAAGCGGCCCAGGCCCTTCGCCAGATCAAGCACAGGATCGAGGGTTGCCTTGTAGCTCGTCTGATCATAGTCAGGCATCGCGAAGGCCGTATCCGACCCGGCAGAGATCTCGATCTTGTCCTGCAGCGCATGTGCCGCGGCGAGGTCGGCCTGATCCTCTGGGTTCGCAAGGGTGCGGATGACAAGCCCGACAACTGGGGTATCGAACTTGTCGACGGTCAGCGCATGAGCGCCGCTGCCGTAAAAGACCTCGTTCACATAGCCATCGTTGTTGATGACCATCAGCGACATGTAGCGCTTGCCGGCGTCGGGCAGGGTGACGGTCGCGCCTTTGGAGATATCGACAACACCAAGGCTGTAGAGCGTGTCGCGGTTCATCCGGATGACGTTCTGCTTGTCGATCGGTGTTGGTGTCCGGTTGTGGTGCAGCGCGTTGATGTCACCTGCCATCTTGAGGATGCCGGCGAACTCCATATCGGTCTGTGCCCGATCGAAGTTATCGACATTGACGATGATGGGTTCAGCGGCCGCCGTGACCGGCACCGACGCAGCCGCCATCGCGACCGCCAATGACAGAGTAAAGAGATGTTTCATTCTGCTTGTGCCTTTCTGCGGCATATCATTCTTCGATGCAGTTGACAGACCCTGATCTGCCGTCCGCTTACTCCAGCACCTCGATCCCGCCCGGGCGCCATGTCTTGTTTATCCAAGGCTCCAGCGGTCCATACATCCGCAGAATTGTGAACCAGCTCTTGCCGGGCACGGTCTGCAGCCAGTTTCCTTCTTTGCCCTCCGGCGCCTCGGGCGCGAAGTAGACGTCCCACGACCCGTCGTCGTTCTGAACGACCCCTTTGGTCTGGCTGCCGATGGTCGGGAAGCTCTGGCTGGTCTGAAGCTGCGACCGGGTCTGGGTGTCATAGAGGGTGATGGCCCAGAAATCCTTGACCGGCACGTCCTTGGGCAGGGTAAGCTTGTAGGTCTTTGATCCGTCAAAGGCCTGCTTGTCGGCATCAAGGACCGCCAGTGCATAATCCGACCCCTGTCCGGGCGCGGTCGCCGCCATCGCTGGCGTCACGCCTCCAGCGTTGTAGTAATAGAGGACCCGCGCATCCAGCCCCATGGTGCCGCCGGCCTCGAAGCTGGTGTTCTTGTTGGCGAAGGCGGTTGACCAGATGCTGTCGGGATCATCGGGGTAGATGCTCACCCCGGCGATGCGGGGTTGATAGGTGATGGCGCGGGCCGTGGCGGAGCCGAGCGCGGCGGCTTCGGTCAGCAGCGTCTTCATCCGGTCATCCGGCGCGAAGGCTTGCCCTTTCACGATGCCGATCGCCGCGATTTCACCCCGCACCTCGGGACTGATCGCCTCGATCGGCTCTTCCTGGATGACGTGGTCGAGGATCTCGAAATAGCTGAAGTCGCTGGGGAATACGGTGTTGAACGCCTTGTTCGACATGTTGACGAATTCCGTCGCCGCCGGGTTCGCGGCATCCTTGAGCGGATAGACCCTCAGCTTGGACGTGATGTTCTCGACAGCGGGTTCGAGCCCCTTTGCGATCGACCCGCGCAGGAACAGGAAGTTCCGGTTCGTCGACGGCTTCAGAAGAAAATAGCCGTCGGGAATGTCTCCGGTGTATCCCGGCGGCACCACGAGATACTTACCGCCCTGTCCCTTGTCGGGCCCCGTGACACCCATGTCGCCGACATAGCGCTGCCAGGCATCGTTGAGAAAACCCAGCATGCCGGGGGGGATGTCGATGACGGTCGGGCCGTCCTTGGCGAGGTCGGTATAGGTATAGGCATAGAGCGTCGAGGTGTTGGCGGTGACGACAAGCGTTTCCGAATCCAGCAACTGCTCGAACAGGGCGATCCGGTTCGCGCCTTCGGCCCCGGCATCGGCCAACCCCTTGCGCACGCTGTACATCGACACCGCGCCGATATTGTCCAAGAATACGTCAGTTCCGCGCATCCGGTCCAGGTTCTCGTAGAGCGCGGCAACAGTCTCATCTGTCGGCACGCCGTCAAAGAACTCGAGGGTGCCGATCGGCGTGTCCACCTTGTCCGGGATCGAGAGCGCCGCAAGCTCGGCCGGTGAGACCTCTGCGACGGCAGGGCCCATGGCGACGGCAATGGCAAGGATGCTTGCGAAAGTCAGGCGGGTCATGCGTCAGGTCTCCTCGGACAAGTCAGAACAGCTTGCGCATCCTAGCGGGCTAAACCTGACTGTTCTGCCCATTTCGCGCCAATTCGACATGCCTAGGTTTTCGGTGACACAGGCCCTACGATGTTCGCTGGGCGAATGGCCCGCCCACTTCGAGAAGGCCCGGCTGAAAGCGCTCGGTGTTCCGTAACCGATGGTCGCGGCGATCTCCTCGATCTTCAGATCGGTCTTGCGCAGCAACGCGCTCGAAATCTCGAAACGGCATTGCTCCACCAGTGACCAGAAGCCTATGCCACGCTGGCGCAATCTGCGTTGCAAGGTGCGCGGACTGGTCTGCAGAATGCTGGCTACAGACTCGAGCGAGACAGTCCCCGCCACGGTCAGCCCGGCGATCACCGACCTGACCCTGTCAAGTCCCGGATCACGACCCTTTTTTCGACCAGCCACGTGTGTTACCTTCGTTGGTGACATTGCACGGGTATGTTGACAGGTTCGGGAGTCCCTCTCAGACCATTGCGCGCCAAAATGTGTGCGGGTTCGCAGGGGAGGGGTTTTCTTGAACGCCAGATTCGCACTCGTCCGGGCGACCCATCTGAACGATTACATCTCGGTCTTGCGCGAGATCGGTGCCCCCGTGGACCGTGCACTTTTGCAATCCCTGCTGCCGCGCCATATCGAAGAGACACCCGACCTCTACGTCAGCCTTCCGGCGGCCCTGGAGTGGGTTGCGCGGGCAGGGCGCGACGTCGAACCCATGGAACTGGGACTGCTTGGCGCGCAGAGAACTTCGCTGATGTCGCTGCATCCTGTCCAGCAGGCAAGCCTCTTCACCGCGCAGACTGGCCTCAGGCGCCTTCAATCCCTGGTCGCGCTCTCCGGCCAGGAGGACAGCGCCCTTGAAATGAGCCTCCGGAACGAGGCGGGGAACGTGCGGGTCATTTGCAACATGACGGGGCTGGGTCGTCACCCCTTCGTGTGCTTTGCCGAGTGGCTGAACCTGCAGGCCGTCATCTCGGTTGTCCGCAGTGTCGCAGGCCCCTCCTGGGGGCCGGAGGAGTTGTGCTTTGCCTCGGTCTATCGTGCTCCGCACGCTGTCCAGGCTGCATTTCCCGACACGCGCATTCTCGTGGGTCAGACGCAGGCGTCGGTCCTTCTGGGGCGTGGAGTTCTTGCCCTGTCGACGCAGGACGCGACGGCGTCGACCACCGATCCCTCTGTCTCGCCCGACACTGCAACGGCAATCTGGGACTTCATCAGCCTGCTGCGGGGCATGGTTCAACCCTATCTGGCCGATGGCCGCACCGATGTTGCCTTTGTCGCAGAGATGGCGGGCGTCAGCACGCGGACCTTGCAGCGACGGCTCAAGATGTCCGGCACATCATATTCGAAGATCCTGCAGGAGGCGCGGTTCGAGCTTGCGCGCGTCCGTCTGGGCGACCCCGGCCTGAAGGTCATCGACGTGGCGATGATGGCCGGCTATGAAAGCCCCCAGCACTTCTCCCGCGCCTTCCGCAAGTTCACCGGTATCACGCCGTCCCAGTACCGCGACTGCGGTACTGTCGGCTGGGCAGATGAACGGCGGGCATAGCCTCAGCAAGACGATCATGTTTGACCGGCCCGCAAAACGCACCCGGGGTGTCATGTCCGCATATCTTGCTGCCTTTATCCGTCGGTAGGTGCGGGCAAGGGGCCATGGAGCAGGCAATCGCGGGACCGAACGTGCCCGCGATCCGGAGCGCGCCCGACGCTGTCGGCAAGACGGCGGACAGGCACCAGAGGGCCCGGGATCTCGCGAAGGCGAGGGCCAGAAAGGCCCGGGTGCGATTTTCGTGGTTTGAACCGCTCATGAAAGCACCATTTCCTGTTTGCTGCCCGGCTTCGCTCTGATCCGTATCAAGGAAAAGGGATCCCAAGCCATTATGGTATCACTGAATGACAAGCTCGCGACGTCATGTCCGGGCAGGGCGTAAGGGGCTGCTCGGGCATATGCCATGGGATGCCATCGGGCAGGGTGGGTTATGCGGATGATCTTCATATGGGTCCTTGTGATCGTCGGCGTCGCTCTTGCGGGGCTCTTTGCATGGCGGCAGGCGGACCGATGGGCAGACCGGGCAGAGATGGATCGTCTGATCGCGACCCAACCTTCTGATCCTGCGCTGTTCTCGGTCGGCATGGTGGCGGATTTGCCGGAACCGGCG
Source organism: uncultured Rhodobacterales bacterium (assembly GCA_964352055.1). GTDB lineage: Bacteria > Pseudomonadota > Alphaproteobacteria > Rhodobacterales > Rhodobacteraceae > Tateyamaria. The sequence goes on from CAYGQZ010000002.1 coordinate 45,571, forward strand.
CGGCGCTTCTTCACCTTCGCCATCGCGGAGGGCACACCGCTTCTTGCCGTGGCGGTGATCGAGATGGAGGGACATTTCGGGATGGGCGACAAGGCTGAGCCCGGCTACATGCCGATGCGTGCGACGCAGGTGCTGGCCGCACCCGAGGGGTTCGTCTGGGCGATGACGGGCGGTGCAGGGGCAATGCGCATGAGCGGTTCGGACAGCGGGACATGGACACGGTTCTGGCTTTACGGTCTGGCACCGGTCGCGCGCTTTGGCGGCGACCCCGATCACGCGCGCTCGGCCTTCGGGCGCTACGTGGCCGAGGCGGCGTTCTGGACGCCTGCCGCCGTCCTGCCCGGCCCGAACGTTACGTGGGAGCCGGTTTCGAACAACGCAGCGCGGTTCACGATGCGGCGTGGCGATCTGGTGCAATCGGTCGATCTGACGGTGGATTCCGAGGGGCGTCCGCTTCAGGTCGCCTTCCAGCGCTGGAGCAATGCCAACCCTGACAAGGTGCAGCGCCTTCAGCCTTTCGGGGGCTACCTTTCTGAGTTCCGGACCTTCGGCGGCTTCACCCTGCCGACCCATGTTGAGGCGGGGAACATGTTCGAGACCGACGACTATTTCCCGTTCTTCATTGCCGACATCACCGATGTCAGGTTTCCGCAGCCCGACCGATGATTGCGACAACGCTCGTCCTCCAGATCGCGCTGCCGATCGTCCTGCTTGCCTGGCTCGCCCTCAGGCCCGCTTCGAGCCTCGCGGGGCTGGCGCTGCAGGCCGCGGGGACGGGCGCGTTTCTCTTCGCGCTCGCCCGCGTGGCGCAATGGGCACTGCCGGTCTGGTGGCTGCCTTGGGTCTATGGCGCGGTTTGGCTCGCGGCGGCTCATCTTGCCGGTCTCGTCAGGCCGGGCCTCGGCGGTCTGACGCTGTGGCAGACCGGTGGCTGGCACTGGGCGGGTGTGGCCGTATCGCTGATCCTCTTGGGCTTCGGCTGCTGGTTCGGCGGTCAGGCCCTGTCAGGCCGAACCGCGCCGCCTGTGCCCGTGGTCGATCTTTCCAACCCGTTCGGATCCGGGCATTTCCTTGTCGCCAGCGGCGGGTCCCATCCGATCGTCAACGCCCATATGCGCACGCTCGACGACAGCATCGAGCGGTTCCGCCCGTGGCGCGGCCAGTCCTATGCCGTCGATTTCGTCGGACTGGGGCCGTGGGGGTTTCGTGCGAGCGGCTGGCGGCCCGCCGACCCTTCGACCTATGCGATCTTCAGCGCACTGCTTGTCGCTTCCTGTTCGGGCAGCGTCATTGCCGCCGAGAACGGGATGCCGGACTTCGACGTGCCGGAGCAGGACAGTGTCGACCGTCTGGGCAATCACGTCATCCTGCGCTGCGGCGAGGCCGAGATCGTGCTGGCACACTTGCGCCAAGGAAGTGTGATGGTGCGCCCAGGTGACCTGGTCGCGGATGGCGATCCGCTGGGCCGGGTCGGCAATTCCGGTGCCTCTACCGAGCCACATCTGCACATCCATGCCCAGCGTCCCGCCGAAACCTCCCCGATTTCCGGCGACCCTCTGGGGCTGCGTATCGATGGACGGTTCCTCGTGCGTGGCGACCGGATCGGCGGACGGGCTGATTGATCCGACCGCATCCGGCAGGACTGTGCCTGCAAGGGTCCGGTCACTCGACCTTTGCTGAGCGGGTGCAATCTTTCAGGGCCGACTGCACAATGGGGCTAATGGGTGTGCTGTTTGAAGCCCAGTATTTTGGAGTCTTCTTGTAGGGTAGGGCGACGTGCTGCTGGACATGACGTCCAACGTAAATTACGGGAACCAAGGTCATGTTGGCTGCGGCACTTTCAGGGTTTGACACAACATACGCCGCTGCCGCGCGCGAGAGAAGACCGGGACCCGTTTTGGACCAAGTGCTATCATTGTCGCGCCGTAGCAACGCTGACAGTGCCATCTCGACCGCTGTGGCAAGTATCGGATGTTCTTTTGGTGCGCAGAATAAATTGTTTTGAATACCGCCCAAAACTGACTCCATAAACATGATCATTCCGGGACCAAGGTCCAACAGGTGCTCCGGTGATCCCAAGAGTCTATCGTCCGCATCGGCATAGATTCCGCCTTCGGAAAACAGTAAACAAAGCCGCAAAAAATCAGCTTCTTCGGCAACGTGATTGGCAAGTTTGAAAGCCCGGGCATGGTCGTTCCCGAAAGTCTGTCGAAGCCAAGTAATCGCCGTCCGCCGATTCAAACGCGTGTAATCCCACCCCGGCACCGAACTCCAACTATCCATGAGGTCGAGGACTGGAGGCGGTATTTCTTCGGTGTTCCAATATTGAAAAATGCGCTTTGGAAGCGAAGACCGTTGAACGGAACCCGGTTTCCAAGGATGTGCCTTGCGCCAGGCGTCCAATACCTCCTTTGCAGCGAAGAAATGAGAGGTTGTCTCAGACAGGGTCGGCGGAATGTTCTCGCTTCTTGAATGATAGCGTTTGTAAAGGCGGAATTCATTGAGTTGGGCACCGGTGTGCGAAATACCAAATTGCCCGGCGATTTTGGAATGCTGTCCTAGCCCGGATTTAATTGCATTTAATTCATCTTCTGCGTCCTCGAGGCGCTCCAAGGACATAAGAACTCTCAGCAAGGTCATATCACCCGACTTGCGCCGGTTCTCCGCAATTTGCGTCGTCAAGATGGTATGAGCCTCGGTCAATTGGTTGGTGGCCAGTGCGAATAACAGGCGCAAATTCTCGGTGTGCCGCACCCCATTTTGTCGCACGAGCGACGTGAGCCAAGCACCTGCCTCGTCGGGGTAGCCGCTTTTCAGGTAGGCTTGCATCAAAACTGACCTGATTTTTGTGGCGCTCGGCCAGCGCAGATGACACCGTCTCAGATATCTTATAGCAAGGCCATACTTGCCGGTCGCAATAAGTAGATGGCCAAGCGACGCTGCATCATTCGCCGTGCGACGCGGCCCAGACACTTTGCGGTTGAGCTCTAAAGCCGCATCTGGACCAATTTGAACCCGTGCTGCCTCTATTCGATAATCGATTGCTATTTGCGGAGGCATTCGGCTTACCAAGATCTCATGAACTGCGTCCGCGAGTTCGGCATCACCAGCTTTGAGCGGCAACTGTAGGATCTCAAGCGCCAGTGGGAGAGACGTGACACGGCGCATAAAAGCTTGTCGAACCGTATCTGCAACAATGTCAGGTCTTCCCGCCCGATCCGCAAGACGAAGCAATGTGACCATTTGAGCGTCCGTGAGGCGTTGCAGAGTCCTGCTCAACGCTTCTAAAGCAGCGTGTAGTCTGGCTCCATCTCCCGCCAGATGTGCAATTTCAGCCGTACGAAGAATCCGCGCGGGTATCGGGCCCGAAACCGTTGGAGTCACTGGTGGCTCAGGCGGGCGAGGAGGCACGTGTTCCAACTGCAGATGATCCTTTTTCCAGCAGTTCCATCGCCATCTCCAGGTCTCCTCGCCGTTCGGCGATTGCAACACGGCCCGACAGGGCTGGCCAGTTGCTTGGTTGGGTCGCTAGAATCTTCTGGTATAGACTGTCCGCCTCATCCAAACGCTCTACCAGGCGAAAAACTCCCGCTAGAGCGAGGGCAGTTGGCACATCGTCTGGCTGACGACTGAGAAGGGACTCAAGCGACGCCAAGGCTTTGCCGTCTTTCCCGGCAAGGTGAAGAATCTGGGCGCGTTGGCGTTCGAGGTTCGGCGCTTCTGGGCAGTTTTCCAAGGCTTCAGCGCAAAGCGTGAGAGCCCGGTCAACATCACCTTGAGAAATGAATGCCTGAATGCGATTGGACCAAGCACCAACATGGCTGGGATCGTCCGCCAAAACATTTTGGTACAGCTTTTCGGAAGCAGCGAACTCACCGAGCCGACTTAGGGCCAAAGCAAGCGCAAGGATTATGCCAGGCTTGGGAGTCTTCGTTTTTTCAAGCGTAGTTTCGAGCAACTTTCGTGCCTCTTCCAGTTGGCCAAGAGCTAGTCGGGCACGCGCAGTTCTTTCAACGATCACAGGATTTTCTGGCAAAGCAGAAAGAGCCTGCTCAGCAATCTCGGAGGCGGTCACCGGATCATCTTGCGTGTTCGCCAGGTCGATCTTGCCCGTCCATGCTCCAACACTGTTTTTATCGATGGAAAGTGCTCGACCAAACGCAATATGCGCATCCAGATAACTACGATTTTGGAAGTGTCTGCGGCCAAGTTCAACCAGCACGTCGGCATCCTGTGGATCGTTGCGGTGCAAACTTTCCAAAACGGGAATGGTTTCGGTCATCTGGCCGCACCGTCTCATAGCCGCAAGTTTCATACGCAAAAACTCTGTTTCACTCAAAAATTGCGCTCGACCCGCGTCAATCGCTTCCAGTGCGTCAGAGATGTTTCCTGCGTTGATGGCCGCATCAACCTTCAAGAGCATCGCAGCCCGGTTTATGGGACTGCCTGCGAGAACTTGATCTGCGAGGCTGCGCGCACTCTCGAAATTTCCTGCACTAATGAGGCATCGGCCCAAGCTCAACCGAACCTGTTCACCGCTTTTGCCATAAATAGGCTGGGTTGATAGAATATGTGCCGCCGCGATAAGGTGATCAATCACGTCGGTATTGGCTTCAAGATCAGTCAATTATAAAACCCTTTGTTGAATGTCACTCAGAACTGGCCCGGTATTTTCACTGAAGTTCACCTTCCTCAGCCGTTATGCTATCCATATTATAGCAAATCAATATTGGTGTCATTTCTGGACCTGTCCCGCTGTCAAAGGAGCGGCATCAAACCGCGGCACGTCCAGATTTGCTAAACGCGGCGCTTGTTGCTGTTGGCGTTGCCGGTGTGAAGGCTCCGCGGTGTTTGCGGCGATCCGTGAAGGCGGCGAGAGTGGTACCGGAGTTTTGAGGGCGATTGGCGACGATCACTAGGCCGTCGTAGCCGCGTAGGACGCAGGCGGAACATCGATGTAATTCGTCGAGGAATTGGAAATCAGGACGCGCCAGAAATTCGCCGAGCATATCAGGGTCATAGGCCGCCAGGATGCGGTCGGCTTTGGTTTGCTGCAATCCGGCTGGATCATACAATGCAGCCGACAACACCGAGGTCGGCAATTGAAGGCGAAACAACCCAACGGCTTGGCGCGTGATCTGGTGCAGAGCGGTCATACGCCTTTTATTAAATGAACCAAAGGCCATACACGCCCAAAAAAGCTGGCAACGGTTTGACCCTGGGTGCCTGGGCGAAACCATCCAGTGGCGGACTGGAGGCCGCATGCCGAATTTGGGTCATCATTGTTTGGACGCAAGGCAAAGGTCGCGCGGCAGTGCACTGGTTCGTTACGCTATCTGCGGCGCGTCCCAGCTTATCACCTCATCTTCGATCTGCAGTCGCGCCTTGATCGCGTCTGGGACCAGACGACTTGCCGAAATTCGCGGGGTGGGCATTTCGGCAATGATCGGTTCTGCGCCGTAGAGGTCGATATACTCGGCGTGATTGTCAAAGGTATTGCGCCCGACATAGTCGATGAAGGTTTCCGCAGGTGCCCCCTCGGCCAGGATGATGTCGTGATCCTCAGTCTCGATATGGTAGACGGTGTAGTTTTTACCCAACTCGCTCAGTGGCACCCAATCAATGCTGCCGCCGTTCACCAGGGCACCCGCGTTGATGAGCAGCCCGTCGATCAAAAGCCCATGGTCGGAGGTCAGGGTCAGGTCGCGCAGCGGCACACCATCACCCAAAGCGCCCGCTTTCACCCGGACCGGCAAAAGACGTTCGGCCGGTCCGAACCGGGTCGACACGACCTGACGACCAACCCATTTTACCGGGATCGCCTTGCCGTCTGCCCCGAGAATTGGGTCACCAATATTCAGATCCTCGACCGCAACCATGCCATTTGGTGTTGTGATCGCCGTTCCGGTCAGAAAGCAGTTCACAGCGCCCGCGCTCGGATCGCCGGCCACAAACGTGTCTGACCCATCGGCGTCGCGCTGCCAGGATTGTCCGTCTGCTCCGTCAACAACAACTTCTCCACTTCCCACAACCGTGGCGCCGAAATCCGAGGCGAAATCCGCGATGTCAGTCGCCAGAAAGGCGCCGACGTTTGGCGCGCCCAAGGCGACGAATTGTCCTGCGCCGGGATCATAGAGGATCAGCGTGTTGTCGTCGCCAATGCCGATCCCCGGCTCATCGCTGAAATCTGCGGGAGACCCGACACCGGTGAGCGTCACGCCTGCGCCGTTGGACTCGACAATTGTGAAATAGCCATTGGCGGGAATTTGATCGCCGGCACCGAATGTATGGCTGAGCGAGCCAAGGGTTCCGGGCGGGTAGACGTGCAATTGCCACCCGTTCAAGTCTACTGGCGCGCCTGTCGTATTGTGCAATTCGATGAAGATATCATTTCCGTTTGCCGCACCGTCTCCATCGTAATCCTGTCCGGGGCCAGACGGGTTTTGGTGGATTTCGTTGATGATGACACCACTGAGGCTATCGGGCATAACAGGATTCCTTTTACGACGTTACTCAAGCGGCTTTCCACTTTTCCAAAGCATCACCTGACGCGGCCGTTTTATCAAGCTTTTTCGCTCTTGCGTTGTATTGGCGGTTGCCAGAATGCTTGGCCCGTTGCGGTCAAACTGCAGCAGCCCTGCGCGTCATGACCGGTTTTCGAGCAGTTCATGATGCGACCAAACGCGAGGGAGTTCCGCCCGCAAAAATACGACCGAGCGATATTGCTTTACTTGCACGTCACCGCGCTCCTAACCTGTGAGTGTATGAACACTATCAGA
>CAYGQZ010000003.1:0-5418 GCA_964352055.1 uncultured Rhodobacterales bacterium
GCCCCGGCGTCTCCATGGAATGCGTCGAGACAAAGGACGGCCTGCACATCTGGGAAGATCACTTCTATCCCGAAATCATCGACCCCGAAACCGGCACACCCGTCGCAGAAGGCGAGTTGGGCGAGCTGGTCTTTACCTCTCTCACCAAGGAAGCCTTTCCGATCGTCCGCTACCGCACCCGTGACCTGACCCGGCTCCTGCCCGGCACGGCGCGCTCCATGCGGCGGATGGAGAAGGTCACCGGGCGCAGCGACGACATGATCATCCTGCGCGGGGTCAACATCTTCCCGACCCAGATCGAGGAATGCCTGATGGCCACCCCCGGCCTCGCCCCGCATTTCCAGATCGAACTCACCCGCCCCGACCGGATGGACCGGATGCGCGTCCTGTGCGAAGCCGCGGACCCGCATATCGGCGCCGAAGCCCGCGCAGGTTCGGGCCGCGACCTTGCCGCGCGGATCAAGCAAAGCGTCGGGATTTCCGTCACCGTCGATGTGGCCGAGGTGGGCGGCGTTGCCCGGTCCGAAGGCAAGGCGGTGCGCATCCTGGACAAACGGACTTAGCCCGTCACGCCGGACCAGACGCGCGGCAAGATCACAGGCAGCGGCCCCGGCGCTCCGGTGTGGCGCGACATCGGCCAGACCGGTTTTTCGGGGAACCGCCCGCGTCGCAGAGGTCATTTTTAACCGGATCGTAACACAGATGAACAGCCGGGCATGTGTGACCAGAGTGTTAACGGCACAGGGCCCCGTCCAGCGGTGCAAACTGCGCAGTTCAAGGGCGAAACTGCGCGTTTTGCGCGAATTGGTCTGAAATCAGGCCATGGACGGCCCTGCAAACTGCGCTGTTTCGGGGGTAAACTGCGCAGTGTCGGCCGCTCCGCCTCGGCGTACGCTGCGTTTACCCGCACCGTACGCTTCACGCAAAACTCCCCTGACAGAACCACCCCGGCGACATCGCCCCGCCGTGACCATAGAACAACCAGAGGCGCTGACCGTCCGTTGTGTCCGTCACCCAATAGTCGCGCACACCGCTGCGCCAGTTGGGATCATCCAGCCACCATTCCGGCGCAATCCGCTCCGGCCCCAAGGCCCGCAACCGGGTCAGATCCCGCCCCCGCCAGCGAAAGGTTTCCGGCAGCCTCGGGGTGGCCGGGGCATGCACCGGCTCGGGATGCCACATCAGCAAGGGGCGCGGATTGGGGGGCGCGGGCCATGGCCCCTCATGCGGCTCCGACCACGTCGCAGCCATGATTTTATGTGATTTTTCAGGGATATGGCTGGAGGCGGGATGCAGGCGCCGGATCGCCTCCAGCCCCACGCGCGCACCCAGCCGCCCCACCAGATCGTCCAGCGCATTGACCTGTGCCTGCCGGGCCCGCACGGCCGCCCCGGCCTGCATGTGCCCGACAACATTCTCTTCATAGAGCGGCTCAACCTGCACCGCGACCAGACGCAGCATATCGATGCCAAAGCCTGCATCGATGTCGTCGATCTTCATCTCCAGCAAGGGGCGGATGCGGTGCGGATCAAAGCTGGGCCGGGCCAGCCCCACCTCAACCGTTTCAATGGAATGATCACTGCGATGGGCATGCAAGGCAATTCGGCGCGCACCTTTTCCCTTATCTTCCAATGCCTTGCATAGACGGGGCAGCAAACGGTCAATGCCCGCCATCACATCTTCGGCCAGGCCAATCGGGTCGGGCAAGGTCATCCGCACCGCAAAATGATCCGGCGCCCTGGCGGGCGACACAGGCTCCGGCGCGCTGCCCATGGCCTGATCCAGACGCAACACCAGACCCCGCCCGAACCGCCGCGCCAGGCCCGCGCGCGGCTGGCCCAGCAAGTCCCCCACCCGGCGCAATCCCAGCCGCGCCAACTGAGCCGCGACATCAGGCTCCAACCGCAAGGCCGCAATCGGCAGAGGGCTGAGGGCAGTATAGGTCTGGCCGGGGGGCGCGATGCGCACCGCATCCGATGCCTGCGCGCGCACGGTCGGAGCCGTCCCGCCCCTGGTCCAGTGCCGCCGCTTGCCCGCCCGCGACCGGGTCGCCCGCGCCTCCTGGTCAATGGCATCGCCTGACCGGGTGGCGCCTGCCGCCCGCCCCGCAAAACGGGCCAAAGCCCAGGCCGCGCCCCGCGTATCGGCCAGCCCCATCAGCACGGTCAGCCCCAGGTCAGTGCAATCGTCCTCGACCACCTGCATCAACGCCTGCTCACCGCCAAACAGATGCGCACAACCGGTCAGATCCACGACAAGCGCATCACCATCCTCGGGTGCCACCCAGGGGCTGAACTTGCCCGCCCACCGTTGTAATGTCTCAAGAAATCGCTGTTCGCCCACCGCACTGCGCTGCTGCGTCAGCAACCCCTGGCACATGGCATGCGCATCCCGCACCGGCTGGCCCACATGCACGCCATGGCCTTGCGCCACCCCGTTCACAGACGCCACCAACTGCATGTTCTGACGCTCTTGCACAACCGCCAGCGGCTGATCCGCCAGCATGGGCTGACGCCGGATCAGACGTTCAGCCCCCAGTCGCGGGAACCACAGGGACAGGATGCGGCGGTCAGACATATACAAATGTTCACATTTTGTTCCAAGCTTGAATACGCCGAGTCGCCCCCACGAGTCGAGCCATCTTCATTGTTCCAAAAATACTCGGAAAGCGCCGTCAGGCCCCATAGCGCGCCAGAAAAGTCTCGACCGCGCCGTCGACAACCCGTGCAATATCATCCTCTGAAACGGAAGAAATCACCCCAAACATCAACCGCGGCCAGAGGTCGGCCTTGCACAACTCGCCAAACTGATCGGCGGCAAGGGCCAGATCGTCGATCTGCAACTCGCCCCGAGCGATGGAGCCTGCGAAATACTCCGCCATCTCCGCGCGCATCCGCTCGGGCCCGGAGCGGTAAAAGGCGCGCCCGATCTCGGGAAACCTGTCCGATTCCGCCACGCAAATGCGGAACACCTGCTGACCGAATTTCGAGGTGATAAAGCGCAGAAAGTGCCGTCCCGCCTGCGACAGAACCTGCCGCGGGGCCGCACTCATATCGATATTGTCGATCGCCGCCTGACTTTGGCGGGCACATTCCTGATTGGCGACCTCCATGAACAACAACCGCTTGTCCGGGAAATAGCTATAAAGCGTCGCCTTGCTGACATTGGCCTGCCTGGCAATGTCATCCACGCTCGCCCCCTCGAACCCATCCGCCATGAACACCTTGCGCGCGCCTTCCAGAACCTGATCAAACTTGCGGCCCTTGCGGACGACGGGGGTTGCGTCATTCATGAGTGTTCCTGCCTAGAATTTCCATGATATAAACTGTTTCGTTCAGTTTCGACAGAAAATTCGCGAAGGCGGCTTGCATCTTCCCACAAGGGCAGCATCTTAGCTTAGAAGAGTTCTAAACAAGCGGAGCGTGCGCCATGCGATTCACGTTTAACAGGAAGCGTTTCAAGGACCTTACGGAACAGGAGATTCTCGCACTCGCAATCTCCTCGGAAGAAGACGACGCGCAAATCTATCGCGGATACGCCGAATCCCTGCGAGCAGAATACCCGGCAAGTGCTGCGGTGTTTGACGGCATGGCTGCCGAAGAAGACAACCATCGCAAGCGGTTGATCGATCTGCACCGAAGCCGCTTCGGCGACGTGATCCCCCTCATCCGGCGCGAACATGTGTCGGGCTATTATGCAAGGCGACCTGTCTGGCTGATCGAAAACCTCAGCCTTGATCGCATCCGCGCCGAGGCCGAAGCCATGGAGAATGACGCAGAGCGGTTCTACCTCTCCGCCGCCGCGCGGACGTCCGACGCCGCAACGCGAAAACTGTTGGGCGACCTTGCCGCAGCCGAAGCGGGCCACGAAAAAACCGCCAATGCGCTGGAAAACGAACACCTCACAGATGGCCCGCGCGCAAGCGAGGATGACAAGAGCAAGCGGCAGTTCATCCTGACCTGGGTCCAGCCGGGCCTTGCCGGGCTTATGGACGGGTCCGTGTCTACGCTCGCCCCGATCTTTGCCGTGGCCTTTGCCACTCAGGACACGTGGACAACATTTCTGGTCGGGCTTGCCGCCTCGGTCGGGGCCGGTATTTCCATGGGCTTCACCGAAGCAGCCTCGGATGACGGCGAGCTTTCGGGGCGGGGTTCGCCGGTCAAGCGCGGTTTTGCATCGGGCATCATGACAACGGTGGGCGGTCTCGGCCACGCCCTGCCCTACCTGATCCCGGATTTCTGGACCGCGACGATCATCGCCTTTACGGTCGTCTTTGTAGAGCTGTGGGCCATCGCGTGGATTCAGAACAAGTACATGAACACACCCTTCTGGCGGGCCACGCTGCAAGTGGTTGTGGGTGGTGCGCTCGTCTTTGCCGCAGGGGTTTTGATCGGCAGCGGATAGACTTGGACACGGCACATCGCTATGGCTGAGTCATGCTCGCGATCCTTCTGAAAACACTGCCCTTCTTTGCCCTGATTGGGCTTGGCTACTGGGCCGGTCGAACCCGGTTTTTCACGCAGGAAGCGACGGCTTACCTCACCAAGTTCGTCTTCTACTTTGCGCTCTCGGCGATGATCTTCCGCTTTGCCGCCAATCTGGAACTGGACGAAGTGTGGGACGGAAAACTGGTGCTGGCCTATCTGTCGGGCACAGTCCTGGTCTATGTCATCGCGTCAGTCGTGGGCTACCTGCGTGGGCTCGATATCCAGACCAGCGCGGTCGAAGCGCAATGCGCCGTCATCGGCAACGCGGGCTTTCTGGGCCTGCCCATGCTGGCCACGCTCTTCGGTCCTGTGGCCATTGGTCCGGTCATGCTGGTGCTGGCCACGGATCTCATCGTCTTTTCCAGCCTGATCGTTATCCTGATCACCATCGGACGCGACGGGCGAATGTCGCTCGCGGTCCTCAAGACAGTCGGAACAGGCCTGATCAGCAACCCGATGATTGTCGCAATGACACTGGGCCTGGCATGGTCCGCAGCGGACCTGCCAATTCCGGCCCCGATGAACGAATTCCTGAGCCTGCTGGGTGGCGCAGCAACCCCGGGTGCGCTCTTTGCGATCGGCGCATCGCTTGCCTCCAAATCCGCAGAACGCATCGAGATCGCGGGCTGGCTCAGCTTTTGCAAGCTGATCCTGCATCCCGCAGCCGTGGCGATATCCGCAATATACGTTTTTGATGTCGAAGCCTTTGGTGGCGCGATGATCATCGCCTGTGCGGCTATGCCCGTTGCAGGCAACATCTACATGCTGGCGCAGCACTACGGCGTGGCGCCACAAAGGGTTTCGGCCGCAATTCTCTTGTCGACGGCCTTCAGCATCGCCACACTCACCGCCGTCATCGCCTGGGTCAGTTGATCCGTCTTCATCTTGCCAAATAAACTCCCGCCGGAGGCTCCCGCGGCTTGCCGCACGG
>CAYGQZ010000003.1:5518-19068 GCA_964352055.1 uncultured Rhodobacterales bacterium
GTCTTCATCTTGCCAAATAAACTCCCGCCGGAGGCTCCCGCGGCTTGCCGCACGGGCGAAGGCCCGCTAGCGATGAACCAACAGGAGGAAAATGCGATGCAAACCCAATCCGAAAACGCCTGCTTTGGTGGCACCCAGGGTGTTTACACACACAGCTCGACCAGTTGTGCCTGCGACATGACCTTTGGCTTGTTCATGCCGGCAGAGGCAAGGGACGGGCCGGTGCCCCTGTTGTGGTATCTGTCGGGCCTGACCTGCACCCATGAAAACGCGATGACCAAGGCCGGAGCGCAGGCCTGGGCGGCCGAACACGGTATCGCGTTGGTTTTTCCCGACACGTCACCCCGTGGTGAGGATGTGCCCGATGATGACGCCTATGATCTTGGCACAGGGGCTGGCTTTTATGTCAATGCCACCGAAACGCCCTGGGCCAAGAACTTTCGGATGTGGGATTACATCGCGGACGAGCTGCCGGAATTGCTTGGCAACAGCTTCGCGCTCGACATGGGCCGCCAGGCCATCACGGGCCATTCCATGGGCGGGCACGGCGCGCTTACCATGGCGATGCGTCTGCCGGGCCGGTACCGTTCTGTTTCGGCCTTTTCTCCGATCTGCAATCCAACCACCGGAGATTGGGGGCGCAAGCAGTTCAGTGAGTATTTGGGGAACAATGAAGATCTGTGGGGGGGCCATGACGCCACAGTGCTTATGAAAAAGAACGGGTTTGACGGGCCGATGCTGATCGACACCGGGACAAAGGATCAGTTCCTGGACCTGCTGAAACCCGAGGCCCTGGCGCAAGCGGCAACAGCGCGCCGTCAGCAAATGACCTTCCGGATGCAGCCCGGCTATGATCACAGTTATTTCTTTGTCTCCACCTTCATGGAAGATCACGTGGCCTTCCACGCAGAGGCGCTCTGGACGTGACCACGCTTTATATCGACGCGGACGCCTGCCCTGTCAAAGCCGAGGCCGAGAAGGTTGCGACCCGCCACAAGGTCCCGATGAAGGTCGTTTCCAACGGCGGGTTGCGCCCTTCGCAAAACCCGCTGGTCGAAACTGTCATCGTGCCGGACGGCCCGGACGTTGCCGACATGTGGATCGCAGATCGCGCGGGCGCGGGCGATGTGGTCATCACCGGCGATATCCCTTTGGCCGCCAAATGTGTCGAGGCCGGTGCACGGGTTCTCAAGCACAACGGCGAAGCACTTACGGCTGCCAACATCGGCAACGTTCTGGCCACCCGCGATCTGATGGCGGACTTGCGCGCAGCCGATCCATTTCGCCAGGGCGGCGGCAAGGGCTTTACCAAGGCCGACAGATCGCGTTTTCTGGACGCGTTGGAACGCGAATTGAGGGCTGCCAAATCATGACAATCAAAGCCGTCGTCTTCGATATCGGCAATGTGCTGATCGAATGGCAACCAGAGCGTTTTTACGACAGCGTGATCGGAGAAGAGCGCAGGCGCGCCATGTTCGACGCCGTTGATCTGCACGCCATGAACGATCTGGTCGATCTGGGCCATCATTTCACCGACACGATTTATGCAACGGCCGAGGAGTATCCCGACTGGCGCGCCGAAATCCGCATGTGGCATGACCGCTGGATCGAGATGGCCAGCCCTGCCATCGATCATTCGGTGCGCCTCATGTCGGCCCTTCAGGCCAAGGGGGTTCCCGTCTTTTCGCTCACCAATTTTGGCATTCAAACCTATGACCAAGCCGCCACGCATTATGATTTCCTGCACCGGTTTGATCGGGATTTCATCTCGGGCCACATGAAGACAATCAAACCCGATCCCAATATTTACCAGATGCTTGAGGAGGCCAGCGGTCTGTCTGGCCCGGATCTGATCTTTACCGATGACCGCGCCGATAACATCGCAGCCGCCCGCGCCCGCGGTTGGCAGACGCACCACTTTGATGGCCCGCAAGGCTGGGCGGATCGCCTGGTGGCCGAAGGTTTGCTGACCGGGGCACAGGCTGCATGACCATTCCCTTCATCCCCTTTGCCGAGGGCGAAGCCGTCCTGGACTGGATCGGCCTCACCGACGCCCTGGCCGCCGGGCATGACCTGCCAAAGGCCGAGATCGGAGATACGTTTCTGTACCGCGATCCCGACACCTTGCTGTCGCGTGCGGCCTGGATCAGTGGGATGGGCATGGCCGTAAAGACGGCAACCATCTTCCCCGGCAATCCCGCCCAAGGCACGCCAATGATCAATGGCGGCGTGAACCTCTATTCGGATGCGGATGGCATGCTTGAGGCCATCATCGACTTTCACCTCGTGACCAAGTGGAAAACGGCAGGTGACAGTCTGCTCGCGGCGCGCCGTCTGGCCCGCCCTGAAAGTGAGAAGATCCTGATTGTTGGCGCAGGCACCGTTGGGCGCGCCTTGCATGACGCCTATTCGACCTTGTTTCCCAAGGCTGTGTTCACCGTCTGGAACCGCACCCGTGCGACCGCTGAAGCAATGGCCGCTGAGCGTCCGGGCCTCAATGTTGCTGATGATCTGGCGGATGCGGTACATGCTGCCGACATCATCACAAGCGCCACGATGTCGACGGATCCGCTGATTCAAGGGGACTGGCTGCGCCCCGGTCAGCATGTCGATCTGATCGGTGCCTACCGCCCGGACATGCGCGAGGTGGATGATACAGCCCTGTTGAAATCCCGCGTCTTTGTCGACAGTTACGACACGACCGTCGGACATATCGGCGAGATCAAGATACCGCTTGAGGCAGGCACGATCACCCGCGACCATTTGCAGGCCGACTATTACGATCTGCCGAAATTCACGCGCAACCCGAATGACATTACCCTGTTCAAAAACGGTGGCGGCGCGCATCTGGACCTGATGACCAGCCGGTACATCCTTGATCGGTGGCGCATGCAATGATGTGGGCCGTCCTGCTTGTTCTGGGGTTGATTGCCGTGCCTTTCACGATCGAGATGATGCGCTCTCAGGTCACCGAAAAAGATCGAAAATCGGCGCCGGGGCAATTTGCGCTGCTCTCACAGGGCACCACGCATTATCAATGGTATGGCCCCGACAGTGGCCCCGTGGCGGTTTGCATTCATGGGCAGACCACCCCGTCCTTTGTCTGGCGCGGCATGGCAAAGGGCCTTGTTTCGATGGGGTTTCGGGTGCTGACCTATGACCATTACGGGCGCGGATTTTCGGACCGGCCCAAAGGCAAACAGGATGCCGCCTTTTTCCTCAGGCAACTCGACGACCTGCTGCGCCACGAAAAGGTCGACGGACCGATCACGGTACTGGGGTATTCGATGGGGGGCGCAGTTGCGACGCACTTTGCCGCCGCACATCCCGGTGCCGTCAAACAGCTTATCCTGCTCGCCCCTGCAGGCATCCGGATACATTTGGGCAAGGCTGCCAGATTTGCCCGAGACACGCCGCTGATCGGGGATTGGCTGTTTATGCTGGGCTATCCGCATATGCTCAGAAAAGGGATCGCGGCAGAGGCTGGCCTGAAAACCAGCGTCGAAAACATAACCGATCTGCAACAGGCCGAGACGGACAAACGGGGCTTTTTCCCGGCGGTTCTGTCGAGTTTTCGCGGCGTTTTGCGCGCCCCGGCAGAGGGGCCCCATCGTCAGATTGCAGCCGAAGCCGTTCCGGTTCTGGCGGTCTGGGGCCAGAAGGACGATCTGATACCGCTTTCGGCCCGCGATCAGTTGGCACAGTGGAACCCGAACGCGGTGCAGGCCGTGATCGAGACGGCTGGCCATGGCCTGCCCTATACGCACACGGATGAGGTGCTGAAGGCGATCCGTGCCACACGCGGCTGACCTCAACCCTCTTTCCTCGGACCACGTGACGGGGTAGGGCCTTTTTGCATGACCGACCTGATTTCCGAATATCAAGCGCTGGTGGACGCTGGAACACTTACGGCCGATGCGGCGCAGCTTGCCGTCCTGCCCGAGTTTGAGCGGATCCGCGCGGGCCTTGCCGAACCCGTGAAAAAGGGGCTGTTTCGCAAAAAAGCGCCCGAACCGCCCAAGGGCCTGTACCTGTGGGGTGGCGTGGGTCGTGGGAAATCCATGTTGATGGATTTCTTTGTCGACCATGTCTCGGTTCCCGCGCGCCGGGTGCATTTCCATGCCTTCATGCAGGAAATCCATGCCGCGATGCATGCGGCCCGCAAGACAGGTGTGGACGATGCAATCGCACCGGTTGCCGCTGATGTTGCCGCCTCGGTTCGCTTGCTGGCCTTTGACGAGATGCAGATCAGCGACATCACCGATGCGATGATCGTGGGGCGCCTGTTCGAGGCACTGTTTGCCGCCGGAGTGGTGGTGGTCACCACATCGAACCGTGTGCCCGATGACCTTTATAAGGATGGCTTGAACCGTCAGCTTTTCGTACCATTCATCGAGTTGCTCAAGGAGCGGATGGAAGTGCGCGAACTGGTGTCGCCCACCGATTACCGCCAGGATCGTCTGTCCGGCAGCCCCACCTATTTCACCCCCATTGGCGCGGACGCCCGTGCGCAGATGAATGCGCTGTGGGACGATTTCACCGGCGGAGACGCGCAACCATTGGACCTGACGGTGAATGGCCGCACCGTGACCTTGCCCCGGTTTCGCAGCGGCGTGGGGCGGACGAGCTTCTTTGACCTGTGCGCCAAGCCTCTGGGGCCCGCCGATTTCCTCGCCATCGCCGAGGCTTGCAAGGTCCTGATGATCGACGACATCCCGACCCTGTCACGCAGCAATTTCAACGAAGCCAAACGCTTCGTCACCCTGATCGACGCACTCTACGAGGCGCGGGTTCGCCTGATCTGCTCAGCGGCTGCCAAGCCCGAAATGCTGTATCTGGAGGGCGAAGGCACATTCGAATTTGAACGCACGGCCTCGCGATTGCGCGAAATGCAAAGTGACGATTGGGTGTCCTGACAAAACAAGTCAAAGTTATTGTTGGCGCATTTTCGTTCTGATAAATGAATGGAAATGACCGAGTTCAATTACCATCATCTGCGATATTTTTGGGCCGTCGCCCATGACGGCAACCTAACGCGCACGGCGGAGCGTCTGAACCTGTCACAATCCGCGGTTTCGGTTCAGATCAAACAGCTTGAGGCCTATCTGGGCCATGCCTTGTTCGAACGACGCGGGCGGCAGTTGATCCTGACCGAAGCGGGGCGCATCGCGCTGGATCATGCGGATGCGATCTTTGCCGCCGGTCGTGAACTGATCAGCACCTTGCAAGAGAAAGGCCGCAGTCGCGAAGCCATTCGCATCGGCGCTCTGGCCACCTTGTCGCGCAACTTTCAAATGGAGTTTCTGCGCCCGATCCTCGGGAGGCAGGATATCGAGATCATTTTGCGCTCGGGCACCAGCGCTGATTTGCTGATGTCGCTTGAGACGCTGAACCTTGATGTCGTGCTGATCAACCGCGCGCCCTTGCGCGATGCGGCCACCCCGTTTGTGTCACACCGCTTGTCTGAACAGCAGGTCAGCCTTGTGGGCACGCCCGACCTTTTGCGGGATCATTCCGGATTGAATGACTTGCTGACCAGACAGCCGATCATTCTGCCGACGGCGGATACGGGCGTGCGTGTCGGGTTCGACGCCCTGACCGAGCGGCTGGGCATTCGCCCTCAGATCGCGGCAGAGGTCGACGATATGGCAATGATGCGCCTTCTGGCGCGCGCCGGTGCCGGGCTGGCCGTTTTGCCGCCCATCGTTGTGCAGGATGAGTTGAGCACCGGAAAGCTGATCGAAGCCGACCGCTTGCCCGGTATCGGAGAGACGTTCTTTGCCGTGACGCTGACCCGCCGCTTTCCAAATCCGATCCTGACGGAGCTGCTCGAAGATCGGACGCTTTAGGCTCAGTGCGCTTTGATCCTGAACCGCTAGCCGTTTTCACGCAAAACAGCGCCCGCTAGATAAAGCGATCCGCAGATCAGGACACGGGCATGCGGATCCTGTGTCAGGATATGGTCGAGGGCCTGCATGACCGTCTCCGCCTCGGCAGCGCTTAACCCGACCGATTGGGCTGCGGATGCGGTTTCGCCACCGCTGAGCGTATTCTTTTCACCGGGTATGGAAATCCCGGTCAGGCTTGCCGCTTCCACTGCCAAAGGCGCCAGATAACCCCTGACATCCTTTGTGTTCAGCATCCCGCAAATGAGATGCGTCGGACGGTGCGGCAACCCCCGCAAGACCGATGCCAGCGCCACCCCTGCGGCCGGATTGTGCCCGCCATCAAGCCAGAGTTCGGCCCCTGATGCGGCGGCACGCTCGGCCAGCGGACCGGTCCGCAACCGCTGCATCCGCGCAGGCCAGAAGGTGTTGGTGACAGCCGCGCTGAAGGCCTGTTCGTCGCAGCCCAGATGGCGCAGTGCGGCCAGTGCCATGCCTGCATTCTGGATCTGATGATCACCGGGCAGCACCGGGCGCGGCAAATCCAGCAGGCCAACTTCGTCCTGATAGATCATGCCATCCCGTTCCGCACTTGCGTGCCAGTGTTGACCATAAGCCAGCAGTGGCGCGCCCAGTCTGGCAGCCCGCGCTTCGATGACTTCGAGGCCCGCGTCTTCTTGAGGACCCACAATGCAGGTGACGCCGCGCTTGATGATGCCTGCCTTTTCGCCAGCGATGGCCGCGACGCTGTTGCCCAGAAAGGCTTCGTGATCCATCGAAACCGGGGTGATGATGGTCAGCGCAGGTTTGTCGATCACATTGGTTGCGTCCAGCCGCCCACCCAGACCAACCTCAAGCAAGGTGTAATCCGCTGGTGTGCGGGCAAAGGCAAGCAAGGCCGCACAGGTCGTAATCTCGAAATACGTAATATCCTCGCCGCCGTTGGCCGCATAGCATTCGTCCAGATAAGCGGTCAGATCGGGCTCTGAAATCAAGTCTCCGGCGAGGCGGATCCGTTCATGGAAGCGGGCGAGATGGGGCGAGGTATAGGCGTGCACTTTGTGCCCCGCCGCCTCAAGCCCCGCGCGGATCATCGCCTGGGTCGAGCCTTTGCCATTTGTGCCCGCAATATGGATCACGGGCGGCAGGTCGTTTTGCGGATTGCCAAGCACGTCCAGCAATCGCCACACGCGATCCAGCGTCAGATCGATGACTTTCGGATGCAGCGCCATCATCCGTGTGAGGATGGCGTCAGATGTCGGCGCGGTCATGCCTTGGACACGTCCGATCCGTCAGCCGCCTCTGCCCCCTCAGGTGCTTGCTCAAGTTCGGAAGGCAGCGGCGGGGGCAAATCGCCCTTCACGGGCGGCGGCATGCCCAAAAGCATGCGAGTGATGCCGATCAGCTCATCGCGCAACTCGGTTCGCTTGGTCACACGGTCCAGCATCCCATGATCCAGCAGGTATTCGGCGCGCTGGAACCCTTCGGGCAGCTTTTCGCGAATGGTCTGTTCGATGACCCGAGGCCCGGCGAAACAGATCAGCGCATTGGGCTCGGCGATGTGGACATCGCCCAACATGGCATAGGAAGCTGTGACACCGCCCGTCGTGGGATGGGTCAGCACAACGATATAGGGCAGACCGGCTTCCTTGAGCATTTGCACGGCCACCGTGGTGCGGGGCATTTGCATCAGGCTCAGGATGCCTTCTTGCATGCGCGCGCCGCCGGCTGCAGAAAACAGGATCAGGGGGCGATTGAGCTTTACGGCTTCCTGGGCGGCGGCGATGACGGCGTTGCCGACATACATGCCCATGGATCCGGCCATGAAACTGAAATCCTGGGCGGCGGCCACAATCGGCGTGCGCCCGATCTCGCCCGTGGCGACAAGCATCGCTTCGTCTTCGCCCGTGTCCTTCTGGGCCGTCTTCATACGGTCGGGATATTTCTTCTGGTCGCGAAAATGCAGCGGGTCGGCAAGCGGGGCGGGCACCGCGACCTGGGAAAAGATGCCGCCGTCGAACAGCGCCGTGAACCGATCACGCGGCGTGATGCCCATGTGATGATCGCAGTTGCTGCACACATTCAAATTGTCGCTCAACTCGCGGTGAAAGAGCATGGTGCCGCATTCGTCGCATTTGGTCCACAGATTGTCCGGCGTTTCGCGACGCGAAAAGATCGAGTTGATCCGGGGACGGACGTAGTTGGTGATCCAGTTCATGAGGTCTTCCTGCTGCGATGTGCTTTGGTCAGATAATCCTGTGGGTGCATAAATGCAATCAGACGCGCAAAGCCAGCCGTGCCGTCAGCCAGCTGACCAGCATCCAACCGAAGTCCACAGGCAACCACGCAGCCATCTGTGCTTCATCCGCGATGCCGAAGGGGAGCACAAAGAGCGCAAGGCCGGACATTTCATCCGGAACGCTGACCAAGACCATGGCCGACACGTTGTTGAAAAAGTGCACCGCGATTGCCGGCCCCAGCGTTCCGGCCCGCGCCGTCAGGTCCGCCATGAGCAGTCCAAACACCGTCGCCCAGAGGGCGATTGTCAGCGCATTGCTGCCTGCACTTTCGGGCAGATAGTGGCCCGCACCGAACAGGACGGCGGGCAACGCCATCCAGACCAGCGGAGATTTGAACCGCGCGGCCAATTGCTGCTGGACATACCCGCGAAACAGAACCTCCTCGGCGCCGCTCTGGATCAGAACCGCCAGCAGCGCGACGGGCAAAAGCAGCATCCAGCGCCCTGTGCTCATGTTCCGCTCAAGCGGCTCCCCGAAACCGTAGGGGGGCAAAAGCCATAGTGCGACAGACAGAACCAGCATCGCCAGTCCGACGACGACAAATTGCCGGTAGGCCAGACGCATCGGCCCGATCAGTGTGAGTGCCCCGCGTTTATGAAGGATGACGCAGACAATAGCGGACGCCACAGCCAGCAATCCAAGCTGGCACAAGAGCATGATCATCCCAAGTGCGGTTTGCCCGGTCCCGCCATCGCGCATGACCTGTTCCGCCATCTCCGGGCCCATCATTCCCAAGAGCGTCCCGAAAATCATCTGGCTCAGCACAAGAAAGATACCGGCGACCAAAACGATGCCCAGCGCCAGACGCCACAACTGCGGCGCAGCACGGGCCGGTGCCACAAAGCTGTCGTGCGGTCCGTAATTCAACGCCAGAACCTTCATTCGTCCAACGGCGGCGGCGGCGGCCCCTCTTCTTGCGGGATTTGCACATTGGCCTTGCGCAAGACCTCGGCGGCCCCGGTCAGGTTGCGCCCGACCGATTGCAACAGGCTCAGCAAAACGCCAGCGTCGTTTTCCATCACCGAACGGAATTCCTTGGCGCCAATGCGCAGGAACGTGACGTTTGACGTTGCCGTCAAGTGCAACTGCCGTGGCGCGTCTACGATAATGGCCAGATCGCCAATCAATCGGCCGGGCTCAATCGACGTCACCGGACGTTCTTCGCCCGCGTCGGTGATATAGGTCAACACGGCACTTCCCGAAATGCAGAGATAGACAGCATCGGCCCTCTCACCGATCGAGAATATGCGCTGTCCAGATTTCGCCTTGTACCACTGTGCCGCAAAGGCCAGCAAACGCTGGTTGCGGGTGTCCAGACCCGAAAAAAGCTCGGCCCGCGAAATCATGCGCAGTTTCCGGGTCAGATCGCCGCCTTCTTCTTCCTCTTCGTTGATCTGAACACCATCAATACGCCCATCCTTGATTTCCACGAACAGGTCGTAGGCATCCGGATTGTCAAACGCCTCTTCGAGAAAGATCAACGTGGCCTCGGGCAGCAATTTGGCCAATGCCGAGCGCGTCTTTTGCCGCTGTTTTGCCCCGTGGCTGGCCAGCGCACGATCCAGGATCAAAACATCAGGCCGTTTGATGCCCGCCCGCGAAAACGCTGCGCGTTCATGGAAGACCGATGCCAGATTGCTGCCGCCCAGGCCCGTCCGCACATCGAATATCGTCTCGGCCACCTGCCGCCGCAGATCGTCCTGGCCGTTTATCAGATCGGCCACCAGATCTTCGACCAGCTCTGCCTTTGTGCCGGCCACCATCGATATCCGGCCATAGAGCGCGTTTTCAAGAACCGTGAGACGCGGCAGATAATTCTCGGGCTCGATCGGCACAAACAACGTGTTGGTTTGCGCGCGCAGGGCAGCGCCACGGCTTTTCCGGATCTGGACGATTTCCTTCTTGAAGCTGTCCGGGAAGGACGGGCCGAACTGTTCGGCCGTAAAGGCAAACGGCACCGTCAACAGCAGCGCAAACTCGTCATCGGTCAGGGCCACGTCGCCCTTTTCGCGCCGCCGGTGCGCGATATCAACCAGACGTTCGTACATCTCTTCATCAATGTTCAGGGACGTGAACAGCGGGTGGTTGGTGCCGTCCATGCCAAAGGTCTGGTGCAGCGTCTCGATCAGTATCTGCGAAATCGCGATGCCCTGCTCCGCCACGCCATTGTCAAAGACCAGCTGGATGAATGCCTGGTCCGAGGCCAGCCCCTGTTGACTGATATCGCGCAGCGGAGCCGCAAACAGCAGGTTTCCACCCAGCGGAAGAGCCGGGTTGAACTCTTCCGGGTCAAAGCGGTAGACCACATCGATCAAACCGGTTTCGCGCAAGCGCTCTTCGACCAGCGGGCGCAGGTTCACGATCGCCTCCGCCAGATCCGCGTGTTGCGCGATGTTGATCCGGCTGTTCAGCATGCGCCGGAACATGAACTCGTCGATGCCCATGGCTTCGACCAGTTCGAACCACCATTTTCGGATGTCGTCGACAGACTCCAACCCGGCAAGCGTCGGGTCAACCCAATCTGCATCCAGCCGGTCTGCGCTGTTGCCGGAACGGCGGGCCTCAAGGCCGAACCGATCCGGTTTTGCGGTCATGTCAGACGAATATTTGGGGCTGGTCATAAGCGGCATCAACAGGTTGCTGCCCAAGGTTCCATCAAACAAATAGGGGTTCGAGTGCGCGTAGCCGATGCGCGCGGCCACAACGGTCTGGTGCAACTCTGCCAGATCGTGGCCTGCCATCGTGATCTTGCCGCGGGTTGGCAGTGTCTCGCGTGCCAAGAGTTCGGCCAATGCCGTCCGCTCGGTCTGGTTCTTGGCCTGAATTGCGACACGCGCGCCTTGCGGTATCGTCAGGTTGATCTGCTCAAGCACCGGGTTGCTGTCTGCATTGCGCAGGGTCACGTTGTCCAGCACGATGTCACCGCGCAAATGCGGGATTGTGTCCGGCTCACCCTCAAACAGCTTTTCGTCGATCATGCCGCTTGGTCCAAAGCGTTCAGTCACGATCTCCCAGCGCAACGACATGTCCTGGGTCTGGTTGTAATAGGTCAGAAGCTCTTTCCATGGGCTGGACAGATCCCGGTAAGCGCCAAGTGCGGCCACCAGCGCCCCAACCGTGATATCGCCACGGATCGCCAGATACCCGCCGACCGAGTAGAAAAAGAATGGCGTCAGCTGCGTGATGAAGTTGTTGAGGAACTTCATGAAGAACTTTTGTTGGAAGATCTTGAACCGGATCTCGAAAAGCTGGCTCAGCCGTTGGGTAAACTGGGCCAGGCGATACCGCAGGCCGCCATTGGTGCGCAGATCGGAAATCCCGGCCACACTTTCTCCGATTTCGGATGAGAACGCACGGACCTCCTGAATCCGGGCCTTGTTCAGCAGGTTGATCCGTCGTTGCAGGATCGGGATGATCCAGGCCTGCAAGGGGATCAGCGCAATACCGGCCAGCCCGAACCAGAAAGACTGCAGGAACAGGAAGGTGACGATGATCAGCATCTGCCCCAGCTGAAACACCGGCTGGGCAATCATATCGCCCATCAGCCCGCCCATCGGTTCGGCCTCTGAGGTGACCATGCTGACCAATTCACCCTGACTGGTCGACCGGAAATAGTTCCGGGGAAACCGCAACATGCGCGAGATCAGCTGAAAGCGGAAGCGGCGCAATAGCCGTTCGGCGGTGACCCCCTTCAACGTGTTCAGCCGCATCTTGAGCAGGCCATGCACGAACACCGATCCAAGGTACGCGAAACACAACACCAGAAGAAACTGGATCTGCGTCACCTGGATGCCGAACACGTCGACCACATCTGACGACGCCCCAATCGCATCGTTGATGATCCGCTTGGGCAGTTCCAGCGTGATCCACAAAAACGGGAACGTCACGACGGTGAGCGCAAGCAATATCATCTGATCGCGCTTTGAGTGCTTCCAGATGAAGGAAAATATCGTGGGGTCCATGATCCGTCCTGATCGGCAGGGTCGACAGTAAACGGCTCAGTCATCAACGCAGCCCGTACCGTTCGGCCAAGTTAATCTCCGCTATGCCCTATTACAACCGGATGTGTGCCGCGCAGATGCTTGCAGGTCGCCAAGGCAATGGGTATTCCCATCTGCAACGCTTTCAGGGAGGCCCCAATGCTCAAAGGCAAATTCGACAAATCCAAGTTGCCCAGCCGTCACGTGACCGAAGGGCCCGCGCGCGCGCCGCACCGGTCCTATTACTATGCCATGGGCATGACCGAAGAAGAAATTCACCAGCCCTTGGTCGGCGTTGCCACCTGCTGGAACGAAGCGGCCCCCTGCAACATCGCCCTGAACCGTCAGGCGCAATCGGTCAAGGTCGGTGTGAAAGCGGCTTCCGGCACCCCGCGCGAATTCACCACGATCACCGTGACCGACGGCATCGCCATGGGGCACGAAGGCATGCGCTCATCCCTGGCCAGCCGCGAAGCGATTGCGGATACCGTTGAACTGACCATGCGCGGTCATTGCTATGACGCTATTGTCGGTCTGGCGGGCTGCGACAAATCCCTGCCTGGCATGATGATGGCCATGATCCGCCTGAACGTGCCATCCGTGTTTCTTTACGGCGGCTCGATCCTGCCAGGCCGCGCGCCGGAAGGGGCTTCGGTTCCTGCCGAATACGCCAATCGCGACCTGACCGTGCAGGATATGTTCGAAGCTGTGGGGCATCAGCAAAATGGCACCATGACAGAGGCAGAGCTGGAAATCCTCGAACGCGTTGCCTGCCCGTCTGCCGGCGCCTGTGGCGGCCAGTTCACAGCCAACACGATGGCCTGCGTCTCCGAGGCCATTGGTCTTGCGCTGCCCAATTCGTCCGGCGCGCCTGCCCCCTACCTGTCGCGTGATGAATACGCCAAAGCCTCCGGTGCGGCGGTCATGAACCTGATCGAGAAAAACATCCGCGCCCGCGACATCTGCACCCGCAAAGCGTTCGAAAACGCAGCACGGATCGTTGCCTGTACCGGCGGGTCAACCAATGCCGGTCTGCACCTGCCTGCCATGGCACATGAAGCGGGCATCGATTTCTTCCTCGAGGACGTTTGCGAAATTTTCCGCGACACGCCCTATTTTGTCGATCTCAAGCCCGGCGGCGCCTATGTGGCCAAGGATCTCTATGAGGTCGGCGGTGTGCCTGTTGTCATGAAAGAGCTGCGCAAGGCGGGTCTGATCCACGAGGACTGCATGACAGCCACCGGCTATTCCATCGGGGAAGAACTGGACAAGATCGATCTGCAAGCCGACGGCAAGATCATCTATCCCGTTGAAACGCCAATCACCAAAACAGGCGGCGTTGTGGGCCTCAAGGGCAATGTCGCTCCGGAAGGGGCGATTGTGAA
>CAYGQZ010000003.1:19168-31337 GCA_964352055.1 uncultured Rhodobacterales bacterium
ATCACCATCAACGCCATCGAAGGCACCATCAACGTTGCGCTGAGCGATGAAGAACTGGCAGAGCGCAAAGCCAACTGGAAGGGCCCGCGTGAAACGCTCTATGGCGCCGGTGCCTTGTGGAAGTACGCACAGCTGGTGGGCGCGACCTACAAGGGCGCGGTGACCCATCCGGGCGCACAGGCCGAGCGCCACGACTACATGGAGCTCTGAGACAAGGCGGGTCCGACGGCCAAAATGCAAGCAGGCGGGGCCGGTTTGAAGGTTTCAAACGGCCCCGTTTGCGTGTTTGCCTTGGCGAAAGTGTCGTGATCACCGCCAGGATCAGCGACATGCCTGGACAGGCTTTCGCTGTTTATGCGGCTCGCCTCCAGACAATTCTGCAACGCCACGCACCAATCCGGACGACAACTCGACAATCGTCAGTTTATTTTGGCGAAACCTTTAAGCTAGATAATCAGGCCGATCTCAATCGGGGCACCACAAGACTCATGGCAGGCAAGACGATCAGGTTTCTTGAGAAATTTGCACATCGGCGCGCATTGCGGCAATGGGCCAGGGCGGCGCGCACAGCAAGCGACGCGCATCTCAGTGAACTGCGCACCCTGAGGGGCAAAGCGCGCGTGCTCCGAACCCATCTGGATCGCGTGATACAACAGGCTGACGAACGACTGACCCTGCCCATGGTCGGAGGAGGCAACATTGCCAAACCACATAACGCGGACTGGTCATGGCGCCCCGAACTTTGGCGCGGATCGCTGCCTGTTCCGGGAATGTCATCAGTCGAAACCAAGTCCAAACTGGGCAACGAGGTCACGCTGTTTCATGACTGCGGTTTTCGCGAACTGACTTTGCGGCAGGTCCGCAACACGGACGCAGAGGATTTGGCACCTTATGGCCTTTGCATGGACGTATTTCGCTTTGAAGGATCATTTCTGTCGCTGGTGGTGGATCTGCCGCAGGACGCCGTCAAAGGGCTGCGCAAAACGCACCTCATTGGTCTGATCACGAATGTGCAAACCGAAAAACCGCTGTCGATCTATGCGCGTTTGAACGTCCGACATGGACCCAACACGGAACAAATCGTGCGCGAATTGCCCATGAACGGAAAAGACGTGTCCGTGGAATTCGACCTGGCCTATTCCAACATCAACGAAAAGCGGGTGGATCATGCGTGGGTTGATCTGATCTTTGACAGTCCGGAAATGAATCAGGTGTCGATCCGCGATCTGACATTCTCGCGCCGTCCACGCGCGGCGCTTTAGAAAGGAGGGCGGCATGAGCACAGTGACCCTGACCCCGACAAAACTGCGCAACGCCGTTTGGTACGGCGTGCTGCACAAGACCGATGCAGGCACGCCCGAGGTCCGGGTGACGCATCTGGATACCGAAATCACGGGCATCAAGGTGACCGAGAACGCCGACGCGGGTCATTGGGTGCTGGAAGTCCCGATCCCACCCGAGACTATTGCCGACGGCGTTCAGGTTTTTGTCGTAAGCGACGCGACGGATGGCGAAAAGCTCGGCAGTTTTGTCCTGATGGCCGGAGAGATGCTGGATGATGACATTCGGGCCGAGGTTGCTTTGCTGCGCGCAGAACTTGATATGCTCAAGCGCGCATTCCGCCACCACTGCGTTGAAACACTTTAGGCTTTGACGGCGGTCGCCTCGACCTCTACCAGAAACGCGGGCCGGGTGAAGCCCGATACAATCATCAAGGTGGACGCAGGCAAGTCCGTCAGACCGGCCAGCCATGCATCCCGCGCCGCCATATAGTCCTGCATGTGGCTGCGATCCGTGACATAGGCGTTCAGGCGCAGCACATCTTCACGCCCAAGATCCGCAGCAGCAAGAATGGCCTCGATATTGCCAAAACAAATCATCGCCTGATCATAAACTGACGCAGGCACAGTTCCGTCGGCGGCCAGACCGAGCTGCCCGGACGTCAAAACCAGCTGACCCTGCGTGGCCTTAACTCCGTGGCTGTAGGCGCCGAAAGGTGGCGCGATCGAAGGTGGATTCAGCGGCTTGATCATGGTCTTTCCCCGGTTCCGAAACGCGGCTTGAGTGGTTGCAGGCATAGGCGATCCGTGCGCATCCAATCAATCACTGGCGTCACCAATTGCTCTAAAAACGCACAAATTGGCCGTAAAAAGCCACTGAATAAGGCCTGAGCCAAAAAACATTTTGCCGCCAAGCGTCATCGGCCAGGCCACATTAGAGTTGATCGCGCATCCGGGCCGGGTACAACAGGTATGGAATAACTTGCCCGTCCCGCATGTCGACTGAAACTATGAATTGGCGCCTCTATCATGTCCAACCCTTGCATCATCTGCGTGGCCATCACAGGCAGCGTGCCCACCAAAGCAAACAATCCCGCCGTTCCCATCAGCGTCGAAGAGCAGATTGAATCCACGCACGCTTCCTTTGAGGCCGGGGCAAGCATTTGCCATGCCCATGTGCGTAACGCGGACGAAACACCAACCTCTGACCCCGAGAAGTTTGCGCGACTCAAGGAAGGGTTGGAAAAGCATTGCCCGGGGATGATCATCCAGTTTTCCACCGGCGGACGGTCCGGTGCGGGTGCGTCGCGCGGCGGGATGCTGCCGTTAAGACCAGACATGGCTTCCCTCGCGGTCGGATCGAACAACTTTCCCACGCGGGTGTACGAAAATCCGCCGGATCTGGTCGATTGGCTGGCCAGCGAAATGCGCACCTATGATGTCAAACCCGAAATCGAAGCCTTTGATCTGAGCCATATCCATCAGGCCGCCGCAATGAATCGCGACGGTCGTATCCCCGGTCAGCTTTATGTCCAGTTCGTGATGGGTGTGAAAAACGCGATGCCGGTCGATAAGGATGTGTTCGAGTATTATGTCAAAACTGTAAATCGACTGACGCCCGACGCTCAATGGTGTGCCGCTGGCATTGGCGCTGCCCAGATCGAGGTCAACGAATGGGCGATCGCGCGGGGTGGCCACACCCGTACCGGGCTGGAAGACAACATGCGACTGGATCGGGCGCGTCTGGCCCCCTCCAACGCGTCTCTTGTCGCGCGGGCTGCCGAACTTTGCGAAAAATACGAACGCCCCGTGGCCACATGGCAGCAAGCGCGCGGGATTTTGGGGCTGCGCGCCGCATAGGCCATGCGATCCGCGCGATTGCGCAAAATCGGACAACGCTGGTTACGAATTCTAAACCGGCCCCACCTAACGTCGCCGCATCACAGAACGTGATGAGGACAAGAGTGTGAAAACGATTCTCGGGGCATTCGGGCTGCAAGTTGGCGCATTATGCGCGGGTTTGCTGGTGTTCTCCGGTTCAGCGACGGCAAATACCAGCCAAACCTGCGATTTGGCGGCTGCGCGGGCCTCGCAGGAATTCGATGTCCCCATCAATGTTCTGCGCGCTGTCACACGCACGGAGACCGGGCGCGGCAAGGGTGGAACGCTCCAACCCTGGCCATGGACCGTAAACATGGAAGGTGCAGGCCACTGGTTTGACACCGAGGACGACGCACGCGCCTTTGTTTTCAAGCACTTCAAGCGGGGCGCGCGCAGTTTTGATGTCGGCTGCTTTCAGATCAATTACAAATGGCACGGCCAAGCCTTCAAATCGATCGAAGAGATGTTCGACCCGGTCAAGAATGCGCGTTACGCAGCCGAGTTCCTGTCCGGCCTCTACAAGGAGCTGGGGTCTTGGACCGAAGCCGCAGGAGCATATCATTCCCGCACGCCGAAATACGCCAATATCTATAAAACGCGGTTTGAGAACATTCACCAACAACTGGCACCGATGAACGCTGTCGCGACAGCGACAGCGGCACCACACCGCAACAACAGCTTTCCCTTGCTGACAGGCGCCGCTTCGTCAAGCCGTGGCTCGCTGGTGCCGCTCGGCAATACAGCGCGGCAATCCCTCTTTACCCAAGTCGGAGGCGGCAATGGCTGAGCGCACAATGAAATTCAGCGGCAAGGCGGCCTTTAATCCAACAGTCCTGCTGGCAGTCGCCTTGATGGCAATCATCGTGATGATGATCCTGCCTATGCCTGCATGGGTGCTGGACGTCGGACTGGCCGTGTCCTTTGCTCTGGCGATCCTGATTTTCACCATCACGCTCTTTATCGAACGGCCCCTGGATTTCTCGGCTTTTCCCACGATCCTGCTGGCGTCGCTGATGCTGCGCCTGTCACTGAACGTGTCTTCGACCAAGCTGATCATCGGACAAGGCCATACAGGCACCGATGCGGCAGGCGACGTGATCAACGGGTTTGCCCAGTTTGTCATGGGCGGCAGCGTGTTTCTGGGCCTCGTCGTATTCTGCGTCTTGCTGATCGTCAATTTCATGGTGATCACCAAAGGTGCCACGCGCATGGCCGAAGTGGGCGCGCGCTTTGCCCTCGACGGCATGCCGGGCAAACAGCTTGCCATCGACAGCGACATGTCAGCAGGCGCGATCACCCACCAGGAGGCCAAGGAACGGCGGGAGTTGGAGCAGGCCGAAACGACATTCTTCGGCTCGCTCGACGGGGCCTCGAAGTTCGTCAAGGGAGATGCGGTCGCAGGCCTGCTGATCACGCTGTTGAACCTTGTCGCCGGGCTGATCATGGGCACCGTCGTGCATGGTATGGCATTGGGCAACGCCTTTGAAACATATGCCATCCTGACGGTTGGTGACGGTCTGGTCTCGCAAATCCCGGCCGTGATCATTTCCATCGCGTCCGCGCTGCTGCTGGCCAAGGGCGGTGCCAAAGGGGCCACGGATCTTGCCGTCTTCAACCAGCTTGGCAAACACCCCGCAGCACTGGCGACGGTCGCCGTCTTGATGGTGCTCTTTGCGCTGGTGCCCGGCCTGCCCTTCGCGCCGTTCATGGCCGGGGGCGTGGCCCTCGGGGGCGCAGCCTTTCTGATGCAAAAGAAGGTCAAGCAAAAGGCAACCGCGGAAAAAGTGGCCGACAAAACCACGGAACTGCCCGCTGAAAAGTCACTCGGGGATGTGCTGGAACTTGACGACATCCACGTCGAATTTGCGCCCGACCTTGTGAACATGGTCCTCGACCCCGGCACCGGCCTCGACGCCCGGATCGCGAATATGCGAACCCATATTGCCACTGCATTTGGCCTTATTCTGCCCGAGATCCGCCTCACGGATCACCCTGGCCTGCCGACAGGGACATACGTTTTGCGCATTCAGGGTGTCGAACAGGCGCGCGGCGAATTGAGAGGTTCGGAAATTCTGGCCCTTGCACCCGAAGAAGGCACGGCTTTACCTGCGGGCAAAGACACAACCGAGCCTGTCTACGGAGCGCCCGCGCGCTGGATCAACACCAAGGACCAGGAAACCGCCGCGCTGGCCGGTATTACGCTTGTCACGCCGACCGAGATTCTGGCAACGCATTTGCTTGAGGTTGTGAAACGTAACTTCAGCCGGTTGCTCACGCTCAAGTCTCTGCGCCGACTGCTGAAGGAAATGACCAATATTTCTGAGCCGGCCCGCGCAGAAGCGAACCGCAAACTGCTGGATGAACTGATCCCCGACAAGGTGCCGATCGATGTCCTGCATGCGGTGCTGCGCCTGTTGCTGGATGAGCAGGTTTCGATCCGAAATCTCCCTCTTATCCTTGAGGCCACAGCCGAGGCGCGGGGTCAGAACGCGCAGCCCGAGGCGATTTGTGAACATGTACGCCAGCGGCTTGGGTTCCAGTTGGTGGCCGAGATGCGACGCCAGGACGGCACACTTCCACTGGTTCAACTGGCTCCGGAATGGGAGGATGCGTTTGCCAATTATCAGGTCGATGCCGAGCGCGGGCTGGACGTGGCCCTGCCACCGGATCTCTTTAACCGGCTCGCTCAGAACATGTCGGACAAGCTGCAGGATGCAAGCAATCAAGGCATTTTTGCAGCCGTCGTGACCAACACACGGCGACGGCGCTTTGTCAAAACACTGATGCGGGCCAAGGGTATTTCCAACCCTGTTCTCTCATTCGAAGAGATCGGGATTGATGCGCGTCCCGCCCTCGTCGGGGTGGTCGCCGCATGACGGTTGCGCCGGACCTGCTGGCGTTGATCCAAAGCCAGCTTTGGATTGGCTTTGTCGTTTTCCTGCGCGTTGCGGCAATGGTTTCTCTGTTGCCCGGTTTCGGGGAACAAACGGTGCCGATGCGGATCAAGCTGGTCATTGCGCTGGCCTTTACGCTGATTGTTGCGCCCGCCATCCCGGGCACGCCGCCCGATCCAAGTCCGGGCATGATTGCGACACTTTCCCTGACCGAAACGATCTCGGGTGTCTTGATGGGTATTGGGGTCCGACTGTTCATTCTCGCTTTGCAAACGGCGGGCGCAATTGCCGCGCAATCCACCTCCCTGTCGCAAATCCTGGGTGGTGCCGCGACCGAGCCTTTGGCCGCGATGGGCTATGTTCTGACCGTTGGCGCGATTGCCTTGGCCGTTATGGCAGGTCTGCACATCAAGGCTGCACAGTTGCTCATTCATTCCTATGTATTGCTGCCCATCGGATTGATGGCAGGCGGCAGCGACATCGCGGATTGGGGCTTGCAACAAATCGCATATGCATTTGAACTGGCCTTCGTGCTTGCTGCACCTTTTGTCCTGCTCTCGGTCCTCTACAATCTGGCGCTTGGTGTCATCAACAAGGCAATGCCGCAGCTTATGGTCGCCTTTGTCGGCGCGCCGGTGATCACGTTGGGAGGGCTCGTCTTGCTGTTCCTGGCGGCGCCAACGATGCTGTCGGTCTGGCTGTCAGCGCTTGATCAATTCATGGCCAACCCGTTTGGATCTGCCAGATGAGCGAACAGGACGACGACAGCGACAAGACCTTTGATCCCACCCCGCAAAAACTGCTGGAGGCTCGAAAAAAGGGCGATATCGCCAAGTCTGTCGATCTTCAGACGGCTGCAGGTTACGGCGGACTGACGCTCGCGTTTCTGGCGCTTGGTGCCCAGATGGTCCAATCGCTTGGGCTGCAGCTGCAAGTGATGATTGATCAGGCAGACGAGATGTCACGCCTGATGTTCGAAGGTGGGCCGAACGCGCCGATGGGCGGTATCTTGTGGCACACGTCCATCGCCCTCGTTCCGGTTTTTGCGCTGCCAGCCTTGGCGGTTTTGACCGCCATCCTGGCACAACGCGCCTTCGTGGTGGCTCCAAGCAAGCTGCAGCCAAAGCTGTCCCGCATTTCCCTGCTGCAAAACGCAAAACAGAAGTTCGGACGCAGTGGTTTCTTCGAATTCGGCAAGAGTTTCGCAAAACTGTTGATCTACTCGGCCTTCCTCGCGGCATTCCTCAAGGCGCGTATGCCGGAAATGATCTCGGTCATACACGGTGCGCCGGGAAACGTTGTGCAGTTGCTGGCCGAGCTTTGCGTTGCCTTCTTGCTGGTTGTTGTTCTGGTCTCCGCCTCTATCGGCGGCATTGACGCGCTTTGGCAGCACCAGGAGCATATCCGCAAGAACCGGATGTCGCGCAAGGAGCTCATGGATGAAGCCAAAAACTCCGAAGGCGACCCGCATCTGAAACAAGAGCGTCGGTCCCGGGCACAGGCGATCGCAGCTCAGCAAATGATGGCGGACGTCCCAAAGTCCAACGTCATCATCGTGAACCCGACCCATTACGCGGTCGCACTGAAATGGGCCCGCGAAGCTGGCACCGCGCCGGTCTGCGTGGCAAAAGGCGTGGACGAGACCGCGCTGCGGATCCGCGAAGCCGCCATGGAAGCGGGTGTTCCGATTCACAGCGATCCGCCTACGGCACGGTCGCTGTATGCGGTCACCGAGATCGGACAAGAAATCACGCCTGATCACTATCAGGCTGTTGCCGCTGCCATTCGCTTTGCAGAACGGTTGCGCGAACGCGCGCGCAGGGGGATCTAGCCTTGGACCTCGATCAGCTTCACAAATTGTGCGACCTGAAACACCGCAACAGCCAACAAAAACTGGCAGCAATCCTTGAACGTGAAAACGCTTTGCGCGCCGATTTGACGAAGTTGCGCGGACACGTGGCCGAGACGCGGTGCCTGCCGCCCGAACAAGCACAAATGCGCGCCGTGGGTGCCGACATCATCTGGATGCGGTGGATCACCAAAACTCAATCACGGCTGAATATTGAACTGGCACAAGTGCTTGCACAGAAAGAGGGCCTTGTCGCGAAACACAGACGCTCGTTTGGCCAGGCCCAGGCCACACAGTCAATCGCCGAGGCAGAACGTGAAAAAAGGGCCCGTCTCCATCGTGACCGGGCCCTTTCGCAAGCGATTTCGCAGAGTGTGTTCCGCTAGAAAATCAATAATCCTGGCGGGCAATCTCGATGATCAGGACATCTGTGATCTGTTCGCCCATGTCTCTTTGCGCGACTTCGCGCAGCGCACCACGCAACACCGCGAGGTTATTGGCGTTGGTGAAGGCCCCTTCGAACCCACCGATATTTGCGTGATCAAACAAAACCTGCAGAAACGAGTCTCGCAGTTTCGGTTCCTTGGCATAGATTGCGTCTTTCTGACCCGCAGGCACTTCAAGGCTCAGCGACAACACGACCAATGCCGTCACCTGATCCCCATCGACCACCGGGACAACGAACTGGTTGTTCATTTTGACGTATTCGTGGTCGATATCCGTCTCGTCCACTGCCCCCTTGATCTCAACGGTCATTTTCTCTTCGTCTTCGACGTGTTCTTCCGGAGGAGGCGCCGGGCGCAGGAAAATACCTGCGCCGACCCCCGCAGCTGACCCGACAAGCAACAGAATGAGCGGCAGCAGTTTCTTCATGTTTCAACCTCTAGAAGGGCAAGATGACGTCCAGAACCTGCTGACCATAGCGAGGTTGCTGCACATCCGTGATTTGCCCACGTCCGCCATAGGACACGCGCGCCGACGCAATTTTGTCATACGTGATTTCGTTCTGGCGAGAGATGTCGGCCGGTCGAACGTAGCCTGATACCAGCAGTTCGCGCAGCTCGAAATTGACCCGCAATTCCTGTTTTCCGGAAATCGCCAGGACACCATTGGGCAGGACATCAACAACCGTGGCCGCAACGCGCAATGTCAGCTTCTCGTTTCGCTTGACCGAACCGTCTCCGCTTGAGCTGCTGGCGGAATTGATCCCGACGAGGTCCGCAGAGGATGCACCTTCGGGCAATCTCCGATCCAGCCGTTGGGGAAGACCTGCCAGTTGCGGGACGTTCAGCGTCTCAGATCCGCTGCGCGACCGATCGGTTTCGTTCGAAATTTCCGCTTCTTCGTCAATCTCGATCACCACGGTCATGATGTCACCACGCTGGACGGCGCGTCGGTCCCCCAAAAGCGACCCGCGCTGCCTGCTCCACAGTGACGACTGATCGAGGGCCGTTGGCTCTTCAAGAACCATTGGCAAACTGCTCGTGATCATTGCCGAATGCTCTCGACTTGTGTTCGGGTCAGAAAACGAAGGTGCTTTGCCCAAATGATCGGCGCGACCGCAGGCCACCAGTCCAAGGCAGAGGACCACGCCCGATACGGTCTTCAGTCGGCTTTCGCGAATTCGATATGTCATTGTGTCACCCTTATTGTGCCATCCGCCTGCACAAACCCAAAGAGGGTCGAGCGCGAACTGAGATTCATGATGCGGACGCGATCACCGATACCGCCCCGTTCCAGGGCGCGTCCTTCGGTCGTAATCATCAGCCCCTGCGTTTCAAAATGGATCGAGACGATCTGATTTCGGTCAACAAGTGCTGGCGGCCCGATGGCATCGAAGGAAATGGGCCTGCCCGCATAAAGCGCTGTCCGCGCCTCTTGCCCTGCGACATCCGATATGCGGTCAAATGCACCGGGCCTGTCTCCTGGTTTCAGGTCAAGGTCAGTCTCCGAGATCAGCGCACCGGGGCGTATCGTCCGAACTGGCGTGACCACATCCGCAAGCGCACTGTTTGCAACAAGGCAGAGGCAAAGGGCGAAAATCTGTCGCATCAGCGCACCTGCGTCATCGCGCCCATCATCTGATCCGCGGCAGAGATGACTTTGGAGTTCATTTCATAGCCCCGTTGGGCCGCGATCAGTTCGGTGATTTCGCGCACTGCATCGACAGAGCTGTCCTCAAGATATCCCTGACGCAGTGTTCCCAGCCCATCTTCGCCCGGGCTTGCGACCAAGGGAGGACCTGAGGCTTCGGTCTCGATAAACAGGTTGCTGCCCATCGCCTCGAGCCCTTTGGGGTTGGTAAAGCCTGTAAGGTCGAATTGTCCGATCAGTTGTGCCGCTGTCGAGTCTGCGAAATAGGCATAAACCTCACCATTCCCGTTGATCGAAACACTGCGCGCATCGTTTGGGATCACGATGTCCGGGGCCACCGGGTAACCATCTGACGTGACGATCAACCCCTCGCCTGTGCTCTTGAGCGCGCCATCGCGGGTATAGGCCGTCTGGCCCGAAGGCAGCGTCACCTCAAGATACCCTTTGCCGTCAATTGCGATGTCCAGATCGCCACCGGTTGCAGCCAATGACCCTTGAGCCAGGTTGACCGAGATGGCCGCAGGGCGCACGCCCAAACCCAGTTGTACACCGGTCGGCAAAACCGTACCGTCGGACGCGTTGATCGCGCCCGGTCGTGTCATCTGCTGGTAATGCAGATCGGCAAACTCTGCGCGACGGGCGTTGTAGCCAGTCGTGCTCATGTTCGCGAGGTTGTTGGAAATCGTTTCGACCCGCATTTGCTGGGCCAGCATTCCGGTTGCTGCGATTTGCAGGGCGCGCATATGCGTCTCCTCAGTTGGATTTCATCATCGCGTCCATCGCTCGGCGCACGCGTTCATCTTCGGAATCAAGAAAGCTCTGACCCATTTCGTAGGCGCGTTGCACCTCGATCATGCGGGCCAGTTGCGAGATCGGATCGACGTTGGACCCTTCCACAAAACCTTGCATGACCCGGGCTGTCTCGGCGGGTTCAAAGCCTTCGTCAGCCCGAAACATCACCCCGTTTGCCCGTTCCATCATTCGCGGCTCACTGGGCACAACAACCGCAATCTGACCGACAAAGTCGCCATCAGCACTGATCGTGCCGTCAGACCCAACCCCGATGGTTTCGGCATTTGGCGGAATGAAAATCGGCGCACCGCCCGCATCAAGGACCCTGTAGCCATCGAAAGTGACCAGATCCCCTTCGCCATTCGGGCTAAAACTGCCCGCCCGCGTCAATCGCTCACCATCCGGTGTCTCAATCAAAAAGAACCCAGCCCCTTCGATCGCAAAATCGAACGTGCCACCGGTTTCTTGCAAAGCCCCTTGAACAAAGGACGTTTGCCGCACATTCCCATGCCCCATGGACAGCGATGCGCCGCCTTGGATGCCTTTCACATATTCCGAAAATACGACGCCTTCCTGACGAAATCCTGTGGTGGCCGCGTTGGCGATATTGTTGGCCACGACCTGCATTTCGCGCATCAAACCCGATTGGCGGGTCAGAGTAATATACCCAGTACTGTCCAATTCAGCCTCCGATTATCAGTGGAATTATGCGGTCCTGAAAAAACGAGACCATCGTTTGCGTCATGAACCCCATCGACACCCAGAACACGATGATGATGGCCCCAAGCTTTGGAACAAAGGTCAGCGTCATCTCCTGGATCGACGTCAAAGCTTGGATGAGGCCGATTGAGACACCTGCGACGAGCGCGACGGTCAGGATCGGAATCGACACCAGGACAGCCACCCAAAGCGCTTGCCGCAACGTGTCAAAAAAGATGACCTCATCCAGCATTACACAGGCATCCGCAGGATTTCCTGATAGGCTTCGACGACTTTGTTGCGGACCGTGACAGCCGTTTCGACGGCAAGTTCTGTCTGGGCGAGAGCCTGAACCAAAGCATGCGGGTCGGCATCGCCAACCATCGCCTGCTGGGCGACGGCCTCACCATTCGCCACAGTCTGGGCAAAGTCCATAACGACCTTGCCGAACATCGACCCACCATCCTGGGCCGAAGGTTCCGTCGCGGGTCGTGAGGCGGTATATTTCTGAACCGCTGAAATAGCTGCTGAATCCATTCTGGATCTCCTTTGAAAAACGCCGTTTAGCGGCTTAACAGTTGCATTAGGCTCGACGACATTTGCCGCGTTTGTTCGAACATCTTGAGGTTCGCCTCATAGCTGCGCTGCGCTTCGCGCGCGTCTGCCAACTCGATCAACAG
>CAYGQZ010000003.1:31437-33200 GCA_964352055.1 uncultured Rhodobacterales bacterium
AGCGCTGATTTGTAGATCGCAAGCGCGCGGTCATGCTGACGTTTGGCGTCCGTCCCGCGCAGCATTTCATTTTCCAGTG
Source organism: uncultured Rhodobacterales bacterium (assembly GCA_964352055.1). Lineage (GTDB taxonomy): Bacteria > Pseudomonadota > Alphaproteobacteria > Rhodobacterales > Rhodobacteraceae > Tateyamaria. Next base: position 31,517 of record CAYGQZ010000003.1, read on the forward strand.
AAACCGTATTTCCGTCCGGGGACGCAAATGAGCGGTCCTTTTGCATCAGATTGGTAATCGGTCCATCGGACGCGCCATGCAGGTGCCCAGATCGCGTGGCCTGGGGTGCGTATCCGCCCGTATCGCGCGGGGCGTATATCTCCTGAAAATCCGGAATATCGCGGGCGACATAGCCGGGTGTATCGGCGTTTGCGACATTTTGCGCGACGACGGCCTGCTTGTTTCCAGCATGGACAGCCATTGCGTGTGCCGTTTCAAAGACGGCGAGGTTCTGGAACATCGGGGCTTCTCCCTCGAGTAATTTCAATCAAGGCTTAACCCTGATTCCTTTAAAAACAGTTTGCAGACATCAGGAGGATCCGATGACCCGGGCCGTTCGATTGAATTCATTAAATTCCCGGCTTGCGGGGCTGGACACGATCCGCAGTGTTGGCCGCGTGGTCGCAGTGACGGGCGGCGTTCTGCATGTTTCTGGTCTGGATCAGCATGCTCGTATTGGCGATCGGGCAGAAATCGTAAGGCGCGACGGATCGCACTTGAAGGGCGAAGTCATCCAATTGATGCCCGAGGGGGTCGTGATTTTGCCGGACGCAGAGGTCGACGGCATTGCTCTGGCAGATCGGGTGACGCTGTCGCGGGGTGGAATGATTGCACCTGACCAAAGCTGGCTGGGACGTATCATCGACCCCGACGGACAGGCATTGGACGGCAGACCGCTTTCACAGGGCCTTGAAGCACGACCATTGCGGTCTGCGCCGCCTGCTGCCGCGTCCCGTAGGCCACTGGGCGCCCGGCTGAGCACCGGGCACGTTGTTTTTGATACGATGTTGCCGATTGTAAAGGGCCAGAGGGTCGGGCTGTTTGCCGGCTCCGGTGTCGGCAAATCAAGCCTGATGGGGGCGTTTGCGAGACGCATCACTGCGGACGTCGTCGTTATTGCAATGATCGGTGAACGCGGGCGGGAAGTCCGGCATTTTGTGGATGAAGTGCTTGGTGACGATGGGCGTGCGCGCACGATTGTGATCGCAGCCACTTCCGATCAATCTCCCTTGATCAGGCGGCGGTGTGCCTGGACCGCCATGGCTGTGGCCGAACACTTCCGCGATCGGGGCCAGTCCGTCCTGTTTCTGGCTGATTCGATTACGCGGTTTGCCGAAGCCCATCGTGAAGTCGCTGTTGCCGCTGGCGAAGCCCCCGTTCTTCGCGGCTTTCCACCTTCCACCGCGCATCTGATCATGTCACTCTGCGAGAGGGCCGGGCCGGGCGGAGAGGCGCAAGGCGACATCACAGCTGTTTTCAGCGTTCTGGTGGCCGGGTCGGACATGGACGAGCCAATTGCCGATATCTTGCGCGGCGTTCTGGATGGTCACGTCGTCTTGGACCGTTCGATTGCCGAACGCGGGCGTTTTCCTGCTGTCGACGTGCTGCGTTCCGTCTCCCGCAGCTTGCCGGCGGCGGCCACCCAGGAAGAAAACAAGATACTTGCGCAGGTTCGAAAACATCTGAGTACTTACGCAGATAATCAAATGATGATTTCCGCAGGATTGTATTCAAGTGGGTCTGATCCAGAGGTTGACGCCGCAATTCAGCTCCATACCCCGCTGGATGAAGCTATGGCGTGCACGCATGACCAAACCTCAAACCATAGTTTCGACCAATTGCGTTTGGTGTTACGGCGCAATGG
>CAYGQZ010000003.1:33300-45132 GCA_964352055.1 uncultured Rhodobacterales bacterium
GACGCGCCCGTTGTTGCTGTTCCAATTGATCCCAATTGTGATCGCGCAAGGAAAGAGGTGATGACTTTTTCCAACACTTCGGGATCAGCAAACGCTGCCGGGTCGGAAACGCCGAATACTCTTTCGCTCCGCTCTTGGAACACGCTGAGTTGCTGATCAATATCCACTTGGCCAAAGGCTTCGGGCAACCCAAGTGCGGTTTCAAACATGCTGCGCAAAGGCGCCTGGCCCATGATGGTGAACCATTTCGCAGCTTGAGAACTGTCTGTGGTCATCGTATCCGGCAATGTCCGTTGCGCATACAAGGCGATGCGCATTGTATCGTCCTGCTCACCCGTTGCGATTTCAAAACTGTTCGCATGGAACTTGGCAATGATATCTTGAGCAAAGCCCGGGAAGATCGATCCGCGCAACTCGCCGGGACCCAATCCAAAGGCCTTGGAAAGATCTCTGTACCGGCTGTCGGTGAACCGGTTCGCCAAAGCATCATCGGCAGTTGTGCCATCACTCAGCATCTTTTGAATGAAAAACGTGTTGTTCAGATCATCCTGCAAGCCAAAGGCACCCAATGCCACAGACAGCAATCGACGATCAGAAACAAGTTCCTCGGCCGTTGTGATACTGCCAATGTTCTCGGCAAAGTATTCGGTGTCACGCTGCAGCGCTGACGTTTGGGTGAATGTCTCAAGTTGCCGATCATAAGTTCGCTGCAGGAACTGCCAGCCCGAAAGACCGGATGAGACCAGTACCGGTTGAAACATGTCAGGCCCCCGCCGCGAGCAGCCGTTCTTCGCGCGGCAACAACGTACGCAGTGCTTTCAGGCAGCGGTAATGATCGCCTTCCACAAGCGCATGTGACGCCAAGTCCAGGTGTTTCCGACTGTCGTGATCAATGAAAACCTGGCTCAACTCTTCAACGCTCCGTAAAAGGCTGCGACGTGCCTCATCCGGCGATGCATCACCTGAAAGCACCAACTGCACCGCATAGCATACGCGCCTTACTGGCGTTTTTGCATCCTCGGGATGGATCGCGTCGCGCAAGCGCAGGATATGCGCATCCGGCGTCATGATGGCCAACCGACTGCGGCGATCGCCATTTTCGATCACAGCACCATTGATAAGGATGCGCTCCTTTGGACTTAACTTTAGAATGAGACCACTCATTTCGACGGCCCTTCCTTTTTTAAACCGCGCAAAACGGCCATGTTGATTTCCAGCAGTGGCATGACCGAGGCCTTCTCTCGAAGGATCTTTCGGGTGTGATGCTGGGTGAATTCTGCCAAATAGATGATCCGGGCCTTCAACTCGTCTGGGAGTCCATTGTTTGTGTCTGCAACATCAACGACCAATGCAGCCCAAAGCCGTTGATTGAGATGCAATGCCTCGGCATAGGCGGGAAAATCCGTTTTTGCCTTGACAGCCGCATCCCGTAAACGCTGCGTGATGCGCGCAACTGCATCGTATTCGGCCCGCCGGGCGTTTCGTGTTGAAATCGCATTTTCCGCGTATCCGCGCAAAGCCTGAGACGTCGCGTTCACGTGTTCACCTATTTAAAATGAGAGAGCGGGAGGATATGTGGTCAGGCGCCAAGATTTGACGCCTGACCAGCTAGGCTTACCGGAACAGAGACAAGATAGTTTGCGGTGCCTGGTTCGCAATCGACAGCGACTGAACACCCAACTGCTGCTGTGTTTGCAGCGCCTGCAATCTGGCCGAAACCTCTTCCATATCCGCATCGACCAGCGAACCGATCCCGGATTTGAACGAGTCCGTCAGGTTACTGACAAACTCGGACTGCGTTTCGATCCTGTTCTGAACAGTACCAAACGCTGCCGCTGCGCTGATTGATTGCGAAATCAAGCCATCAATCGCTGTCAGTGCAGATGTCGCGCCTGAATCAGACGTCACATCAAGCGTAGACAAGGCACCTAGACCACCCGATGATGCTGTTGATCCTGGCGTACCGCCGTTTTGGAACACAGCACCAACATCGACGTCACCAGCGGTTGCACCGGTGGTGAAGGTCAACGTGCTGTTGACAGTGTCCACTGTGACGCTGTAGCCGTCCGCGCCGTCGGTCGCTGCATCAAAAAACGCCCTCAACTGGTTCGCCAACCCATTGATGACATCCGCCTGGCCGTCCTCAGCGCTTGCCACAAACTGGAAGTCACGACGACCTGTAGCAGAACTGCCATCCGCCGTGTTGATCGACAGACCGTCCAACGTCAGCTGATAGCTGTTGCCGGCAGATACCGCACCAAAGGCAACGGTCGTGCTGTTACCGCCAGTTACTGTAACGGACGTGACCGGATCTGCCGCAGCAGCGGCAAACCCTGTATTGGCGGCACCAACCTGGATCGCATCATTTGCAAGGGGCTGGGTGGAAGCACCCGCGCCAAATGCTTGCGCAGAGGCAGGAGTTGTCGTTGAAAGGTTTTGGCGTACGACATCAATCTTTCCTGCAGTCACAGCCCCATTGTTGTCGCGGTTCAGCGAAGACAGGATTTGAACATCGTCCGTGCTGGTCCCGTCGATCAGGTTCAAACCGTTGAATTGCGCCGCCGCAACGACCGAACCGATCTGCTCTGTCAAAGCCCTGATGTCTTGCTGGATCGAGTCGCGATCAACGTTTTCTTCCTGTGCTGCAACAATGCGGCCTTTGACCTCATTCAGCAGGTCAGTGATTGTCTCGGACGCGTTCGCAGCAACGGCAACCGTGCTTTCACCCAAGGACAGGCTTTCAGACACCGCCTTGAAACCTGCAACATCCGACTCCATGACCTTCGAGATCGCCCAAACAGCCGAGTTATCCTTGGCACTGGAAACGGATTTACCCGTCGAGATCTCATTTTGAGTCATCGAAAGGTTCTTGTTGATGGATTTCAGAGTCTGCAGCGCCACCATTGCGCTGTTATTTGTAAGAATGCTCGACATGTGCATTTCCTTTTGTCACGGCGCTTTGCGCCTAGGTTTACGTACTGTCCCACATGGGGCAGGCCAATTGCCGTTCTGACAAATGCACTCCCCTTCCTCGGGGCGATGCGCCACTCAATCCGAGTGCAACGACACCTTGCAATCTATTTGACTAACGCTTTCCTAAGCCGTGTGCAGCTTGTCCGTCATATTTGAATCAATTGCGTCACGCCCGCTTTTCGAGCGAACGATCAATACGGGTTTCAAAAGACTTTTTTCTGCCCATCTGATCATAAGTATCCAGCGATTGCCGAACCCGCCTGATCGCGGCCAGCCGCCGCGCCACAGATCGAATGCCATCGAGCGCCGTGTCCAAGAGGACTTGATTGCGCTGAAGCTTGACGGTCAATGACGCCAGACTTGCCTGGTCCGCACTTGACTGGCCGTTCAAATCGTCGATCAACTGCTGCTTGCGGTGATGCAATCGGGCAATTTCGTCCAGGTTTCCCGCAAGCAACGCGCGCCGTTCCGCATCCAGCAGATCGTCCAGGGCGTCAATTTCCGTCTGAAGAGTGTCATGCGTCATTTTCACGGTCCTTCAATGCGTTAAACAGAGCTTCAGCGAGACCGATGCCCCCGGCGGCAACCATTTCCTCCGCCTGGGCCTGAACCAGAAAAGATGAAAACTGATCCTCACCTTCTCCGCCGCCAAATGCAGACCGGCTTTCACCGAGGCCGGCGCTCTTGAGCATTTCCGCAAGGAACGTTGCTTCGAGTTTTTGAGCAGCGCCGCGCAATGCCGCGTCGCTGGTCGGCGTCTTCCGTGGCGCGTTGCCCTGCACCAGATGCGTCTCCATTCTGAATTCCTTCAATTCGAGAGATTTTTCTGATGATGCCGACGAATCAGTAAAGAACCGGTAACTATCCACGATGCATGTTGTGTCGATGCGGAAGAATTCGCCGGAGAAGCCGATGCAAACCATTCTCACATCTGTTCTGTCCATTCGGGCAGGTGCTCAAAACGCGGTACCATCGTCCAACAAGGCGATGCCAGCGACACATATCGACAGAGCGGATGGCTTCGCAAAAGTCCTTGAAGAGGGATTTTCTGAACTCGTCCAGACGCTTGTCACCGCGCCTGAGGCAAAACCGGCCAAAGCGAAAGGCCCCGAGAACGCTGTTCCAACCGAAATCAACGCGGATACCCAATCCGAGCCAGAAGCGACTAACGTCGACGTCTTGGAAATCGGTGCCCGTCCTCAGATTGGTTTGGAACCTGTCCCAACGAAACCGGATGCAGACGTGGATCGCCAAAGCGTTCCGCCAGAGGCACTGACGCAACCAGACTCAAAGAGTGCGGACCCTGTTTTTGAGTTTCGCAATCACCCAAGGCCAGTGCTTGAAAAGGATGGTGCCGCCGCGCTTGGTGCACCAAAGCATGTCAACAGCCGCCATCAATCTGTCGCGGCGGCCTTGGTAAACGGCGTCGCGCATCAGCCTGAAATGACACCTGGACCCGAAACGACGCCTCGATTTGAACGTTCGGCCTTTGACTTCAACGGCAACGGACCGCGTCATCAAAATGTCACCGCGGATCGTATCACGCAGACGGAGGCGCGCTTGGAACTTCCGAAGAGTGCAGATTTAAGCACGCCACTGCCAGCGCAGACTATTAAGATTCGCGATGCACAAACAGATGCGGGTCTGACGCAAAGGACAGTCACATCAGAACCGCCTGAGAGTGCGGTTCATCTGGGTTCACATGCGCCCCAACCCCGACTGTCGGTGGAGTCTCGACTGTCAAAGCCGCTTTCGTCGGCGCCTGGCCAATCTGACAGTCCCGGACAAAAGACTGGCAGCCTTGGACCCGTTTTGGAGACCGAAGTCGTAAACGCACAGAGCCAGAAAGGCGTGAAGCACGAAGCCATCCTCCACCAAGGCACGAGGACAGAGGTCCCTGCAAGAACTTCCGAAAGACCTGAGCGCGCTGCTGGGCCGGAGCCACAGACCCGCGCCCCGGCGCAAGTGGCATTGGTCGAACGGTCAGCATTCCCAACGGACATGCACCTGCACGCGCCCAGCAGGAACTCTGTTGCGTCGGCGACCGATCAATTCCGACAGTTCCAATCGTCCGCGCCGATCACTCCAGCCGCAAAGCCCATAATGAGTTCGACGATCACGAAGGTGATATTCGACGCAACCGCATCTCGTTCCCGTGAGCCGGTTGAAGAGTTTCAGTTGGACTTGCGCCCGCACATTGCGTCTGCAGGCACCAGCCAAAATGCCCTGATGCCACACCGGCACGAAATGCCGGGCCATATTCCGCAGCAATTGGCGCAGGCGATGCACCGAAACCCCGATCGTCCGGTTGAAATCGCCCTGAACCCTGCGGAATTGGGTCGCGTGCGCATGACGCTGACGGCAAGCGAAACCGGGATCGTCGTCAGTATTCTTGCGGATCGCCCCGAAACGCTCGAGCTGATGCGGCGCAATATCAACGACTTGAGCGAGTCTTTTTCCGACTTGGGATACGAGGATATCGCCTTTGCGTTTGGCCAGAACGAGAACCCATCCGATGCGTCCGGCGATGAACAACCCGGAAAAACGGAAGTCCTTTCGCTTGACCTCGGAGAACACGAAAATGATACCGCTCATCCGGCCGACAAACCGCGCTCGACCGTCGCGACGGACGGCATAGACCTGAGGCTTTGATCACATGAACCTGACACAAACACAGGCGGCAACGTCGCCCACAATCTCCAAATCGGAACCAACAACGCGAAGCAGTGTTCTGAGTTCCGATTTCGAGGTTTTCCTGCAGATGCTGACGGCGCAAGCCCAGTATCAAGATCCCTTGGAACCCATGGACAACTCGGAATACGCCGCACAATTGGCGCAGTTCTCGATGGTCGAACAGCAAGTCACGACCAACGACCTGATGCAACAACTCATGGCGACGCTGGGAACAAACGACATGTCCAGCGCGGCCAACTGGATCGGGATGGAGGCCCTGGTCGGAGGGTCTGCGAAATTCGATGGCAACCCGATCACAATCGCGCCCAATCCGCCAATTACCGCAGATTCGGTGGCTCTGATTGCGTATGACGCGCAGGGCAACGAAGTACAACGCACCGCCATGCCGGTCAGCGCCGACCCGTTCGAATGGACCGGCGTGGGCGATAACGGCAGCCAACTTGCATACGGGGAATACACGTTTGAAATTGAAAGCAGCGCGAATGGCGAGGTTCTGCTGACCGAACCCGCAATGTCTTACGCCCGCGTGACCGAAGCCCGGATTGAGAATGGCTCGACCTTGCTCGTGCTGGAAAGCGGCTACATGATACTTGCAAACAGCGTGACCGGCCTGCGCGAACCACCCGCCTAGGTGCCATCGCTCAAGCGCAGCGCGGCATAAACCGGCGGCAAGACGGCACGCCGAAACCGGCCAAAGGGAAACTGCGCGGCAGGCCTTTGCATCACCGCCGGGTACAGGTCGGGACTGTAGTCCTGCGCCAGATCGGCCAGCACGCGTCCCGCATAGGTGCCCATGGCCACACCGTTGCCATGAAACCCGAACCCTGCAAGCACATGCGGCGACCCCGGCACCGGTCCGACAAACGGCGTCAACCGCCGCGCAAGGCACACGAAGCCCGACCAGGTGTGCGTGACATCCACCTCTCCCCAGGCCGGAAACATCTGCCGGAAATCACGGTGGAGTGACGACCGCGCTTGCGCCTCCGCGCGCGCAGACGACAGCAGCCCACCCCGCATCCCGATCAGAAACCTGCGATCCGGCATCAGCCGAAAATAATGCAGCAAATGCCGTGTGTCATAGGCCATCTGATCGCTGCTCCAGCCTTGCGCCTGCACCTCGCTCTCGGTCAGTGGACGCGTCACAAGCACGGTGGATTGGCTGGGCATATAGCGCCCGGCCATCCAGCGCGGCACATCTTCGCTCGAATACCCGTTGGTCGCGAGGATGATCTTGTCGGCCTTCACCTGACCCAACGCAGTCTTGGCCAGACCGCCCTCGATCCCCGCAACCTCGGTTCGCTCAAACACACGCACCCCGGACGCAACTGCAACACGCAGCAGTCCGCGCAGATACTTGCGCGGGTTCAGCGCGAAGCCGATGGGCGTCGTCAACGCCCCGTGAAACGGCCCATTGAGCCCATGTGCCGCCAACTGATCCTTGGACAAAACTGTCGGCTCAACACCGTAATTCTCAACAACACTGGCAACCTGGGATTGCAAACCTGCGACATCACGCGCGCGATGTGCCAAAACGGTCTCGCCATGCGAATGCCGATCCACCTCAAGCCCATGTTCGGCGATCAGATTATCCACCAGTTTGACCGCCGCCATCTCGGCCCGGTGCCACTCCAACCGACCCGCGCGACCAAAAGACCGGTCCAGAAAGGCATCCGACGCCTTGGCACCGCCCAGACAGCAAAACCCACCATTGCGACCGGACGCCCCCCACCCGATCCGCTGCGCTTCCAGCAGAACAACAGACGCGCCGCCTTGCGCAAGATGCAACGCTGCCGACAGCCCCGTAAACCCGCCGCCGATCACAACGACATCGCAGCGCAGATCGCCCTGCAATGCACCGAATTCCGGCATGTCGCAGGTCTCGTCCCACCAACACCCGTCACGCGGGCCATCGCCATAGGCATAGTCCGAAAAGATCCGCCTCATGCGGCGCGTGCGGCCTCTTGCTCGTCGCGTTTGGCGCGCAAGGCCGCCTGCTTGCTGGCCAGTGACGCCGCAATCACGCCCACGGTGACCAGCCCGATCAGGATGGTACTCAATGCGTTGATTTCCGGGCTGACACCCAACCGCACGGACGACCATATCTTCATCGGCAAGGTCGTGGCTGACGGGCCTGAGGTAAAGGACGCAATCACCAGATCATCCAGGCTGAGCGTGAAGGCCAGGAGCCATCCCGAGATCACCGCAGGCGCAATGATCGGCAAGGTCACCAGCCGAAAGGCGGTGAAGGGCGACGCCCCCAGATCCAGTGCCGCCTCTTCCAGAGACTGGTCAAACGTAACCAGGCGCGACGACACCACCACCGACACGAAACACATCGAGAACGTAGTATGCGCCAGAACGATCGTCAGAACGCCACGGTCCATCCCGATACCGATAAACAGCAGCAAGAGCGACAGGCCGGTGATGACTTCGGGCATCACCAGCGGCGCATAGATCATCCCGGAAAACAGGGTGCGGCCAAAGAACCGACCGCCCCGCACCAGCACATAGGCCGCCATCGTGCCCAGCGCGGTTGCGAAGGTCGACGATATGACCGCCACCTGCAACGTGACCCAGGCCGCGTCCAGAAAGGCGGCATTGGACAGCAACTCGCCATACCACTTGGTCGAAAATCCGGCCCAGACCGTCACCAGTTTGGATTCGTTGAAGCTGAAAATCACAAGGATCAGCATCGGCACGTAGAGGAACACAAACCCCAGCGTCAGCGACACAACATTGAACGGGCTCAAACGGTTCATTTCTCTGCCTCCGCCTGTCTTTGCTCATTGCGCTGGAACAGCACAATCGGAACAATCAGGATCAGCAACAGGATCACGGCAACCGCCGAGGCAACCGGCCAGTCCCGGTTCGAGAAGAACTCCTCGAACAGAACCTTGCCGATCATCAGCGTCCCCGATCCGCCCAGCAGCGACGGGATCACAAATTCGCCCAGCGCCGGAATGAACACCAGGAAACACCCGGCGATGATCCCGTTCTTGGACAGCGGGACCGTGACCAGCCAAAAGGCTTTCAACCGCGAACAGCCAAGATCTTCGGCCGCTTCGATCAACGATCCGTCAAGACGGTCAAGGGCGGAATAGATCGGCAGGATCATGAAGGGCAGATAGGTGTAAACGATGCCGATATAGACGGCGGTATTGGTGTTCAGGATGGTCAGCGGCGCGTCAATGATCCCGATCCACAGCAGGAACTGGTTCAGAAAGCCCTCGCTCGACAGGATCCCGACCCACGCATAGACCCGGATCAGAAACGAGGTCCAGAATGGCAGGATCACCAGCATCAGCAGTGTCGGCCGCCATTCCTCGGGTGCGCGGGCCATTGCATAGGCCATCGGATACCCGACCATCAGCGTCAGAACGGTCGAGATAAAGGCGATCTGCAGCGAACTGACATAGGCTTTCCAATACAGGTCATCCTGCGTCAGAAAGATGAAATTCTCGAAATCGAGCTGCGCCACCATGGCCCAGAACCCATCCTTGAAGGTCGGGGTATAGGGCGGAATCGCAAGTGCGATGTCCGACAGCGAGATTTTGAATACGACGGCGAACGGGATCAGAAACAGCGCCAGCAGCCAGGCATACGGGATCGCAATGAGGACGGCGCGCTTCATTTGTCCAACAATACCCCGGCAGTGTCCGTCCAGCTGATCCAGACCGGGTCTTCCCATGTGAAAGCACGGCGCGAGATGCGGCGCGTATTGGCCACCTGTGCCTTGATCACCTCGCCTGTGGACAATTCAACGTGGTAGGTGCTCAGATTGCCCAGATAGGCGATATCCAGAACCTTGCCCTGCACGGCATTGTCAGCGGCGGGATGTTCGGCATGGATCGAGACCTTTTCCGGGCGGATCGCCAAATGACATTTCTGACCATCCGAAAACGGCCGTTGGCTGACCGCATGCACCGGGTCTTGCCCCGCAGCCCATGTAATTTCGTACCGGTCTTCGCCAACCGCCTTTGCCGTGCCGTGCAGGATATTCACGTCACCGATAAAGTCGGCGACATAGACACTTTCCGGCGCTTCATAGATCCGTTCCGGGGTTGCGACCTGAATGACGCGACCCTCGTCCATAACCGCGACGCGCGACGCGACCGTCATGGCCTCTTCCTGATCGTGGGTGACGATGACAAAGGTCGTGCCGGTCTTTTCCTGAATATCCATCAGTTCGAACTGCGTTGCCTCGCGCAGTTTGGCGTCCAACGCGCCCAAGGGTTCGTCCAGCAGCAACAGCTTGGGGGCTTTGGCCAGGGACCGCGCCAAAGCGACACGCTGACGCTGCCCGCCGGAAATCTGATGCGGCTTGCGTTTGGCAAACTTCTCAAGCCGGGTGAGCTTCAGCATCTCTTCGACACGTGCGGAAATCGCGGCCTTGTCGTTGCTTTCGCGGCGCAGACCAAAAGCGATGTTTTCCCAGATCGTCAGATGCGGAAACAGGGCATAGGACTGGAACATCATGTTCACCGCCCGCTTGTTGGGCGGCACACCTGCAATGTCGACCCCGGCCAGTTCTATCGCCCCTTCGGTCGGGTTCTCAAAACCCGCCAGCATGCGCATCATCGTGGTCTTGCCACATCCCGACGGGCCAAGAAGGGCAAAGAACTCCTTCTCGAAAATGTCCAGCGTCAGGTCATCGATGGCCGTGAAATCACCGAAGCGCTTGGTGACATTGCGAAACCGGATCAAGGGTTTCTGGGTGGGATCATCCCAGGGGGCGAAAGCTGTTTCTGCCAAGGTGTATTCCGTTCAAATTGAAAGGGGCGCGAGGATGTCCCCGCGCCCGGTCTTCAAGTTCAGGTGCCCGATTTGACCTTGGTCCACATCCGGGTCACGGTACGTTGAACGCGGGCCGGATAAGGCGTTGTGGTATACAGGTTTTCCAGCGTCGCATCGTCCGGATAGATTGCCGGATCGCCGATCACATCCTCGATCAGGAACTCCTTGCTCGCCAGGTTGCCGTTGGCGTAGTAGACATAGTTCGACGCCGCCGCCATATTCTGCGCATCCATGATGAAGTTCAGGAACTTGTGCGCGCCTTCGGGGTTCGGCGCATCAACAGGGATGGCCATCTGGTCAAACCACATCAGGGCACCTTCGCTTGGCGCGGAGTATGAAATCACGACGCCATTGTCGGCCTCGGCGGCACGATCGCGCGCCTGCAGGATGTCACCGGACCAGCCAAAGGCCACACAGATATCACCATTTGCCAGCGCGTTGATATATTCCGAGCTGTGGAATTTCTGCACAAACGGCGCCACGGCACTCAGGATCGGCTCGGCCTTGGCAATGATGTCGGGATCATGGCTATCAGGGTCTTCGCCGATGAACTTCAATGCGGCCGGGATGATCTCAACCGGCGCATCCAGGAAATGAACGCCACATTCCTGCAGTTTTTCCATGTTCGCAGGGTCAAAGATCAACGACAGGGACCCGATTGGCGCGTCCGGGCCAAGGATTTCCTGCACACGGCCAACGTTCACGCCGATGCCTGTGGTGCCCCACATGTAGTTGATGGAATAGGCATTGTCCGGATCATACTGGGCCGTCCGCTTTTCAACGACGTCCCAAAGATTTCCGGCATTGGGCAGCTGCGCGGGGTCCAGTTTCTGGAAGGCACCCGCGGAAATCTGGCGTTGCAGGAAAGTGCCCGACGGGACAACGACGTCATAGCCGGAGGACCCGGCCAGCATCTTGGTTTCAAGCACTTCGTTGCTGTCGAACACGTCATAGATCAGCTTGAGGCCTGTTTCTTCTTCGAATTTGGTCAGCAGGCTTTCATCGATATAGTCGGACCAATTGTAAACCCGGACCTCATCGGCAACCGCCGCACCAGCCAGGGCGACAAGCGCCACTGTGCTCAGCATCGTTTGTTTCATTATAATCTCCCATAGAATGCCCGGTATTCCGGGTCAGATCGCATGAAACCAAGTTTTGTGGCAGACGTCCAGCAAGATTGCAGTTGTGACATTGACGGCGCGCAGGATGCTCATATTGTCAGCACAAACAGATTTCAGAGGTAACCATGCCCGCCATAACCAATCACCTGCCGACGTCAGAGCTGCAAGCTCTGGACGCCGCCCACCATATGCATCCGTTCACAACCGGAAACGATCTGGCCAAGAAAGGCGCGCGCATCATCACCCGCGC
>CAYGQZ010000003.1:45232-47561 GCA_964352055.1 uncultured Rhodobacterales bacterium
AGCCGCAAGAACGCCTATCACGGCTCATCGGTCGGCTCCGGCTCTCTGGGCGGCATGACCCCGATGCACGCGCAAGGCGGCCTGCCAATTCCCGACATTCTGCACATCAACCAACCCGCCTGGTGGGCCGAAGGCGGCGCTGCAACACCCGAGGATTTCGGCCTGGCCCGTGCCGCCGAGTTGGAAGAAGCGATCCTGGAACAGGGCGAAGACCGAATCGCCGCCTTCATCGCCGAGCCCATTCAGGGTGCGGGCGGCGTCATCGTGCCCCCCAGCACCTACTGGCCTGAGATCCAGCGGATCTGTGACAAATATGAAATCCTGCTGATCGCAGACGAGGTGATCTGCGGCTTCGGGCGCACCGGCAACTGGTTCGGCTCGCAAACCCTGGGGATCAAACCGCACATCATGACCATCGCCAAGGGGTTGAGCTCAGGCTACCAGCCCATCGGCGGGTCCATCGTTTGCGACGAAGTCGCCGAAGTGATCAGTTCGACTGAGTTCAACCACGGCTATACCTATTCCGGCCACCCGGTTGCCTCCGCCGTGGCGCTGGAAAACCTGCGCATCCTTGAGGAAGAAAACATACTGGACCATGTGCGCGACGTGGCAGCACCCGCGCTGCACGAAATGTGGCATGGCCTTGGCGATCATCCGCTGGTCGGGGAAACGACGATCATCGGCATGATGGGGTCGCTTGCCCTGACGCCCGACAAGGACAGCCGCGCCAAGTTTGCGATGGAGGCCGGAACAGCTGGGTTCACATGCCGGGAACGCTGCTTTGCCAACAATCTGATCATGCGCCATGTCTATGACCGGATGGTGATATCACCGCCGCTCGTGATCACACCGGAAGAGATCGCCGAAATGGGCAAACGGGCGCGCAAGGCTCTGGATGAGTGCTATGCACAGTTGAAAGATCAGGACCAACTCAAACCTGCCGCCTGAGGCAGGTCTTGCACCTTGAGGGGCCAGCCCCTCAAACTCCCCGGGATATTTATCGCCAAGAGAAGTAACGGAATATTAAGGTTAATGGCGTGATCTGAATTCACGGTACAGGCGGGGACGCCGATGACCGTGCCGGGAGAAGTGAACCACTTCTGTCATCGGGAGGCACCCTGGCTGGTGTCTCCCGTATTTCTTTCGGCCTTAAATATCCTCGGGGGGAGCGCCGTAAGGCGCGGGGGGCAGACAGCCCCCCTCAGTCCTTGACACTCAACGCGCGGGGTCGATCACAAAAGCACTCTGCAGGGCCGTCTGCCGTGATCCGGATGCTCTCGGTGATGGCCAGTCCCCAACCCTCCATCCACAACCCCGGCATGAAGTGAAACGTCATATTGGGCTCCAGCACCGTCTCATCCGTGCTGCGGAAAGATATCGTACGCTCGCCCCAATCCGGGGGATAGCTCAGGCCAATCGGGTAGCCGCAGCGCGCTGTCCGGTCGATTCCGATCTTCCGCATGGCTGCATTGAAGGCGCGGGCCACATCACCGGCCCTGTTTCCTGCGCGCGCCGCGTCGATCCCCGCATCCAGCCCTTCAAGGATCGCGGCTTCGGCACGTTTCATCTCGTCTTTCGGCGTGCCCAGAAACACGGACCTGCACAGCGGCGCGTGATAGCGGCGATAACAGCCTGCAATTTCAATGGTGGTGGCTTCTCCCTCCACGAAAGGGCGCCCATCCCATGTCAGATGCGGCGCGGCCGCATCCGCTCCGGATGGCACCAGGGGTACAATCGCAGGATAATCCCCCCAATCTTCCCCCACCCCCCGAATGGCGTCCCTGCAGGCTTCGGCCACGACCTCATTCTTGGCAACGCCCGGTGCGATCCGCGCCGTCATCCCGTCGATCACAGCTTCGGAAATGCGTGCCGCCTTGCGCATGAACCCGATCTCGGCCTCGGATTTTACCGCGCGACACCAGTTCACCACAGCCGTCGCATCGACCAGTGTCAGGCCCGCCGCCTCAAGCACGGCATGGGCCTTGGCGGAATAGTAATAGTTGTCCATCTCGACGCCCACCCGACCCGACAAATGCCGCGCCAGATCCTCCATCGGGTGACGGTCCGGGGTCTGGATATAGTGCTCATCATAACCGACGCACTGCTCGGGCGTCATCCAGGCGGTTCGCACAGCACCCGCAACATCCTGCAACCGCCCCCACCAGAGCGGATCTGCGTCCTGCGTGATCACCACGCCTTGATGCACGTAAAAGGACCATCCGTCGTAACCGGTCAGCCAGGACATATTCGATGGATCGGTGACCAGAAGGCAATCCAGGCCAAGCTGATCCATGGACGCACGCACCTTGGACAGGCGCATTTGATACTC
>CAYGQZ010000003.1:47661-50130 GCA_964352055.1 uncultured Rhodobacterales bacterium
GAACGCGTGCAGAAAAGCTACGACGGCGAAACGCTTGTCGTCAAAGACCTCAACCTCTCGCTGCCGCAGGGTGAATTCCTGACCATGCTGGGGCCTTCCGGTTCCGGCAAGACCACCTGCCTGATGATGCTGGCCGGGTTCGAGACCGCAACCCATGGTGATATCCGCCTCGATGGCGTCTCGATCAACAACATCCCGCCGCACAAGCGCGGCATTGGCATGGTGTTCCAGAACTACGCCCTTTTTCCCCACATGACCGTCGCCGAAAATCTCAGCTTTCCGCTGGAAGTGCGCAAGATCGGCAAGGCCGAGCGCGAGGAAAAGATCATGCGCGCCCTCGGGATGGTGCAGATGCAGGCGTTTGCCGGGCGCAGGCCCACGCAGCTGTCCGGTGGGCAGCAACAGCGGATCGCCCTTGCGCGCGCTCTGGTGTTCGAACCCGAGCTCGTGCTCATGGACGAACCGCTTGGCGCACTCGACAAGCAGCTGCGCGAAACCCTCCAGTTCGAGATCACCAAACTGGCCCACGATCTGGGCATCACAACCGTCTACGTGACCCATGACCAGACCGAAGCCCTCACCATGTCGGACCGGGTGGCCGTCTTTGACGATGGCCGCATTCAGCAACTGGCCCCGCCGGACAAACTGTATGAAGAGCCCGAAAACAGCTTCGTCGCGCAGTTCATCGGCGAAAACAACACGCTCGAAGGCGTGGTCAAGGACATCAGCAACGGCGTCTGCACGGTGCAACTGGACGGCGGCGACCTGATCCAGGCCAAGCCGGTCAATGTCAGCCAGCCCGGCGAACGCACCCGCGTCTCCATCCGGCCGGAGCGTGTCGAGATGGACCCAAGCAGGCTCAGCCCGGACGCCCGGACACTGAAGGCCGAGGTGATGGAATTCGTCTATATGGGCGATATTTTCCGCACCCGTCTGCGCGTGGCAGGCATTGACGACTTTATCATCAAGACGCGGAACGCGCCCGACCAGGTGCGCCTGAAGCCCGGTGAGCAGATCGAGATCGGGTGGCTCACCGAAGACTGCCGCGCGCTCGACGCATAAGACACGGAACACGTCTCGCCCGAACACATCGGGCGGATGATGCCCGGGGCAGGTGCAAAGCTCGGAGTACCGCCCCAGACACACAGAACCCGAGCAATAAACAGTGGGAGAAAAGAGTAAATGAAACTCACCAAAACGCTTATGACCACGACAGCACTGACCCTTGCGGCAAGCATGGTTTCGGCTGACGGGCACATGGCCAATGAATTGACCATCGTGTCATGGGGCGGTGCCTATACCAACTCGCAAAAGAACGCCTATCACGACCCTTATTCGGAAATGACCGGCGTCACGATCATCAATGATGACAGCTCTGCCGAAGCCGTGGCCAAACTGCGCGCCATGAACGAAGCGGGCAGCATCACATGGGATGTGGTTGACGTTGTGGCTGCCGATGCGATCCGCCTTTGCGACGAAGGTCTCGCAATGGAGATCGACCCCGACACAATGCTGGCGCCCGCACCTGATGGGACCCCGGCCTCCGAAGACTTCGGCGATCTGCTGGTCTCTGACTGCTATATTCCTCAGATCGTGTATTCGACAACCTTCGGATATCGCACCGATATGGTCGGCGACACGCCACCAACATCCGTCTGCGCCGTGTTTGACACCGAAACCTATCCCGGCAAGCGCAGCCTGGAAAAGCGCCCGATCAACAACATGGAATGGGCCCTGATCTGTGATGGCGTGGCCAAGGAAGACGTCTATGACGTGCTGGAAACAGCAGAAGGTCAGCAACAGGCGCTCGACAAACTGGCAACGATCAAGGACGACGTGATCTGGTGGTCTGCCGGTGCGGACACGCCACAACTTCTGGCAGATGGCGAAGTTGTCATGGGCTCGACCTATAACGGTCGCCTGTTCTCGGTGATCGAAGAACAGAAACAGCCTGTGGCGATGCTCTGGGACGCGCAGGTGTTCGATCTGGATGGCTGGATCATCCCAACGGGCCTCTCGCCCGAACGTCAGGCCCGCGCGTTGGACTACATCATGTTCGCAACGGACACGCAGCGTCTCGCGGATCAGGCCAAGTGGATCTCCTATGGTCCGGCCCGCAAATCGTCCGCACCGCTGGTCGGACAGCATGCCGAACTGGGCATCGACATGGCACCTCACATGCCAACCGATCCTGAAAACGCCAAGAACACGTTCCTCTACAACTACGAGTTCTGGGCCGATTACCGCGACGACATCGACGCCAAATTCCAGGCGTGGCTGGCGCAATAATCCCCGTAAGGCGGCGTTCACTCCGCCTTGCCTGACATCGCAGCGCGGGGCAGGTTTCATACCTGCCCCGCGCCCAAACCAATCGGAGGCACCCATGCCCAAAGGTTACATTATCGGCCACATCACCGTGAACGATCCCGAGGCCTACAAAGAGTATATCGAAAAGGATACTCCGATCCT
>CAYGQZ010000004.1:0-47629 GCA_964352055.1 uncultured Rhodobacterales bacterium
ACGTTCTCAACCAACTGCAGAAATCGTAAGTTGCGAGCCCCCGCAACCAACGATACTTACGATGCCTCCGCAGGCCCTGCCGCGGAGGTTTTTTGCATTTTGGGACACCACGCGCCGAGATCGTCTGCAGCGCCCTCAGGTTAGGGCTTAGAGACAGTGCTGTCTTCTCTCAGTCCAGCCTGCGGTGCCCACAATTGTGGGGCTCTCGGCTGCGTGGGCAATGATTGCAGAACGAAATAAATTGGTCCGGAGCCCAAGTTACCTCCCAGCGAGGAAAACACAGCAGCCAAGATTCGATAGCTATTAGCCAGAACAGGGTGTCGCTACGCCAGAGTAATTGAAACCGCGAAATTTGGGCACGCCAGGGATGTAATTGGCCTTTAATCGGACAACTTCAAAGCCGGCCTTCACCCCGCAAACAATTGCATCGATTGACGATGACAGATCGTCAGCGTCGATACAGTGATGGATGGTGTCGATTTGGGCAAATTTTCAATAATTTAAAGGGTAGCGTGTGCAGCACATGTTCAAGTTCTGATCGCGTGATTTCGCGCCGCGTCGTAGGCGTTTCAGTGCGCCGGCAGATATTGTTTTCCTCGGGGGGCATGGTGTTCACCAAGGACGAGAGATCGATGATGGCCGGTTCGCTAGAGCTGCATGTTCTTCGGATGGCAGCCGTTCGAAGCGAGCGCTAGTCAGGTCCGCTCTGCGGACTTTCCCGGCATTGCTGTTTTGGCATGTTGCTGACGCAGCATTTGCTTGCAGTTGCCGCGACGTGCGTATTGCATTGCGGCGGGGGTCGCCAAAGCAGCCGTTGAAGTCTGCTTTCAAGCACTGATCTTTGACTACCCTTTCGAAGCAAATAGTTCATGCAGGCGAGTCGTCGGAGACGTCTATTTTGCTTCGGCTGCGTAGCTGGACACTTTATTGACCTAACCAAACACTCGTTTTCTTTTCTCGAAAACGTTTCCCAAGATCGCCCAGATATGCAGCGGTTGGGCGAAAAATAGGCCGTTGTCCGTGCAGAGAGGTAAAATATCTTCACAGGCCGTGAAAAATACTTTCGTAAAACTCCATCTATGAAACAATCTTTTCATGAATAACTGACTCTCTGCTCCAACAAAGGATCAAATCATGAAAGCTGCCAAACACCTGCTTTTCGCTACTTTTTTATACGCCCTCACACCTGTCATGACACAGGCGCAAGAAGTTCTTCAAATCAACTCCTCCCTGCCGGAGGGATCGTTCGCCCACACATTCCTGCTTGAGTATGAAACCCAACTCGAAGCTGCGGCTCCGGGCGAGATTGATGTGCAAATCTTCATGTCCAACACGCTAGGATCGGAAGAGGACGTGCTGCAAGGCCTGTCCTTAGGGACCCATCAGGCGTCACTTTCCGCCTCAGCCATTGCCCAGATCAACAGCCGCGCTGCGATTTTTGATCTCCCATATCTGTTTGAAAACCGTGCAGGTGTGCAAGCTTTCGCCGAAAGCGAAGCAGGCGACATGCTCAAGGCCGGGTTTGACGGAACGGGTATGGTTCTTGGGGCCATGTGGGATAACGGTTTTCGCCAAATCACTAATGCGGTGCGCCCGATTGTCGTGCCTGCCGATCTTGAAGGTCTGAAAATTCGCACTCCAACATCGCGCCAGCGTGTCGAGATGTTCAATACACTTGGCGCAAACGCCACGCCGTTGTCGTTTGGCGAGGTCTACTCCGCGCTTGACCAAGGTGTGATTGACGGGCAGGAGAACCCAGCCCAAGTCGTCGACAGTGCCAAGCTGTTCGAGGTGCAGGGCTATATGTCACTGTCCAACCACGTGTACCTGCCAACTTTCCTTGTCTTCGGCGAACCCTATCTGGCCAGCCTTGATCCCGCATTAAAAGAAACGGTCCTGCAAGTGGCAGCAGACGTCGCACCTTGGACGTTTAACTGGGGCGAAGAAACCGATGCGACTGTCATTGCGGCATTGCAGGACAAGCTGGCCGTGAATGAGATCGACTTTGCGGCGTTTCAAGCTGCCTCAGCACCCCTTTATGAAAGTGCGACATTTGTGGACGTGATCGGGGCAGACATGATCGCAGCGACAAAAACAGCCCTCGGGATCGAGTGATGCAAAGCCCGGCCATGGACCGCACATTTGCTGCAATTGAACAGGTCGATCAGCTGATCGGCAAGCTGTTGGATGTGATGGTGATTGCCTTGGCCGGGCTTCTTCTTGTGCTGTTGAACTACGCGGTGTTCGCCCGGTTCATCCTGAATGACAGCGTATCCTGGGGTGAAGAACTGCCTGCTAACATCCTCGCAATGCTCACATTCATCGGGGCGGCCTACCTGACCCGTACGAACGAACATTTGGGGTTTGATGCGGTGCTGCGCGAACTGCCGGAGCGCTTAAAAACTGTTGTAATGTGCGGGAACCTAATCCTGATGGGTGGCTTTGGTGCACTTTTGGCATACTACGGTGGGATCGCTGCTGCGAGTTTTGGCACCCGTCAGTTGATTTCGATTGATCTACCGATGGCATTGTTTCGCGGGGCGATGCCTTTCGGCGGTGCGTTGATCAGCTTATTTTGTGTCATCCGGCTTGCCCGTATTGCGACCGGCCGTCTTAGCGCCGATGAGCTTTTGCCAGAAAGTGACGCCTGATGTTTCTTGACCCAGGCTGGATCATCCTGATCCTTTTGGTGATCCTGCTTATCGCGGGCCTGCCCATCGCCTTCGTTCTCGGCGTGACAGCGGCCACGCTGATCATCCTTGATCCGGCAGTGGTGCCCCAAATCATCGGGTTAATCCCCTTCGGCGGGGCCAACAATTACCT
Organism: uncultured Rhodobacterales bacterium; assembly: GCA_964352055.1. Lineage (GTDB taxonomy): Bacteria > Pseudomonadota > Alphaproteobacteria > Rhodobacterales > Rhodobacteraceae > Tateyamaria. Next base: position 2,824 of record CAYGQZ010000004.1, read on the forward strand.
TCTGGTTGCGGCGTTGCTGTTCATGATCGCGGGCGAGGTCATGAACCAAGGACGCATCGCCGAAAAGCTGATTGCTTTTGCGTCCTCGCTTGTGGGCCACATCCGTGGCGGGTTGGCCCATGTGAACATTCTGACGTCCCTGTTCTTTTCTGAAATTTCTGGCACCGCCACGTCAGATGCCGCAGCCATTGGGTCTGTCATGATCCCTCAAATGAAGAAGCGTGGCTATCCTGCGGCATTTGCGGCGGCTGTTACGTCAACGTCTGCGACCATGGCGATTATTGTTCCTCCCAGCCTCAACCTGATCCTGTATGCCTATGTCGCCAACGCCTCAATCGCAGAGCTTTTCGCGGCGGGCATCATCCCCGGTATCATGGTCTGCGCCTTGCTGATGGGGACTGCTTATTTCATATCTGTCCGTCGGGGCTATCCAACCGAAGGCGCATTTTCGTTCAAGCGGGTGGTAGAGACCGGCAAAGACGCGGCGATCCCGTTGACCCTGCCGATCCTGATCCTGTGGGGCATTCTGGGCGGCATCTTCACCGCTACCGAAGCAGGCGCAATCGCGGCCTTCTGGTCGATCATTCTGGCCGCATTCCTCTACCGCACGATCCGGCTTTCCAACTTGATCGACACCCTGCGTATCGCGGGCAAACGCAGCGCAATGCTAATGTTCATTGTCGCCACCTCGACCCTGCTGGGCTGGTACATGACCAATCAGCGGATACCGCAAGATATCGCGCAGGCGATCCTTGGAATATCGGATAATTATTGGGTCGTTTTGATTGCGATCAATGTGTTCTTTTTGCTGGCAGGCACCATCATTCACGGCACCCCCGCTATTCTGATGCTGGTCCCGATCTTTCTGCCGTTGGCCGACACGCTGGGGATTGATCGGGTGCATTTTGGGCTGATCCTGACGATCAACCTTGGTATTGGGCAGCAAACGCCGCCTGTGGCATCAGTGGTGCTCATCACCTGTGCGATTGCGAAAATTTCAATCGCGAAGATCATCCCTTCAATGCTGTGGTTCATCGGGGCTATGCTGATTGCATTGGTGTTGATCAACACCATCCCCGCGCTGTCGCTGTGGCTGCCTTTGGTGATCTTGTAATGCGGGTCTTGATCGTCAACCCAAACACATCCGAAGGTGCGACCCAGCGGATTGACGCGGCGGCCCAAGCGGTCGCAAACAAAGGGGACGTCTTCACGACGGTCTCTGCCGCCTTTGGCCCCGAACTTATCGTGACGGAGCGGGATGGCCTTGATGCTGTTGCTGGCGTTCTTGCTTCCGTGCAGGCCCATGAGGGGGTGTTGGATGGCATCGTTCTTGCCTCCTTTGGCGACACTGGTGCCTCGGCCGTGCGTGCGGCTTACCCCGAGCTTCCTGTCATCGGGATCGCGGGGGCTGCTTTTGCCGCTGCCCGCTGTCTTGGGGGAACGTTTTCTATCGTCACGTTTGATGAAAGCCTATCACCTGCTTTGCGTGACAGAGCGGCGTTTTATGGCATGCAGGATGATCTGTACCGTGTTGCGGCAGTGCCTCATGTCGGGGCCTTTGATGCGGCCACGGTTCAAGTCGACCGGTTTGACGCCATTGAACAGCTTTGCGTGGACTGCGCAAAAGATCCGATCACAAGCATTATTCTAGGCGGTGGTCCCATTGCCGGTTTGGCCCGCCGGATCAATCCCGGACGCAAGATTGCGATGATAGATGGTACACAATCGGCTATTGGCTTGCTGCGAGGTGCTGTGAACGGCTAAGCGCGGGTGATCAACGTTCCAGCCAAAAGTTGGGTCAGGTCCTGCGATAGGTTTTCAGAGGGGCCGACAGGCAGGTGGAGGTCTGCTTTCAATTTCGGCGCATCTTCGATCTGCCGCAACATTTCGCTTAGCGCTTCGAGCCCATCGTAAAGTGGTACCGCAGCATCTGGCTGCAATCTTGTCGCCATGCCAACGATCGAAGTTCCTAAGATCGCGATGGATTGGGCCCCTGCTGCGACGAGCTCTGTGGCCGCTTTCACGACGGCGGCGTCTTGTGAGCGAGGCGTCAGGTAGTCATCAACGGAATCGATTTCGATGGCGACGCATCCCACGGGTGTGACCCCGTACGTTTGGATCAGGCTCTCATAAAGGGCGCGGCTTTTCTCTCCAAAGAAAATGACACCCACAGCGCGTTCGCCTTGCGCTGCGGCATGCAACGCTGTGTTCGATATTCCGACGACAGGCAGGGGCAAGATCGATTGCGCGGCGCTCAGTCCAGTATCAAACGAAATGGCAAGGATCACGGCATCAAAGCCCACCACATGTTCTGCGATCAACTCAAGCGTTCCGTAGGCGGCGACCGTATTTTCGGCCTCGACCGTCACGATCTTCGCGCCGAACCTACCCGTAACCCCTTTAAACGTCAGATAAGGTGGCGCGATGGCCGTTATTGCGTCCACATAGGCCTGCGTCACGGCATCGGTTGTGTTGGGATTAACGACCAGTATGCGTTTGGGTTCTTTGATCAAAACAAAACGTCCGGAAAGATCGCGATAAGTGCAACAACCAGTAGGATGCAGATGATGAAGGGCATCACGCCCGCGATCACGGTGCCGACGTTGCCACGCCCGCGCACGCTTTGCGTGACATAAAGGTTCATGCCGACAGGTGGTGTGATCAAGGCCAGTTCGCACATCAGCACAAGAAAAATACCAAACCAGACGCTGTCATATCCGATGAAGAGGACGATGGGTAAGACGATTGGGATCGTCGCAATCATCATGGCCAACGCATCAAGAAAGCAGCCTAAGACCATATAGAGGCAGACCAAGAGCAGGACCATCACCACCGGCTGCACATCGAACGAAGAAACAAAGCTGGAGACCTGCGCCGGGACGCCCAACACCCCGAGGATAAAGTTCAAATAGAACGCGGCAATCAGGATCAGCAGCGTCATCCCTGTTGTTGTGACACAGGACAGAAATGCCTCGCGCAGCATCGCCCAGTTCAAGGTGCCGTAGAACGCGACCAACCCTAGGGCTGCGATGACCCCGACCCCTGCGGCCTCGGTCGGAGTGGCAAACCCAAGGTAGATCGATCCCATCACTAGGATAAAAATCACGACCGGCGGCACAAGGTCGACAAGACGTTGGCGACGCTCTGGCCACGGGGCCATGGGCTGCGGTTTTCCCGCGATGGCGGGGTTCCACAGGCACGCAATGATAATGACGCCCATGAAGGACGACGCCAGGACAATGCCGGGTAAGATGCCAGCGGTAAACAAGGCTCCAATGGAGGTATTCGTGATCGCCCCGTAGATGATCAGATTGATCGACGGTGGGATCAGGATGCCGAGGGTCGCACCAGACGCAACGCTGCCTGCCACCCAGCTTTCTTTGTAGTTCTGCTTGCGAAACGTCGGGAATGCGACCGTGCCAATCGTAGCCGCAGTGGCCACGGACGAGCCCGAGATCGAGGCAAAAATCGTTGATGCCACAATGTTGGTGTGCAGCAATCCGCCTGGCAGAGGGCGGGTCCAATCGGCTAAAGCGCGGTACATGCGCTCGGTCACACCGCCGCGCACAAGGATTTCGCCCATCAAAACAAACAGCGGAATCGCGACCAGCAGGAAGTTGTTCAGCGTCCCCCACATCATTGTGCCAAACGGGCGAATCATCGCGTCTCCGAAGAACAGGTAAGCACCCGTCAACGCGACGACAAAAAGTGCCGACGCGATATGCAGCCCGATGAACAGCAAAAACAACAACATGCCAAACCCGATGGCGGCACCTTCAATTCCGAGCATTGTCAGCCCCTTGTGCGGTGTCAGCAACGTAATTGCTGACTTCTTCGTCGACCGTGACGGGGCCATAGAATTTGGCGACAGACGCGCGATCCGTGACAAGCAGGTAGACCGCGTGCACGGACGTCAGGCAGGCGGTGATTGCAAAGAATGCCATGCCCAGAACCCAAACAGACTGGGGCACCCAAAGCGGTGTTTGCAACGGCGTGTTTGTGATGGAGCCAAAGCGCATGGTCGTTTGCAGCTCTGACCAGGCGTGCCACGTCATAAAAATGGCGAGACCTGCGATTGTGACCTGTGCCAGCACATGCAGCATATCGCCAACAACGCGTGGAAAGAAGCGAAAGAACAGATCAATGCGTGGATGCCCGCGCCGCAGCAGCGTCAACGCCATCCCAAGGGACCCTACGAACGCAAGAACATATCCACCGATCTCATCCGTGCCTTGCACCGAAACCCCGACGAAATCGCGTCCGATAATATCAACGAAGATCAGGACGGCCAAAACAGCGACCGCCCCCCCCGCAACAAGCGCAAAAAGGACGGCAAGTTTTTCAGCGACCACAAGGAACTGTGGCCGCGATTGGTTTGCATTACTCAAGTGTCAGACCACGCGCGGCACCGACAGTCTCGTTCCAGATGCCTTTGCAACCCGGGTAAGATGCTTCGCATTTTTCAGCCCATTCGGGCAGAACCGCAGAAACCGAAATCTCGGCCACGGCGGCTTTGTCTTCGTCTGTGACAGGGACAAGCGTCATGTCATAGGACGTGTAGATACCGCCCTCGGGGCACTCACCACCCGTGGAGCATGATTGCGCTGTGCCGTTGGTGTTGATCGCAAGATCCCAAAGCATGGCTTCCATATCTGCCATGGCGGTTTCAAACGCGGTACGCTCGGCCTCAGACAGGCTCTCCAGCCACTCAAGGTTGACCATGTGTGACTGGATCGAACCAGAGACGGACAATGGGTACAGATGCGTCGTCACTTCTGGCCATTTGCCAGTGTTGGACGATGTGGGCGATGTCACACCACATGACGCGACACCGCGTTGCAGCGCGGGGTACACTTCAGGGAAAGACAGCGTAACGGGCGTGGCACCAAGGTTTTCCAGGAGTGTGGACATAGACGCTGTAAAAGAGCGGACCTTCAGGCCATCAAGATCGGCTAGTGACGACATCTCGGCGTTGCACAAAAAAACCTGTGGGCCGAACGGCCAAATCGCCGCCGCCTGCACACCAAACTTTTCGCCCAAGCGGGCATTAAAAACGTCGCGGTAGGCGTCAACCACTTCTTTGAGGTCGGTCATATTGGTAGACACACCGATCAGGTCGATGCCTTCGAGGAACGGATCGTCCTTAGCCACGCTGCCAACTTGAATGGTCGCCATGTCGAAAGCACCTGTGCTGAGCAGGCGCAGACCGTCAGCAAGGTCGATGCCAACCGCCTGAAATTCACTGCGGGCGACATTGAAACCAGATGCGGCCAAGGCGTCCATGCCAGCCATCTCCGGGACGAATTGTGCGCGGCCCTCCTGGTTCTGCGTCAGGATACGCATGTCTTGCGCCGAAACTGACGTGGCAACCGTCATGGCCAGCGCGCCACCTAAAACTGCAATTGTGGATCGTAATTTCTGCATGGATGTAATCTCCCTTCGAGACAAGCAGTGAAACAACTCCGCCTCAAGTGGCGGACTCTGGTCGTGAGAAGGCCAGCGAGATGACGCAGACACAAGAAAATTCTCTTTTTCATAAATTCCTCAAGAAATAATGATTTCACAAAAAGGTAAACCATATATTACACATAAAATTCAGTTAGTTATGGTTCTTTGGGCTGTTTGATTTGGCGATAATCGCCACATCAAGACACGAAATCTCTTACGCAAAGCCCATTTTTTCAGCGCAATTGGTGAACGTAGCTGTTTAAACATGCGCTGGCGCGACACCGGTTAAGGTTCTGCCCACTTGCTGCCTATGCCGCTTGTCCAGAGGCACACTGTACTGAACTGAAGGTACGACGTGGCTAAGACCAATTGGAGTGAAATGACCGAGCATGAGCGATCAAAACAAGCGGGTGGGGATGTTGACGCCCTCATCCAATACGGTTCTAGAGCCCTATACATCGGCGATGTTCGCGCAGCTGGGCGGTATAGCAAGCGTTCACTTCGGACGATTCCGCGTGGTCGAAATCTCTATGCGTGAAGCATCCCAATCACAATTTACGCTCGCCCCCATCTTAGAAGCCGCTGAACGCCTCGCAGAGGCGCGTGTCGGCTGCATCGCCTGGAACGGCACGTCTGCGTCTTGGTTGGGCCTAGAGAAAGATCGTGATCTTTGTGCCCGGATTGAAGAAGCGACAGGCATCAAGGCGACGTCGACAGTGCTTGCATATGAGGACCATTATGAGCGCACTGGTATCAAGACACTTGGACTGGTCACGCCATACCTAAGCGAAATTCAAGACTGTATCATCGAAAACTACTCAGCACGTGGGATTGATGTGGTCGCTGACCGGCGGCTTGAGGACAAAGGCAACTACAGCTTTGCAGACCACAGCACTGATCTGATTGCTGACATGGTACGCGACGTCGCCCGTGCCCGGCCAGACGCCATTGCGGTGCTCTGCACGAACTTCAGAGGCGCGCCAATTGCTGCGGAACTTGAGGCCGAACTGGGCATACCCGTCATCGACTCTGTTTCAATCACCGCCGCTCAAACGATGCGTATAGTTGGACTAGATCCTGCACATGTGACGGGCTGGGGTCGTATTTTCTCGGCGCTTTAAACGAAACACGATTGCAGCCGCTCATGATTATCGGTTGATCTGACCGCAGAGGGATATGATACCCACACCATGGAAGAACCCAACAAACAATCCTTACTTGCGCGCGTTCAGGATGCCGTGGGCGAGATGCACCCGCAAGAACGCAGGCTTGCCGATCTGGTGCTGAACTTCCCCGGCCGTTTGGCGGGCTATACAGCCAGCGAAATCGCGCAGCTTGCAGATGTGTCCAATGCCACCGTTTCGCGGTTTTTCCGAAAAATCGGGTATCAGTCGTTTGAAGAAGCGCGCCAGGCGGTCAGAACCGAGCAAGACGCAGGCTCCGCCTTCCTGAGGCTTGAAAACGGATCCGGGCCCGAGCCAGAACCCGTCAGGACCTTTCTGAACCAATCCCAAGAGAATCTGCGGCTAACCTTGGGCGAAATTGATCCCACCGATCTGGATGCACTGGCAAAATCTGTCGCAACTGCACCGCGTGTCTGGATTATCGGGTTTCGATCAGGGCAACCCTTTGCTCGTTACCTCGGTTGGCAGGTTTCGCAGATCGCCCTAAACGTCACAGTTCTACCGCGTGATGGGGAAACACTCGCCGAAAACCTGAGCCTGATTGGGCCGGATGATTGCGTTATTCTTTTTGCTTTGCGTCGCACCCCGTTGATTACCAATCGTATTCAAGCCGCGCTCAAGAAGCATGGTATTGAAGTCGCGATTATCGGAGACACCGCTAACGTATCGGCAGAACATAGGCGCTTTCATTGTGTCACAGCGGCGACCGGCCCGCTGTTCAACCACGTCTCGGTCATGGCTGTCTGCAACCTGCTTGCCGCGCGCGTTATCGCGCTGTCCGACATTGATGGTCGCACTCATTTGAGAGACATCGAAACATGGCACGCTGATCTGGATCAGATATAGAAACCTGAAATCTGAAATCATCGCCTAGGATCTGATTTAAGCTGCAAGGATGCCTTTGATGTCGGCGACGAACAGACCTGCAAATTCGCCTCTTGATGCATGCTGCATTAATGGCCGTTTTTCTCGCCGCGCGACAGCATGGCGGCTTTCGCCGTTGCAGCATTTTCCGCGCTGCGAGCGCACGCAGCACAAAATATCAATTCACAGGTTGGGCTCGTTGCCGGCATTTGCCGCAAGGTTCATGAGCGTCCGCTCCCTAGAACGTCGGCGACGATGATCACCCAAGTTTGAAACACGATTGGTACGGTTGTCATACGTGAAATAGGAGCCGGACCCGCCCAAAAGCCGCCGAATGCCTGTCGTTCTACGGGGCAGGGTGGCAGCACGTCTCTCGTGTGCGTATGGTGTGCACAGCAGGACCGTTCCAAGTGATGGCGGCCCCAAGGAGATCGCTGAATGCCCCTGAACGCAGCCACCGAGGCAGCGCGCTTTTCTACTGCGCCGATGATGGAATGGACTGGTTCGCGTTTGATTGCAGCAAGTTAAGTCGCCTCGTGTGCACACTGTGTGTAACCTGAAATCGCCTTCTGGCGCACTCTGTCGGGCGGCTGGCGATTTTGTGGACTTGGTCAAATTGAAGCGCATTGGAACAGGATCTGCTTACGGTTCTTATTTAACCAGCAACGGTACGCAGTCCTTTGTTTTGCGCTGTGCAGATTGGAACTTTGGTGAGTTGAAGGTCGGCTCGGGCCGGCGGCGCAGCGCCTAATCGTTGGCCTCTGGGGCCATTTTCTGATTGATGCCTAATCCGGTTACAGGTGAATACCGACCTTTGCTGCGCTGGAGACCGATGTATTAAACGCGGACAACGTCGCCTGATGTTGATACCGCGATAAGTTAATCGGCGCTTCGACCAAGCCGGCAAACGGTTCTTGGCAATGCAGCACGGTTTCCCACACGATGATTGAAGCGAAGCGCGAATCTAGCCTGGAACGTAGGCCCTGTTCGCTTCGGGATCCTGCAAATCGGCCTTGAGGGTCGTGAGGTCGTTCCAGACGGCGGGGTCAATGCTGGCCTCTGCCCAGTCCAGCGCCTGTTTCACCCGACTGGGGCGTGACACGCCGATGATCGTGGATGTCACGCGCGACTCGTTGGTTGAAAACTGCAAGGCGACGGTTCCAGGTGCGACGCCGTGGCGCGCGCAGGTGTCTTCGACCTGGCGGACAGGGGCGAGGGCCGCGTCGTCAGCGACCTGATAGGTGATCCGTTTGACCGAGGCGCTGCCTTTGGCAAGGACGCCGCCCGCGAACGGGGCCGCGTTGCACACGGCGATACCATGGGCGCGGGCATACTCATAGACCGGCCCTGCGGAACGGTTGAGCAGGGTGAACCGGTTGTGGTTGAGCAGGAGGTCAAACGGCCATTCACGGATCAGATCCATCAACAGATCGGTACGGCCCATGGCAATGCCGATGGCGTCGACCATGCCTTCTTCCTTCAGTGCGACCAACGCATCAAGCGCGCCGCCGGGGCGGCGGATTTCCTCAAGGTCGCGGGCATGTTCGGGATCGTGCAGGTGCAGGATCTGGAACCGGTCGAGCCCGAGCGCAGTCAGGCTTTCCTCGGCCGAGCGGCGGACCTGATCGGCGTCAAAGCGGCCCGTGTCCATATCCCGATCCAGTTTGGTGGACACGACAAAGCCATCGGGCAGGCCGCCACGTTCGCGGATCACAGCGCCGATGCGGTTCTCGCTGCGCCCAAAGCCGTAGTTGCGCGAGGTATCAATCAGATTGACAGGGCTGTCGAAGATCGCGTTGATCGTCGCGTGGGCTGTCGCGTCATCGACATCGTGGCCGTAGGTGTCGGGCATGCCGCCCAGGGCTGCCGTGCCAAATCCGATCGAGGTGATCTCGAGGCCGGTTGTGCCGATGGGGTGTCTTTTCATTCTTGTGATCCTCCTTTGGAGATGGACGTGACCGACGGAGTTTGGTCGATCACGCCCTGTGTCTGATCAGGTGCGCGTCTTGACGCCGCTGGAGCGTCGGCTGGCCACAGTTGTAAGTACGGCGGCAATGATGATGACCGCACCGGTCGATGCCTGAACATAAAAAGACGGGACCTGTGCGAGGGTCAACAGGTTGTTGATGACGCCGATCAGAAGCACACCACTGACGACGCCGATGATCGTGCCTTTGCCGCCTCCCAGGCTGACACCACCGATCACGGCTGCTGCGAAGGCGGAAAAGATAATGCCCTGCCCTTGGGTCGTCACGGCAGAGTCGAGCCGCCCGGTCATCAGAACCCCGGCAAGGCCGGACAGCAGGGCGGCAAAGATGAAGGCCGACCAGATCATGCGATCCACGTTGATCCCGGCGGCGCGCGCTGCTTCCTCGTTTCCGCCGACGGCGTATAGCGCGCGGCCATACCGGTGGAACTGGAAGACCAGTCCGACGATCGTGGCGACAGAGAGAAAGACGATGACCGAAACCGGCAGGCCGAGAATCTTGGCCGAACCAAGATAGGTCAGGGCATCGCCCGGCGAATAGATCGAGCGGCCGTTCGAGATGATCAACACACCGCCACGCAGAAGGACCAGCAGGCCAAGCGTCGAGATAAAGGGATTGAGCCCTACCTTGACCACCATGAAACCGTTGAACCAGCCGATGAGGGTGGCAACGCCAAGCGCCACGATCAACCCCATCCAACCCGGCAACTCAACGCCAAAGCCACCGGCGGCAGCTGGCACAAGCATCACCGCCGCCAGCATCGGGGCAAAGCCCACGATCCCTTCGAGCGACAGATCGAGCCGCCCGATCATCACGACAAAGGTCAGCCCGATTGTGGTGAGGCCCAGCACACTGACCTGTTCAAGGATGTTGATCAGGTTGCGGGTGGTCAGAAAGGCCGGAGCGACGATGGCACCCACGATGACCAGAAGCAAAAGCACCGGATACATGGTAAAGCCGTTGGCAACAAAGGCGCTGCCAAAGGCCGACAACCGGGACTGGCCGATATGCTGCGTCGTCGTGTTCGAATTGGTATCGGCTTGAACGCTCATGCCACGCCCTCCATATGCAAAATCAGGTCTTTCATGCTGTAGTCACCTACAAGTTCACTCACGATTTCTCCGTCAAAAACGATGGCGACGCGGTTGGCGAGTTGTTCGATTTCATCTTCTTCGTCTGACACGACAACGATGCCCAGACCTTCGCTCGCCAGATCGCGCAGGAGCGCATAAAGCTGTTCCTTTGCGCCGACATCCACGCCGCGCGTGGGGCTGAGCGCCACGATCACGTTGGGGTCGCGGCACAGCGATCGGGCAAAGACGACCTTTTGCTGGTTGCCCCCACTCAGTTGGCTGACTGGCTGTTCCAGCGAAGATGCGATGATATTGGTCAGCCGTGACAGGTTTCCGACGTGCTTGGCCTCTTTCTTGCGATCAATAAAGCCAAGCGGTCCGGTGAGCATATCGAGGCCGCCGATGGAAACGTTTTCGCGCACGCCGAGGATTCCGACATAGCCGCTTGCGTGGCGGTCGGTGGGCACAAGCCCGATGACCGGTCTGGTGCCGCGCGGGCTTGAAACTTCGCCGCGCAAGGGTTTCTTGTGCCCGGCAAGGATCATCGCAAGATCCTCTTTGCCGCTGCCCACGGGGCCAGCCAGTGCGAGGATTTCGCCTGGGCGGACCTCGAGATTGATTTCACCGGCGGCCTTGGCGTTGACCCGGATGCCCTTGGCGGTCAGCAGGGCAGGGGTGTCGGTCTCGGTATGGTCTTCTCGGACGCTGCGTTTGGTTTCTTCGCCCATCATCAAGTTGGCGATGGTTTCGACATCAAGATCGGACACCGCGGCGCGTGCCCGGACGACCTTGCCGTCGCGCAGGATCGTCACGGTATCGGCAACCTCGAAAATTTCATCGAGGTGGTGCGAGATATAGATGAAGGACACGCCCGCCACTTTCAGTTTTTTGACGTTCTCGAAGAGCACACGCTTTTCCGCGTTGCTGAGGGCGGCGGTTGGCTCGTCAAGGATCATCACCGGCACACCACGGTTGAGCGCCTTGATGATCTCGAGCAATTGCCGGGTGCCTGCGTCGAGTTCGCCCGCCAAGGCGCCCGCGCGAATATCCATATTCCATTCGGTCAGCAAAGCTGTGGCGCGCGATTGCATCACGCCATGGCTGATCCGTCCCCAGGATTTGCGAACGATGGGGTTTTCGATAAAGAGGTTTTCCGCGACGCTCAGTTGATCGAAGAGACGCGGTGTCTGTTGCACATGGGCGATTTCGTCGCGGATCAGGGCGGCGTAGTTCTGCCCGGTCGCGGTAAAGCTGGTGGATCCGATGCGGATATCGCCGGAATCGGCGGGGGTGAACCCGCTGAGGGCCGAAACAAGCGTGCTCTTGCCCGCCCCGTTGCGCCCCAGAAGTGCGTGAACCTCGCCGCGGTTTACGGTGAGGTCCGCGCCCTGCAGTGCGCGCGTGGAGCCGAAGGTCTTGGTAATGTTGCGCATCTCTACGATAGGATGTGACTGGTCCATGATCTCCGGCTCCTTGCTTGGCTTGGGTCAGGTAGCTTACTTGCCGATCTTGTTGGCCCAAAGATCATCGGATTCCACGTTGGCCGCTGTGACCAGTGTTGCATTCAACTGGTACTGAGGTCCAACTTCGGTCTCGATAACCCGGCCATCATCACGCGGGCCGATGTCGATGGTGCCACCGTTCGACACCAGTTCGATCAGTTCGGCCGTCTTGGTAGCATAGGCGCTGAGCGGCTGAGAGACGGTCGCGTCAAGTGCGCCTTCGCGGATCAGTTGCAGACCCTGGGGCGTGCCATCGATGGCGACGCGGATGACAGAGCCTTCTTCGCCCACGGCAGCATCCAGGTCGGCGGACCGCAGTTGCGCATTGACGGCTGTGGCCATCAGTTCGGACGCCATGAAGATCCCGTCAAGTGTCGGGTTCTGGGTCAGCACGTTCTGGGCGGCGTCGGCGGCCATGTCAGCCGTCCATTCGGTCGGGCGCTGGATCAGTTCGACGTTGGGTGCCAGAGCACGCAGCGTATCGGCAAAACCGTTCGAGCGGTCCAGACCGTTGGGTGTCGTCAGCCCGCCCTGCAATTCCAGCACGATGCAGCTGTTGTCAGTCGAGCAGGGATCGTTTGCCAGACGGCGGGCCATTTCTTCGGCACCTTGAACACCGGCGTTGTAGTTGTCGGCACGAACGGTCGCGGTGACCATTCCGCCGGCAGGGCTGTCGTCGATCGAAAAGACCAGTGCGCCCGCCTCGTTGGCGCGAATGACTGCGGGCACGATGCCGGCGGAATCAAGCGGGGCGAAGACAATGACATTGGCACCATTGGCCAGCAGGTTTTGCAGGGCGTCGACCTGAGCGGCGATATCGCCGTTGGGATCGGGGGCGCCCACAAGGGTAAAGCCCTTGTCGTCGAACGCCGCCAGCGAAAGATCCAACATCAGTGTCTGGAAGTCGTCTTTCAGGAATTTGGGGGTCATGCCGACTTTGACATCCGCATTGTCAGCATGTGCAACCATGGCGCTTGATGCCAAGAGGGTCGCGCCGAGGGCGATGGCCTTGTGTGAGAGTTTCATGTCTTTCCTCCGTTTGAGCTTGGCTTTGGCAGGGTGTCTGCTGTGCCGGTTCGGCGCTGTCGCGGCGCCTATGAAATGCGGTGCCAACTGTTACTCCTCACTGGCGTCGCGGTCGTTCGGGTGGCCCGGTCGTGATATCGATCAGGCGCTGATTTCAGAAACCTTGACCATTCGGCCCTCGCGCATCGACAGGTACGCGGCCTCTGCAAGGATGAGCGCCCGGCGCCCGTCTTCAAAGCTGGCCAGCGGGGACGCGCCCTGTTCGACGCAATCCACGAACCCGTCGATTTCGGCCATGAAGGCCTCGAGATAGCGTTCGAGAAAGAAGAACTGATAAGGCTCGCTCGCTTCGACGGTCTTTGCCGAATAGCGGCGCATTTCGTGCGGCTTGCGATTGTCGGAAAGGATCATGCCGGTGCTGCCCATCAACTCGACCCGCTGGTCATAGCCGTAAACGGCGGTGCGTGAGTTGTTGATATGGCACTGCTTGCCTGATGCGGTGCGCAGCACGATCATGGCGCTGTCGATTTCGTTCAGCTCCGCGCCCAAGGCGGAGTCAATAAGCGCGCCGCCAATGGCGAACACCTCGGTCGGCTCTTCGCCCAGCATGAAACGCGCGAGATCAAAATCATGGATCGTCATGTCGCGGAACAGGCCGCCCGCGGCTTCGAGATAGGCGCGCGGCGGAATTGCGGGATCGCGCGAGGTGATGATGACCTGATGCAGATCGCCGATATCGCCCGCCACCATCGCGGCCCGTGCGGCGGCGTGGCCGGGATCGTAGCGGCGGTTGAAGCCCAACTGGATCGGCACTGTACAGCCCGCGATCATGGCGGCGCAGGCTTCGACCCGCGCGAGGTTCAAATCAATTGGCTTTTCGCACAGAACCGCCTTGCCGGCAGCCACGGCCATTTCGATGTAATCGGCGTGCGTTGGGGTGGCTGTTGCGATCAGTACGGCGTCGATCTGGTCGGAGGCGAACACGTCTTCGGCGCTGGCGGCAGCGGTGACACCTTGCTCTTGCGCGACGCGATCTGCGGAGGGCTGGTGTACGTCGTAGACTGTTGCGAGGCAGGCTCTGGGATGGCGAGCGACATTGGCCGCATGCATTTGTCCGATTCTGCCACACCCCAAAACGGCAATTCTCAACATCAGCTTACCCTCCCAAGGATAGTGGTTTGTGCAACATATGTTGCGTTTGCGCAATTTTGTCAACAAACAATTTGCCGATTAACACTTTCTGCAATTTTCATTGCAGAAAGTGCGGGGCGGGCCCCGTCCCAACAATTGAATTGAGTGGCGTTTCAGGTGGCTGTGCAGTTGTGACGCGTGAAAATCTGACTTTCTGTCAGATGGTTAGCGGGCTGCTGGCCGCTCAGTGCAATTCGAATACTGTCGATGGCTTGAGCAATTTCGCGGTCGAAATCATGTCCTATGGTGAGGTCCATTATCCCGTCTTCGAGCAGTTTGCGGGCGTTGGGGTTCAGCTCGTGCCCCATGAAAACTGTGCGCCCGACCAGATTTTCCGCCTCGAGCGCGCGCCCGATGCCCAGATTCGCGCCCGAGACGTTGTAGATCGCCGAAGGTGCCCCGGTTTTGCTGACGTATTGGCGGATAGCGTCATAGGTCACGTCGGGGCTTTCGTCGGAGCTGACCTTTTCATCGATGGTGAGCCATGGGAATTCAGACCGCAGAACCTGTCGGAATCCCAGTTCGCGATCCAGTTGGCACCGGAAGGGAACGCTGCTGACAAGAAGCACATTCTGGGGCGTTTCGCGCGGCAGGAACCGACCGCAGAGCCAGCCGGCTGTGGCGCCCGAGGCAAATTGATCCGATCCGACATATGCGGTCCGTCCCGAAGAGGGCAGGTCGCTGGTCAGGCAGATCACCGGTGTGCCGTTGCGGGTTTCATCCCGGACCGCGTTGTTTATCGAGGGATGTTCGCGCGCGACCAGAATAATTCCGTCATACTCCGCCGCAAAGACATGAATACGTTGCGCAAAATCAGATGGGTCCACCATCGTTGGTAAGACACTTTCGGTCTTGATCCGTACCGTCGGCCTCATCTTCTGATAGGTATCTGCAGCGGATTCGGCAGCCTTGTTGAACGATTGACCGGACTCGATGAGTAGCGCGAGGTTCAGCATGGTCCCCGCAGCGTCTTTCGGAGTGGGCGCGTTGCGTTCGAGCAGCGACGCCATGTCCTGCTGGAGGATCGTCTGGAATTCTTTGTATCCCGACAAACCCAAGGATTGCGCTAGCCGCACCACGCTGGAGGCGTGAACGCCGCATTGCGCGGCAACCTCGGTGGCAGGAAGCAGGGCGGACGATGTGGGGTTGTCGATGAAGAAGCGCGCAAGTTTGCGCCCGCCTTTTCCAAGCTCGTCTTGCATGCCATCAAGGCGTTTCAGCAACGATTCTGCGGTGGCTGATGTCATATGCGGCTTGTTCATCGTGGTCTCTCCCTGAAAGGAGAATAGCCAAAACGTGCATAAATGCAATAAATATTGCATAATGCTGCGGCGGTCGCGCTTTGTCAGGTTCCGGTGACTGTCGGAATTCGGGGGCTGTCGCCCTCTTTCTGGACGCGGGCCGCGACCGCAAGCGCCAGAGCTTGCGCCAGACACATCGGCGCGGCGAGCGAGCGCGAGAAAGTGTAATCATGTTCAGGCACGGCGAACAGCACCGACGCGGATTTGGCCAGTGGGCTGAGCGTGCTGTCGGAAATCGCGACAATCGGCAAACCGGCAAGCGCGGTTTCCTCGACGATGTTGACCACTTCGGTTGCATAAAACCGGAACGAGACAGCAAACAGCACGTCATCGGGGCCCATGGTACGGGCGACATGCGTGGAAAGACCGCCGCCAGTGTCGAGCAGGATGCAGCGTTTTCCGAGCATGGTTAAAATATAGCGCATCAGTTCCACAACCGGGGCCGAGCGCAATTGGCCCACCAGATAGACAACCGGTGCCTTTTCGATCAGATCCGCGGCGCGGGCGAGGTCGTTCTGTTTGATTTCGCTGATCATGTCCTGCAGCGATGCGATGTCGCGCACGACAAGATCGCGCAAGAACGCGGCTTCCGAATGATCATCACTGGCGCTGAGTTCCTTATCGAGTGCCTTGACGCGGGCGTCAAAACCGGGTGCTGCGGTTGCAAGGCGTTTTTGAAAGAGGCTTTGCAGTTCCTTGAAGCCGGAATAGCCAAGAGACTGTGCGAAACGCACAAAGCTGGACGCGTGAATGCCGCAGGAGTCGGCAATCGCGTTAACCGAAAGCACGCCGACTTCGTTGGGGTTCTGCGTGAGGTAAAGCGCAATCTTCTGGTAGGTCTTGCTCATCTTTCCGTGCCGTTCGTGAACCAGACGGATCAGGTCTTCGTACTCTTTGGGCGGTGAGCTGTCGTTCATGGGTTTGCCTTTTTCCTATGCCAGAAGCGAGTTGCGGCAATCGGCAATATTCATTGCAGAGGCGGATTCATCAACCGGTTTGTCGCACGCATGCTGCAGTGATCGATGCTCGGTTTACGATCAGGTCTGGGTCGATCGTGCCGGCAAAGAAATCGAGCACGTTTCGAACCGACATCACGGCCATCCGTTCGGCGGCTTCGAATGTGAGGCCCGCGATATGCGGGCTGAGGATGGCCTGATCAAAGTCGAGCAGGGGGGAGCCTGTGGTGGGCGGCTCTGTTTCGAACACATCGAAACCGATCGCGCCGACTTTGCCGGAGCGCAGACCGTCAGCCAGCGCCGCTTCATCCACGACACCTCCGCGTGCGGTGTTCACGATGATGGCCCCCGGTTTCAGCGCGTCGATTTCCGCCGCGCCAATCAGGGGCTGGTCGGCGCGCGGCACATGAACGGAAACGAAATCGGCCCATTTCAGACCATCCATCAGATCGGTCACGCATCCCACGTTGCCATCGGGCCAGGCCGTCCGGGCGAGATAGGGGTCATAGGCGCGCACCTGCATCTCGAAACCGGCAGCCATCCGCGCAAGGTTGCGACCGATGCGCCCATACCCGAGTATCAGCAGACGTTTGCCCGAGATCTCTTGTTGTTCCAGGGTGTTGCGCCACCCCCATTTGCTGGCGTCATGAACCGCACCGTTGGCGCGCACCACGCGTTTGGCCGCAGCAAGCATCTGCATCATCGCATGTTCGGCCACCGAGACGGAATTGACGTCGCCCACGATTGTAAGCGCAATGTCCCGCGCATTGAGCGCGGGCAGATCGACCGCATCGTAACCGACGCCATGGCGCGAGACGACTTTGAGCTGGGTGCCGCGCGCCACGGTTTGTGCCGACATCGGCTGGGTGCGGATCACCAGCGCGTCGGCCTTGTCGATCAGCGGCGCATAGGACGGTTCGGAGATTTCTTCGATGTAGTCATGGGTGAAGCCGAGTGTCCTAGCATGTTCCAGAACGTTCAGGCCAGCCGGGTGCAGTTTTCCTGCGACGAGAATATGGGGCATCAGTAGCCCTCCTTTCTGGTGACAGCTGCGTCGTCTTTGGTCAGGGAGCGAAACGTGGCAACGGATGCCGCCGCCGCCGCCGCCAGCAGGCGCGAATCGCCCGATACGGTTGTCATGTCAAAACCCCAGCCGATCGCGCGCGCGGCGTATTGAGGCGTGCCGCAATGCAGAGCAGCGCGGATATTGTTGGCTTTGCAGGTGGCGACAATCTGCTGAATCAGTGCGATCATTTCGGGTTCTTCACGGTCAAAAGCAGGGGGCAACCGACCGCTCTGAGTGCCCAGCGTCAGATCGGCAGGACCCACGTAAATCCCGTCGAGTCCCGGTGTGGCTGCAATGGCGTCAAGGTTCGCCATGCCTTCGGCGGTTTCGATCATCGCGAAGGCGAGGACCTGATCGTTTGCTTCAACCCCGTATCCGCCGTGGGCGATATTGGCGCGCGTCGGGCCAAAGCTGCGCTGACCGTGCGGCGGGTAGCGCATATAGCTGACAAGGGTCGCTGCCTCTGCCGCCGTATTGATCATCGGGCAGATGATTCCCATAGCACCGGCATCAAGCGCTTTCATGATGATACCGGGTTCAAGCCACGGTACCCGCGCCATCGGGACCACGCCCGAAGCCTGCATCGCCTGGAACATGGGCAGGACGGAACTGTAATCCAGCGCGCCGTGCTGGATGTCGATCGTGATGCTGTCATAGCCCTGGGCCGCCATGATTTCAGCGGTGAAGGGGTTGCCGATGGACAGCCAGCCATTGATCGACGGGCGGCCATCAAACCAGATGTCCTTGAGTGAATTGGCAATCATGGCGAGCCCCTTAGAAGACAATTTGTGCGAGTTTGGTGTCGAGGTAATCAGCCAGACCTTCGGGCCCGCCTTCGCGCCCCATGCCTGAAAAACTGGTTCCGCCGAACGGTGCCTCGGACGCGGCCAGTGCAAAGCTGTTGATCCCGACCATGCCCGCCTTGAGCGCCGCGACGATGCGCCGCGCGCGATCCGGTGCACGGGTGAAGGCATAGGCCGACAGCCCCATGTCAGAGGCATTGGCGCGGGCCAGAACCTCGTCTTCTTCGCGGAAAGTTGTGATCGCTGCGACGGGACCAAAGTTTTCATCGGCAAAGACACGCATGTCGTCTGTGACGTTGGTCAGCACAGTCGGCTGATAGAAGTGCCCGGAGTTAAACTCAGTTGCGCGGGCACCACCCAGTTCCAGCGTGGCGCCCGCCCGGACGGCCTCTTGCACGACGCCGTCGATCTCGGTCAGACGTCGCGCGTTGATCAGCGGGCCCATGGAGGTGCCCGGGTCCATGCCATCGCCAAGCTTTATTTTTCTGGCCCGCGCGACGAATCCGTCGACAAAGGCGTCGTGCAGGCTTTCGTGGACGAAAAAGCGGTCGGCGGTCACACAGACTTGCCCCGCGTTCGCGTATTTCGTGGCGACCGACATATCCAGGGCCGTTTCAAGATCGGAGTCGTCGCAGATTATCAGAGGCGCGTTGCCGCCCAGTTCCATCGACACCTTTTTGACCGTCGCGGCGGCGTCGCGGATCATTTGCTGGCCGATGCGCGTGGACCCGGTCAGAGACACTTTGCGCACGCGGGGGTCTGCCATGATGACGTCATAGGTCGTGGCGGTGGTGCCGGTCACAAGCGACACCGCGCCTTCGGGAAGGCCGCCGGCGCGGATGCAGTCGATCAGGATCATCGCGACGCCCGGAGTTTGTGACGAGGGGCGCAAAACGACGGAACAGCCTGCGGCAAGCGCGGGTGCGATCTTGCGCGCGGGCAGGGCGGCGGGAAAATTCCAAGCGGTGAAAGCCCCGACAATGCCCACAGGTTCGTGAGATACTTCGAAGCGGCCACCGGGCACGCGGGATCCGATGACGCGACCATAGATGCGCCGCGCCTCTTCGGCGTACCAGCGGAACTGATCTGTGGCCAACACCCATTCGCGTTCGGCCTGTGCCATGGGTTTGCCGGTTTCGAAGGTATTCATCCTTGCGGCTTCGGAGGCGCGCAGCACCATTTGATCAGCGATCTTGTGCAACGCGTCCGCGCGTTGAAAACCGTCCATTTTGCGCAGCGCGCGCAGTCCGTGTTCGGCCGAATCAATCGCCGCGGTGGTGTCTTTGACCGAGGCCGAGGCAACGGCACCGAGTTGTTTTTCGGTCACCGGTGACATCACGGGCGTGGTGGCGCCATGTTCTGCCTTTTCCCAGCGTCCATTGATAAATAGTCCAAAATTTTCATACATTTCGCGTTCCTCCCCACCGGTGTGTGCGTGCGCCAAAGCGTGCGGCACCGGCGAATTTGCTATTTCGCAATACAGATTGCAGAACTGTTGCAATGTCAATAAACATTCCATAATGTTTTCGAAACGATACTCGGGAGGAGACGACATGACCCTAAAGACGGTTCGCCTGACGATGGCGCAGGCAGTGGTGCGCTATCTGTGCAGCCAGTTCACCGAAATCAATGGCGAACGAGTGCCGCTTTTTGCCGGGGTATTCGGCATCTTTGGGCATGGCAATGTGACCTGCCTGTCCGAGGCGCTTGAACAGGTACAGGACCAGCTGCCTACATGGCGTGGTCAGAACGAACAGTCGATGGCGCTGGCCGCGATCGGATATGGCAAGGCCAAGCTGCGCCGCCAGATCATGATCGCCACCTCATCGGTCGGGCCGGGCGCGACCAATATGATTACCGCCGCAGGTGTGGCTCATGCCAACCGTCTGCCTGTGCTTTTGCTGGCGGGCGACACGTATACCAACAGGTTGCCCGACCCGGTCCTGCAGCAGGTCGAGCATTTCGGCGACCCCACCGTGACGGTCAATGATGGCTTCAAGGCCGTCAGCCGCTATTGGGACCGGATCACCCATCCCGCGCAGATCCTCGCGTCTTTGCCGCAGGCGATTGCCACGATGCTGGACCCGGCGGACTGTGGGCCGGCTTTTATCGGCTTGCCGCAGGACACGCAGGAACTGGCCTATGACTATCCGATCGCCTTCTTTGAAGAGCGAGACTGGACCATCCCGCGCCCGCGCCCTTCGCGCGATCAGATTGCCAACGCGGCGGCGCTTTTGAAAACGGCAAAGAACCCGCTGATCATCTCGGGCGGCGGTGTACGCTATTCAGGCGCGAGCGAGGCGCTGGCGAGTTTCGCACTTGAGCGTGGCATTCCTATGGCCGAGACCATCGCAGGCAAGGGGGCGGTGGTTCACGATCACCCGGCCTATGTCGGACCCTTGGGGATTGAAGGCACGGATGCAGCCAAATCAATTGCCGAAACTGCGGATGTAGTGATTGCGGTTGGCACGCGGTTGCAGGACTTCACCACCGGGTCGTGGACAACCTTTGCGCCCGACGCACAGTTCATCAACATCAATGCCTCGCGCTATGACGCGCGCAAGCACCGCGCGTTGCCGGTGGTGGGCGATGCACTTGAGTCGCTGACCGAACTGGACGCTGCCTTGGGTGACTGGGCCTGCGACCCCGCGCGGCTGACCAAGGCGCAAGAGCTTTATGCCGCTTGGAACAGGATGCTTGACGAGGGCCAGGCGGCCACCAATGCAGCCGTGCCGAGCTATGCTCAGGTCATTGCCGTTGTGAACAAAATGGCCAAACCCGCTGATACGCTGATCACGGCGGCGGGCGGCTTGCCGGGAGAGACCGTCAAGAACTGGCGGGTCAAAAGCCCGCATACGTTTGATTGCGAGTTTGGCTTTTCCTGCATGGGCTACGAGATCGCCGGTGCCTGGGGCCATGCCATGGCAAAGGATGGTGACGGCACGCCCATCGTTTTGGTAGGCGACGGATCCTACATGATGATGAATTCGGATATCTATTCCTCGGTCCTGTCTGGGCACAAGATGATCGTCGTCGTATGCGACAATGGTGGATTCGGCGTCATCAACCGGCTGCAGACCGGGATGGGGGTGCCGGGGTTCAACAACCTGCTGCGGGATTCGCGGGTGCAGAACAAAGATAACCCGCTGCGCGTCGATTTCGCCAAACACGCCGAAGCGATGGGAGCACTTGCGCGGCATTGCGAAAGCCTCGCCGAACTTGAAGCAGCGCTGGACTGGGCGCAAGGCACCGACCGCACAACGGTGTTGACGATCGCATTGGATGCGCATGTCTGGACGCCGGGTGGCGCGGATTGGTATGTCGGTGTGCCGGAAATTTCGGTACGCGCCAGTGTGCAAGAGGCGCGCGCAGGTCAGGCGGCGTTCCGCAAGAAACAGCGGCAGGGAGTCTAACCAAATGCCAAACGCAAAACTGGGTATCGCGCCGATCGCATGGTGGAACGACGACGACGCGTCGCTGTCGGATGACGTGACACTGGAAGAGGCGCTGCGTCAGGCCTCGGTCGCCGGGTTCACCGGCATGGAAACGGGCCGGCGCTTTCCCATGGACATGGCGGAGCTTGGGCCGATCCTTGCGAAGTTCGGCATTTCGGTGTGCGGCGGCTGGTTTTCGGGCCTCCTGCTGGATGGCGATCTGGAGGCCGAAAAGGACAGGATTGCCGAACAGATGGCGTTCTTCATCGCGGCGGGTGCGCCGGGGATCGCCTATGGCGAAACCGCGCGATCTGTTCAGGGGGTCCGTAGCGCGCCGTTGGCAACAAAGCCGAAGCTGAGCGAAGCCGAGATCGCCCGCTACGGGCGCAAGATGTCGGATTTTGCCGATTGGTGCGCGGGGCAGGGGATGCCGATCGCCTATCACCACCACATGGCCGCTGTGATCGAGACCGAGCAAGAACTTGATCTGTTCATGAAACATTCGTCTGCGCCGCTTCTTTATGATGCGGGCCACATGGCATTTGCGGGCGGCGACGTGATGCGGGTGATCGACAACCACGCGGCACGCATCAGCCACGTGCATACCAAAGACGTGCGCATGGATGTGATCAACGCACTGGACCGGAAGGCGGAAAGCTTTCTGGATGCGGTGATCAAAGGGGCATTTACAGTACCTGGCGATGGCTCATTGAACTTTGAGGCCATCGTCAAAGCGCTTGCCGCAAAAGGGTACGAGGGCTGGTTCGTGGTCGAAGCTGAACAGGACCCGGTGAAAAACCCACCATTGGAGATGGCCATGGTTGGCCACAAGGAACTGCTGCGCGTGATGGCGGCTGCAAAATATGAGGTGACGACATGAACCGGATTGACGGAAAAATCGCCGTGGTAACGGGCGGGACGCAAGGCTTGGGCGCGGCGATTGCGCGGACATTTGCTGCCGCAGGCGCAGGCGGGATTGCCATTGTGGGACGGGATGCGGAAAAAGGGCAAAAGGTCGCCGCCGCAATCGAGGCCGAAATGGGCGTGCCAACGATCATGATTGCCGCAGATCTTGAGAACATCGCAGACATCCGCCGGATCATGGCCGAAGCCGATGCGCGCTTTGGTCGTGTCGATATCCTTGTCAACGCAGCGGGCCTGACCGACCGGGGCAACCTGTTGAACACCACGCCGGAATTGTTCGACCGGATGTTCGCGGTCAACACCCGCGCGCCGTTTTTTCTAATGCAGGATGCGGTCAACATCATGGAACGCGAAGGTGTCGAAGGGCGTATCGTCAACATCGGCTCAACGTCCCAGCACGCAGGCCAGCCCTTTATCGCGCCCTATTGTGCATCCAAAGCAGCCCTTGCGACGCTGACTCGGAATTCCGGCTATGCGCTGATGCGCAATCGCATCCACGTCAACCAACTAGATATCGGTTGGATGGCCTCGGACCACGAGCGCGAGTTGCAACTTGAAGAGTCCGGTGACCCCGACTGGGAAGCCAAGGCAACCGCTGGTCTGCCGTTCGGGCGCTTGCTCGACCCGCAGGAGGTGGCGCGCGCGGTCTTGTGGATGGCATCGGACGACAGCGGCATGATGACCGGAACCGTGATCCAGTTCGACCAGTCCGTATGGGGTGGATACGACGGCCAGGCACCGGGACCGGCGGAAAAGTTGAAGGCATAAAGCGCCATTAAAGTGATGGTTCAGAGAATTGAATGAGGCGGACAGATGTTCACAGCTAAGACTAGGGAGGGGTTGAGCGAAACGGACGGCACACCAAAAAGTCAGCAATTGGTTTGCAGGTGAACAGCGCAAGTGGATCGGGCAACATCTCGGAAGTTTCTTGACCATTGATTGCCTTCTTTGTCAGGCGATAGAGAATGGGGCAAGATCACAGGCTACTCAATCACCGCCGTTCACCTGTCAGTGCTCTCAGGGGGCTAGACCGCCGCAATCCGTGTGCAGTATGTGTGCACCATGGCCCCGAAACTGTTTCGCGGGTCATTGGAGACAAAGAATGCCCAGCAACGCAGCTACCGCAGCAGCGAAAATATCCTGTGCGCCTATGATGGAATGGACTGGTTCGCGTTTGATTGCAGCAAGTTAAGTCGCCTCGTGTGCACACTGTGTGTAACCTGAAATCGCCTTCTGGCGCAGTCTGTTGGGCGTTTGGCGGTCGCGCGGACCTGGTTGGATTGAAGCGCGTTGGAACTGTTGGTAATTGGAGATTGCGTTAACCCGGAACGATATCTGTTCATTTGCACCGCAGCGCACTGGCCAAAATTTTTTGATTGGTGCGTGTTTTCTCATCCTGACACGCTCTTCTTTTTGTCCATTCGCCCAAATACCAAGGGTTTTGACGCAGATTGGTCTTTAGTCGCTTACCCCAACGGCGAGGCTTTCTTGCGCGAAGCGTTGCACAAACCAAGTTCGAAAAGGGTAGACCGATTAAGGTTAATGGAGCTGCTCAACCCCGCTGCATGTTCAACTCCGCCCTGATCCGAATGGGATGCAAAAGTCCGCTTTGTCGAGCGATTTGTGACAAACCCCTCCTGAAATCTGCAAGACGGCGTTGGGGCGCTGCCTAAACTGCATGGGAAGTCAGCGCATGGGCAACATGTCCATTCGATACGATCAACCATGTTTCAGGGAGCCAGAGCCATGCCACGTGATAAAAAATACGACCCGCTCTTCGAGCCGATCCAACTTGGTCCTAAGACGATGAAAAACCGGTTCTATCAGACACCGCAATGTAACGGCGCAGGTCAGGACTTGCCCGGATCGCAGGCTGGCCACCGGCATATGAAAGCCGAAGGGGGCTGGGGAGCTGTTTGCACCGAATTGACGTCGATCAGCCCTGAGACCGATCTGACACCTCACCGGCTTGGAACGATCTGGGACGAAGGCGATGTAATCAACTACCGCCATTTTAACGATGGCCTTCATAAACATGGCGCACTCGGCGGGATCGAGCTTTGCCATGCCGGGCCCCATTCGACAAACTGGTTCACGCGCCAGATCGCAAGGGGGCCGAGCGCCTATCAATCCGACGCAGAGCCACAAATCTATTGTGCGCCGATGTATGAAGAGGACTTTGACGAGATCATCAAAATGCATGTGGAGGCGGCCAAGCGTTCGGTCGATGCGGGCTTTGACATCATTTATCACTATGTCGCGGACTCGATGTTGATCCTTCAGTTCCTAGCGCCTCTCTATAACAAGCGGAACGACAAATGGGGCGGGGATTTCGAGAACCGAACCCGCTTCAGCCTGACCCTTCTGGAAGAAACCAAGAAGGCCATCGGCAATGATGCCGCCATCGCCACGCGCTTTTCCATTGATGCTCTTCAGGGCGCGGCTTCGATCGAAAAGCATGGCGACGGGCTTCGGTATCTGGAGCGCGTCGACAAGGAAGGTCTTGTGGATCTTTGGGATATCAAGATCGGTGCCTATGCCGAATGGGGTGAGGACGCAGCACCCTCCCGCTTCCAACAGTCGAACCATGAGCGCGGCTTTGTGGAAGGGATCAAGAGCATCGTCACCAAGCCCGTTCTGATGGTCGGTCATATGACCAGCCCGGACGACATGTTGGAGAACATCGAGAAGGGCATCTGCGATGTTATTGGCGGCACGCGCGCTTCGATTGCGGATCCCTTCCTGCCCAACAAGGTGGATGAAGGGCGTGTCGATGACATCCGTGAATGCATCGGCTGCAACATGTGCGTGAGCCGCTTTGAGGTCGGTTCGATGCTCGTGTGCTCACAGAATGCGACGTCAATGGAGGAATATCGCCGCGGCTGGCACCCCGAGAAATTCGACAAGGCGGAAGACACTTGCGCGGTTCTGGTTGTGGGGGCGGGGCCTTCGGGGCTCGAATGCGCGCGCGTTTTGGGCGAGCGGGGCTATGACGTTCACCTGCGCGAAGCGAGCGATGAGCTCGGCGGCCATCTGAAGGATGTGCAGCGTTATCCCGGCTTGTCTGAGTGGGGGCGCGTCACCTCTTATCGTGAGCATCAACTCTCAAAGCTGAAAACTGTCGAAGTGCATAAAGGCGTCGGCAAGATGACGGCGGATGACATTCTGGAGTATGGTGCCGACAAGATCGTGCTCGCAATTGGCGCGAGATGGAGCCCAAACGGGGCGACAGGGTCCACAGGCATGCAAGGGCTTCCGGGCGCAGACGCCGCCTTGCCGCAATTTGCGACCCCTGATCAGGTCATGGCTGGCAAGGCCATCGGCCAGCGTGTTCTTGTCCTTGACGGCGAGGGTTTTGTCCATGGCATCGGCATGGCCGAGATGATGGCTGATCTGGGCAAAGATGTCACGATCCTGTCGGAAAGCCATCTTGTCGCTTCCTATCTGGAAAGAACGCGTGAAACCGCCAACCTCCAGCGCATGATGAACGAAAAGGCGATAAATGAGCGCCCAATGCACTGGGTCGAAGGGTTCAAGGTGCAGGGAGACGAGGTGCTCGCGGACATTTTCTATGTCTACCGCGATGGGTATAAGCGCGCGCTCAAGCCTTCAACCGAAGGGGGGCTACCCCGCCGCGTCGGAACAGAGGTGGACACCGTTGCTTTCGACAGCGTGATCCTGTGCACATCGCGCATTTCCAACAACGAGCTTTATGACGAGCTGTTGCGCCGAAAGGACGAATGGGAAGAAAACGAGATCGAGGCAATCTACCGAGCGGGCGATTGTTATGCACCGCGCCTTTTGCCTGACGCGATGTTTGATGGCCACCGGATTGCGCGCGAATTCGAAAGCGCAAACCCGCAGCGGCCGTTGCCCATTATCCGTGAGCGGCAGATCTGGGGGCACGAGACCTTTCCCAAGCTGAACTGATCTCCCGACAGGCAGATTTCGTTCAGTCACCTAAAAGCGCGGGGCACTCCCTCCCCGCGCTTTTTTTGTGCCTAGATCGGGGGGGCTCAGCTCGAGAGTCCAAGCTGCGCCTCAAGGGCCTCGGCAAGCGCCAGCGCATCCACTGTCGAGCCGAACTTGGAATAGCCGAAAATCGGTGCGCCGGGATCGTTGTTGACAGCGATTATTGTATCGACATGCTTCATTCCGTAGAGGTGCTGAACCGCACCCGAAATGCCCACCGCGATATAGAGCTTGCAGCTCGCAGCGACAGTCCCTGATTGGCCCACCTGATGCGCCTTGGGCAGATGGCCCGCATCGGCAAACGGACGAGAGCAGCCAAGCGTCGCGCCCAATTTGTCCGCGATGGCGGCAAACCGCGGAATATTGTCGGCGTTCTGAATGCCGCGCCCCACCGAAAGGATAATTTCGGCCTTGCCGATGTCGATATCTGCGGCGGGCGGCGCAATGTATTCCAGGTGTTCTGTCGTAGCACCGGTGCTTGATGCGGCCCGTATGGTGACCTGAGCGCTGCCAGTTTCATCTGCGGCTGGGAATGTGGCGCCGCGACATGTCAGAACAACGGCCGCTTTCCCTGGAAAAGCGAGATCAAGATTAACTTTGCCTGCATGGGCCGACCGTGTGGCGATAACGCCGCTGTCATCAAAGCGAAGCGCAATAACGTCGCTTGCAAACCCCGCGCTAACCCGCGCCGCAAGAGAGCCGGCACAGGCAAGACCGTTCGCGGTATGGCCCATCAAGACCAATGACGGCTGTTCCTCTTTGCACAGGGCCAGAACCTCGTCTTCGTATACGGCCGCATCGAAATGGGCTGAGCCGACGTCGATGGATATGACCTCATCGACCCCTTCAAGGTTGAGCGCATTGGCAAGGTCCGCATTACCATCTGAAAGCACCACTGCCTTAAGTGTGCCGCCTGCCTCGGACTTGATCGCACGACCCGCGCCCAGAATTTCCTGCGATATCTTGGCTATTTTTCCGTTCATATGTTCCGCAATGACAAGAATGCCGGACATGGTCATGCTCCCTTCGTTTCTTTGATCTTTTCAACAATGAAGCTGGCGACATCGGGGGCCGCGCCATCCAGCATCGTGGCCTGTTCGACCACCGGTTCATACATGCGCTGGACGACATACCCAGCGGACCCGTCGTCCAATGCGCCGCCGTCCACAACATCAACGGTCTTTTTCTTGGCCTGCTTGATCATACGCATGGTGGCGTAGCGGGGTTGGTTGGAGCCGGTCTGAATGGTCACAATCGCCGGGACAGGCGAGGTGAACCGATGCTGTGCGCCGCCCTCGATCTCGCGCGTGACGGTCATTCTGGGGCCGCCATCCCAATCACAGTCAATGACAGATGCGCTGTGCGGCAGGTCCAGTATCCCGGCGAGCGCGATACCCGTGGATCCGTGCCCCAGATCAGACGACTGAACGCCGCAAATGAAAATGTCGGGGTTTTCCAGTTTGGCGATACCGGCAAGGCCACGCGCGATGGTGATCGGGTCTGCATCAGCAAGGCTATCGTCCCAAATGCGCACGCTTCGGTCTGCGCCCATGGCCATCGCCTTTCTCAGCGTCGCCTCAGCGTCTTGCGAACCGAGGGTCACTGCGACCACCTCGCAATCGCCCAAGGCCTCAGACATCAGCAGCGCAGTCTCCATCGCGGCCTCATCCCATTCGTTGATCTTGTAGTCGAAGGAGTCCGCAGGCAGGCTGCGATCACCGGCGATCTGGAACCCTTCGTTGAGGACGCCAACGTGCCTGACCGCCACGAGAATCTTATGCTTTTTCGCCTCTGGCATGTCGTAGGGTGGGAACTCGGCCGCGAGGACAGGCGCGGGATCGGCCCATGTCATGGGACGCAGTGCCTTGGCAACAGGCGCCGGTGCTGCATCTGGAGTTGACTGCAGTTCTGGTTCCGGTTCAGGGGTCACTTCAGGCGCGGGGACAGGTTGCAAGGGCGCTGTCGGCTCCGGCTCGGTTGTTGGGGGGGAGGCAAGAGCGGGCACTGCAATTTGGGCCATCCTTTCGGCCAGCCCCGCATCGATCCTTTGCATCACACCAGCCGCGATGATCTGGGTGGATTTCTCGATGATCTGTTTGACAAGAGCGGGGAACCCCTCGCTTTTGATCTTGTTCAGCTCAACAGCGTCGGCGACCAGCTCTGCCAGATCGTCGATTGTAAAATCGCCGTCATGATTGCTGGTTTTATTTGCATCTTCATACATAGTGAGATCCTTCGGGCAACATACGATAAAGCTTTCGACACCCTTAAGCGTGGCAGCTTCGTGCATTCGGTTTTCGGATGGTTTTTCTCCGGGTTGATCAGGCATCCAGATGCGCCCACCACCGGCACCACAGCAAAATGAATTGTCACGGTTGCGCGGCATCTCGACGATTTCGCAACCAATCAGTTTGAGCACTTCGCGCGGCGCGTCATAGCCGCCATTCAGACGCCCGAGGTGGCAGGGGTCATGAAAGGTCACACGCCTGTTCAGCGGTTTTGTGACCTTCAGTTGTCCGCTGCGCAGAAGTCCTGCGAGAATGCTCGAATAGTGGTCGATCTCGGCGATATCGCCATATTCGGGATATTCATTGCGCAGCGTGTTATAGCTGTGCGGGTCGGTGGTGATGATCCGCTTGAAGGGATGTGCCTGATTGATCTGTTCGACATTGTGTTCGGCCAGCAGGGAAAACAGACCCTCTTCGCCCGCGCGGCGTATGTCGTTGCCAGCGCAATGTTCGCTCTCATGCAAGAGCGCGAAATCCACGCGAGCCTTTCGCAAAAGCCGTGCAAACGTGCGCGAAACCTTCTGGTTGCGAGGATCGAAAGAGGCATAGTCACCGACAAACCAAAGGTATTCGGCGGGTTCCTCGCGGATATCCTTAACCTTGAAATCCAGTTCTTGCGTCCAGGCAGACCGTTTTCGGCTGGGTTCGCCAAAACTGTTGCCGACATCACCGAGGGCCGTGAAGGTATTTTGCAGCAACGGATCGATTTTGCCCTGATCCACCAGCGCACGGCGCATGCGCACGATCTTGGAGGGCTGTTCAATGCCCACCGGGCAGATTTCCTGACACGCGCCGCAGCTCATGCAAGACCATAGGGTTTCGTCCGAAATCACCATTTCGATGGGCGTCGATCCGGCAGCGGCGTTTGTATTGGCGGTGCGCAGGTCGAGGATCAGGTCACGCGGGCTCAGCGGATAGCCCGAGGCGGCGGCAGGGCAGGCTTCATGACAGCGTCCGCATTTTGTGCAGGCATCGAAATCGAGCATGTCCTTTAGCGTAAAGTCAGACAGAACCGATATGCCGGATGTTTCGCTGTCCTCAGGCTCGGCTGGTAACCTGCTGAGGGGTTTCTCGTTCCTTAAGAGGAGTGATCCGAGCACCGAAATGATGTGCTTTGCCTTGTACCAAGGCAATGCCGCAATGAAGGCCAGCGACAGTAAACCATGTGACCACCAGCCCCAAAGCCGAAGCGTTTTTGCGGTTTCAACGGACAGACCCAAGGCTGCATAGACAAGTGATACGGCATAGCCCACCGGCGACCAGATCGCCCAGTCAGGCTTATCGGTATGAAGGCGTAAACCTTCCTGCAAGAATCCTGAAGCCGTAATGATAATGAGAATGATCAAGAAAGCATGATCCTCTCGGGCCCACGTCTTTTGCACCTTGGTGGGCTCTGTCTGGCCGCGATAGCTGCGCAAGTATTGCAGTTTTGCAGGCTGCATCACCCAGCGACGCCACCCCATCACGCATAGACCGACCAACAAGGCGAGACCGCCCAGATCGACCACAAGGCTAAACAGAAGATAGAAATCACCCTTCCAAAAACTGAACCCGAAGAGCGGCTTAAAGATATCGTGGTCGAGTGTGATGATAGAGGTGCCTATAAAGGCAATGGTAAAGCCGAAGAAGATGGCTGTATGGGCAATCCCGGCCCGTTTGTCGCGTCGGCGGACCATCCGGTGAGTCAATAGATCCGACACCAGGCGCTTGAGAGCGGCCCCGAGTGTCAACGTCTCGGCGGTTGCATTGGCTGCCCTGTATTTGGCGATATGGTGCCAGACGCCATAGAGAAATCCTGCGATGACCGTGAAGGCGATAGCGTAGAAGACGCCGACTTCCACGGGCCCTAAGGACCAGAACAGTTCGCGCGTTTCCATTTTCGCTCCCTAGGCTTGCTGAACGTCGCAGTTTGCCGCCGGCCAGCACCTTTACGAGCGCATGATCAAAGTCTGACAGAAGCAATCGATGCGTTTTCCGTGACCGGAGGTTGCAAGCATCATATGTGCCGTTCCGCTTCTGCGTATTTCATAAACATGCGCCGCATAGCACATTCGAAGGTCTGAAATTGGCCTGCCCTCTTGGGATAGCGGTTTAGAAGTTGTGTATCACCTATCCAGCATTGGTTTTGCCGAAGGTCGCAACCCATTGATGAGGGGAGCAGCGTGAGCACTTCGACCGTGCGCGATTTCCCATCTGAGACTCCCAGTTGACGTTTTTACAAGCGCGTTCGGACGTGGCTCTTGGGGGGAGAAATTTCCACACGAAGTTTTCCTTGATCAATGATCTAAGAATGAATACGCTCAGGAAACTGAGTTCTGATGTCTTTGACGGACGGGCTCGTCGCAGCATTTACGATCAATGCCCGTGTCGGAAGGGGAGAACGGTTCGAAATGAACGTCTTGAACCATATCATCGTAGGAGCGGGCTCAGCCGGGTGCCTTCTGGCAAATAGGCTGAGTCAAACTGGCGACCGCAGTGTGCTTGTTCTCGAAGCTGGGCCGATGGATCGCAAACTGGCGATTCATATTCCTGCGGGGGTCTCCAAGGCTTATCTTAACCTGGGCATCAACCGGAACTACGAAGCCGCCCTGCACGCGCGCCGCGTTTTTCGAGCCGGGGTTCGTCGCGGACGTGAGTTGCTGGCCCAGCTGGCCTTCGATGCGTTGCGCGGGATCGAAACGCTTCGCGTTGTCCACGCCTCCATCATGCCCCGCGTTGCAAGCGCCAATCTAAAGGCTCCGACTCTGATGATCGCGGCACGCGCCGCTGGTTTCATTCTGGGTCGCCAGCAAAAGGAGCCACAAACCGTGCCTCTGCATTTCAGGGAGAAGAGCCCCTGTGCCTACCAAACGATTTAGTCAACACAAAAGGAGAGACCAATGAAAAAGACCATAATCTCAGCCGCACTGGTCGCGGCAACATTTGCCGGAGCTGCTGCTGCCGACGTTCCGGAGACACGCAAACCGATCAAATTCGCCGTCGGCGACTGGACTGGCATCTTCATTTCTACCGGAATCGCGCGGGCAGTTCTTGAAGATATGGGCTATCGCACAGACGAAGTGGTGTCGGATGCCTCTGCTTGGTGGCCTGCGATGGAAGGCGGCGATATCGATGTATCTCTGGAAGCCTGGACAACCGTTTGGCGGGTTGCGATTGATGAGGCCGAAGCCGCAGGACAAATCGAAGTTCTTGGTGAACTCGGTCTCCAAGGGATCGAAACTTGGTGGTATCCTGCGTATGTCGAGGAGCTGTGCCCGGGGCTTCCAGACTATACTGCATTGCAGAATTGCTCAGAAGTGTTTGCTACGGCTGAAACAGGTGGCAGAGGTCGGTATCTGGCCGGGCCGGTCTCTTGGGGTGGTAACGAAGAAGAACGGGTCGCAGCACTTGGCCTCGATTTCGAGATTGTCCACGCAGGTACAGATGCGGCGATGTTCGCCGAACTCGATTCCGCCTATGCCCGCCAGGAACCGATTATTATGTGGCTTTGGGCCCCGCATTGGGCTCCGGTAAAATATGAAGGCAGCTTTGTTGAATTTCCTCCATACACGCCGGAATGCGTCGAAGACCCGTCATGGGGCGTGAACCCGGATCTGGCGTATGACTGCGACAAGCCGACTGGTCCTGTCATGATGATTTCCAGCCCTGCTGCCCGTGATACCTGGCCTTGTGCGATCCAAACGATCGAGAACATCAACATGAGCAACGATGAATACGGCGCTCTTTGGGGTAAAGTTGATCTCGAAGGAATGGAAGTCGAAGAAGTCGTCGACGCCTGGATGGCAGAAAACCAAGACCGTTGGAAATCCTGGCAGGCGTGCCAAGGTTAATTTGATGCCAGAGATGAAGGATATCTTTTCATGCTGAATAACGAGAGCAACCTGACATCTCTGGCAGATGAAATGGCAACGCGGCCCACAAAACTTGTGGGCCGCGATGTCTGGAAAGTGTTTGGGGCTCATCCAGAACGCTTTTTCCAGGATGGCCGCGTGCCGACGGCGGAAGAAATTCTGGAGCATGGACATGTTCCGGCAAATATTGACGCGAATGTCGAAGTCAAAGCGGGCGAAACTTTTGTCCTGATGGGGTTGTCGGGGTCCGGCAAATCCACGTTGCTGCGGTGTCTGGCGCA
Organism: uncultured Rhodobacterales bacterium; assembly: GCA_964352055.1. GTDB lineage: Bacteria > Pseudomonadota > Alphaproteobacteria > Rhodobacterales > Rhodobacteraceae > Tateyamaria. Next base: position 35,976 of record CAYGQZ010000004.1, read on the forward strand.
GCTCGCGCCACCGACCCATGGGGCGATCCTGCTTGATGGTGAAAATCTTGCGGAAATGTCCGAAAAGGATCTACGCGAGGTGCGCCGCAAGAAAATGAGCATGGTGTTTCAACATTTTGCGCTGCTTCCGTTTCGAACCGTGCTGCAAAACATCGGCTTCCCGCTTGAAGTCCAGGGTTTGCCAGCCAGTCAGGTCGAAAACCGGGCGCGCGAGGCGCTGGAACTCGTGGGTCTCAGCGGTTTTGAAAACAGGTTGCCGCGCGAACTCTCTGGCGGGCAACAGCAAAGGGTCGGCATCGCCCGATCGCTGGTGAATGACCCCGATGTCTGGTTTCTGGATGAGCCGTTTTCGGCGCTGGACCCATTGATCCGGCTGGATCTGCAAGAAGAGGTCAAAGCGCTCAAGGCGCGTTTGCAAAAAACCACTGTGTTTGTGACCCATGATCTGGACGAAGCCGTGCGGCTGGCGGACCGCATCGCGATTATGCAGGACGGTCGGATTATCCAGACCGGGACGCCAGAGGAATGTGTGATGAATCCGGCGACGGATTATGTCCGCCGGTTCACGGCGAGCGTCTCTAAGATCAAAGTTGCGAGGATCGGCTCCGCAATGCGCGCTGAGGACGCCAGCCTTTCCGCCGATGCGCCGGTTCTTTCCGCGTCGGATCTGGTATCCGAGCAATTGAGGGCCATCCTGACGAGCGGCTCTGTCTTCCGGGTCGTCAACCAATCCGGGAAGTCTGTCGGGCAGATCGGGAGCGCCGAGGTGGTCGACCTGTTGCAGCCGACCGGGGAAGGGAGATCATGAGCGACGTGACAGTCAGCACGCCGGGCATGTCGAGCAATATGCGCAGGGTCTTATGGGCCGCATTTTGGATTGCACTCGGTTTTGTGCTTTACCTTGGGGTTCCCTGGGCAACCGATCCGGCGCTCGTCCCAACAATCGGATTCGCCAAAGGCATTGGCGACGGGATGAATTACCTGACCCGCGAGTTGGAAATACTCGGGGTCCCTTTCAAGGAAATCACCCGCGCCTTGGCACTCGTAATCGATCTGCCCGCCGATTTCCTGCGCGACCTTTTGTCAAAAGGTTTCGAATTCGATTGGGGCGACGAATATGTCGAACTCATGCCTCTTTCATGGATCGGACTACTGGCCGCGATGACCATGGCGTCCTACTGGATCGGGGGGCGCAACTTTGGGCTATTTGGCGCTGTCGTTGGACTCTACCTATTGGTTTTCGATCTGTGGGGGCCAACTGCCGAAACGTTCTCTACGATCATCCTTGCCGTTCCGTTGTCTGCTGGCGTTGGGCTCCTGCTGGGCATTCTTGCGCATAGAGTGCCAGTGGTGAAGATCGCGTTGCGACCGGTGTTGGACCTGATGCAAACGATGCCCATTTTCGCGTATATGGTTCCGATCATTATGCTTTTCGGTTTCGGACCGGCAGCGGCGATTGCGGCTACGATGATCTATGCCGTTCCGCCGATGGTCCGTGCCACGATCGTCGGGCTGGAACGGGTTCCCACCGAAGTTGTCGACTTGGGCACAATGGTCGGTGTGACGCGCAGAACCGAGACCTGGCGCATCCTTGTCCCGAGCGCACGTCCATTGATCATGGTCGGAGTTAACCAAGTCATAATGAACACATTTAACATGGTGATTATCGCCTCGATGATCGGGGCGGGGGGCATCGGGTTTGAAGTTCTCGATGCACTTCGCAAGCTTCGGATCGGGCAAGGTATCGAAGCCGGTTTGGCGATCACGCTTCTCGCTATTTTGCTGGATCAGTTATCACAACGCATGTCGAAGTCCGGCTATCAACTGTCGCCGATCAGGAAAGTGTGGTGGTGGGCATTGTTGTTACTTGTCGCCGCGACGACGGTATTGGGTCAATTCATTCCGGACATGGCGGAATATCCGCGCGATTGGACCGTATCCACGCAGGCCTTTTGGGGCGGGATCATGACGTGGCTGAATGTGAATGCCTATAGCACCTTGGAAAGCATCAAGGTCTTTCTGCTGACGAACTTCATGTTCCCGGTCAGAGATCTATTGCAGGCTCTTCCCTGGGGCCTCGTTATCGCAGTATCGACTTGGGGTGCATGGCGGCTTGGCGGAGTGAGGCTGGCAATTCTTGTCTTTGTGCTTGAAACGTTGATCTTATTGGCTGGCGTTTGGTCACTCGCGATCATGACTTTGTATCTCTGTGGAATGGGGGTCCTTTTCGCATATTTGCTCGGCTCGCTTATTGCTGTTCTCTCATTCCGCAATGCCCGGGCCAGAGCCAGCGTCCTTTTTGCTGCCGACCTGCTGCAGACTCTGCCTAGTTTTGTATACCTTATCCCAATCGTAATGTTGTTCCGGGTCGGAGACTTTGCTGCGGTCATCGCTATTGCTGCATATGCGATTGCTCCGGCAATGCGATATACGGTTCTGGGGCTGGCAAATGTACCTGTGCCCCTGCAAGAGGCGGCAGCAGTGTCCGGGTGCACTCAGGGCCAGCAACTGACCAAGGTCGAATTGCCCATGGCCGTGCCAGAGCTTTTACTTGGCTTGAATCAGACGATCATGATGGGACTTGCCATGGTGGTCATCTCGGCCCTGTTGGGGACCAACGATCTGGGACAAGAGACGTACACGGCGCTCGCTCTGGTCGACCCCGGTCGAGGGCTTGTCGCCGGTTTCGCGGTTTCCTTCATTGCCATTATCTTGGACAGGATGCTTTCGGCCGCCGCGGCCGACTACCGCAAGAAAGTCATCGCCTAGATGAAAGAACCGCTACTCGTCGGGCAGGGATGCGGCAATCTGGACGGCGGCGTCGCGGAGATCGCTTTCGATGGCGTCGCGTGCGGCTTCCGGTTTGCCGGAACGGATCGCTTCGATCATTTCACGGTGATGATCCCTTTGGGCAAACTTTGTCGGGCCCTGCCGCAGGCCGTGTAACAGCGGACCATAGCGCATCCACATTTGTTCGATCAGGTTGATTAGCTCCGGGTTTCCACAGCGGTTGTAAATCGCGAAATGAAATTCGTGGTTGATCGCGAGGTACGCTTTGAAGTCGGGTTCTTGAGCCTGCAATACTGTTTCGAACCGCTTGTTAATCGCCTCTAGTTCGAGAGCCATTTGTGGATCGGGCACGGTCGATACGAGTGTGATCGCCATTCTCTCAAGCTTAATTCGTATCTCAATTAGGTCGCTCAAGCGCTTGCGACTAACAAAGGGCACATGGACTGACCGCCGGGGTTCCGTTGTGACAACTTGGGCGACGGTCAACCGCGCAAGTGCTTCTCGGATAGGCATGTGGCTGGTGTTGAAGGCTGCCGAAAGCTCCTTGAGCTTTAGTTTCTGCCCCGGCTCAAACTCTCCCATCATGATGGCGCGGCTAAGCTGGGAATAGACATAGTCAAGGTCTGAAACTCGTTCGCGCGGTTTGATACCAGGCAGAGGCTGTGTCATCTCGGTCATCTCTCAGAACTTGCGGTCTTTATGCGTCATTGATCAATAATCAAAGAGTGGTTGTTGTGCAACCCAAGCCATTCCGAGGTTGGTCTTCGTCCGCATCAATCACCGATAACCTAAAGACAGAAGCATGTGCAAATTCTTGTTTTCCTTTGAACAAGGCCATTGACAATCTCAGCGATAGTATTGATCTTTGATCAAGGAAAACTCGCGCGGCATTGGTGGCTCTATTTGAGTGCCGCGCCTGGATGATGCCTGACTATGAAACGGCTGGCCAAGGCTTGCTGGGGCGACGCTTTGAATGGGAGTAAGGACTTGGCTGCAAGTAAGATGAAAGTTGTTGTCGCGGGTTTCGGAGATGTGGGAAAGATCCACGCTGCTGCCTCCAAGCGCCTACCGGAAACCGAGCTTGTCGCAATTGCCGATCCTAGGGTAGCGGCGACGCAAGAAGCGCTTGAAGATGGCACGCCATGTTATGCCACCCTTACCGAGGCACTCGCCAAGGAGCAGCCCGATATTGTGATCGTCGCCACACCTGCGTCCTTTCACCGGGCGCTCGCTGTGGAAGCCATGAATGCTGGGGTTCATTGCCTTGTGGAGAAACCGATCGCGTTAAGCGTCGCGGAAGCGCAAGACATTATCGAGGCCTCTGCGCGCACGGGAATGAAGGTTGCCTACGGGTCCTGTTACCGGTTTCTGCCAGTGATCCGGCAGGCCAAGCACCTGATCGAAACGGGTGCCATTGGTGGCGTTCGCGTGTTGCGTGAAACGGTTATCGGCGGGCAGGGCAGCGGCAAATGCGGGATCATGCCAGAAAGCCACTATCCGCTTGGTGGGCCCGGCGGTTTCCCGATGGGGATCATTGATCACGGGATTCATCTTGTCGACGCGTTTTCCTGGCTTACGGACAGCGAGGTTTCGACAAGTTTCGGCCGCGGCAACATTTCTGGCCAACCAGTCGGCCCGGAATACCTGAGTGTCGTTTTGAAAAACGGTGCGGTGGGCCATCTGGCCTATGACGAAGACACATTCGCGACGGACCTACCACAAGACGGCATATTTGGCGCTGGCGAGGGTTGGTATCTAGGCGGCTATCACGCGGCTGGCGATTTCATCAAGCACCCGAATGCCATTCATATTCACGGCACGCACGGGTCTTTGCGTCTCTTTCACTATGCTAACCGGCTGTTTCTGAATGACTCGGCGGGACTGCGTGAATTGAGCGTGGAGGCCAAGGGTGCTCCGTACCATTTCGACGCGCAACTGTCGGCCTTTGTTACTGACATCAAAGAGAACCGCCCGCCTTCAGTTCCCGCATCCGCCGGGCTTGCGGCGCTTGAAACAGTATTGCCGTGCTTCAGTCACGGCAGTGCCGCGCAAGCGAACCCGTAGTTTGGGGGAAACGATTTCACAGCCCGCGCAGCTTCGCGGGGCATTCGGCTGAACTGGTCCTCAAAGGGATCGACGCAACCAACATTAGGAAGGAATAGTCATGGATCTTCGCAAGCACTACGTGAATGGGGAATGGGTCACGCCGCTCGGCACTCAGGAATTCCCTGTGATGAACCCGGCCAAGAACGAACAAATCGACACGGTCATTTTGGGGAACGAAAAAGATGTCGACCGCGCTGTCGCGGCCGCAAAAGCGGCTTTTGAGACCTTCTCTCAGACGTCCAAGGCAGAGCGGCTGGCACTGTTGAAGGCACTACTGGTGCAGACAAACGCACGGATGGACGACCTTGCGAACGCGATCACAACGGAAATGGGTGCGCCGATCTCGATGGCCAAGGATGAACAGGCGGCCACTGGCCTCTGGCATCTGGAAGCGTTCATTGAACTTCTGGAGGCCCAAGAAGACAGCGAAACCCTGCCGAACGGAGATATCCTGTTGCGTGAACCTGTCGGCGTCTGCGGGTTGATTACGCCGTGGAACTGGCCGGTCAATCAGGTTGCGGCCAAGGTCATTCCTGCACTGGCAGCGGGATGCACAGTGGTCTTGAAACCGTCAGAACACACCCCCATGGCCGCCGCGATCTATGCGGAAATGATCCATGATGCGGGCTATCCCGCCGGTGTCTTCAATCTTGTCCAAGGGGATGGACCGAGTGTTGGCGCGGCCCTGTCCCGTCACCCCGATGTCGACATGATGTCCTTCACCGGCTCCACGCGCGCGGGCAAGCTAATCAGCAAGGATGCTGCAGACACGATCAAACGCGTTGCGCTGGAACTTGGCGGCAAGTCGCCGAACGTGGTCTTTGCAGATTGTAATCTGGAACAGCAGGTCGCCAATTCTGTCGCGTTGTGCATGTTCAATACCGGACAAAGCTGCGATGCGCCGACCCGAATGATCGTCGAGCGGTCTTGCTATGATGAAGTGCTAAAAATCGCGAAAGCCGCCGGTGAAGCGACCAAAGTCGGGGACCCAACGGTCGAAGGCGATCATATTGGCCCGCAGTTCGACAAGATCCAATTCGACCGGGTACAAAGCCTGATACAGGCCGGGATCGACGAAGGCGCGCGCTTGCTCGTCGGTGGGGTAGGAAAACCCGCAGGCTTTGAACAGGGTTGGTATACCAAACCCACGATTTTTGCGGATGTCACCAATGACATGACGATTGCCCAGCAAGAGGTTTTCGGCCCTGTTCTGGTGATCATTCCCTTCGATACCGAAGAGGATGCCATCCGTATTGCCAACGACACCCCATACGGATTGCACGCTTATGTCCAATCCGGCGACCGGCAAAAAGCAGAACGGGTTGCAAAACGCATTCGCGCGGGCGGCGTTCAGATCAACGGCGGACCTTTCAAGTTTGGCAGCCCTTTCGGCGGCTACAAACAATCGGGCAATGGCCGCGAGGGCGGGATACAGGGCCTTGAGGAGTACCAGGAGGTGAAGATCCTTCACATTCCTGTCTGACCATGGCCCAGCATTAAAGCGAGATCGAGAGTGGCACGGTCAAGCTTAATCAAAGGCTTCGCCATTTTCGATCTCTTTGTTGGGGACGGCACCAATCGCTCTTGGAACAGGGTAACACAGGCAGGAGTTCGAAGTGAATGACACATGACCAAGGGACCGCGTTCCTGATTACATATCTTTCCTGGAAAACAAAATGTTGACGCGGGATGCCACTATTCGGGAATACAATGTCGGCCAAGCCGTCGTGCACCCCTGGCATCTGGACCAGTTCGGGCACATGAATGTCCGCTGGTATGCCCATTTCTTCGATGATGCGTCTCTCCAGTTTCTGGCGCTGCTGCGGCTAAGCGGTGGGAACGGGGCACTGTCGCATTGCGTGACGGCCCGCGCCGCCACAAGTTTTTCTGCCGAGGTTTTGGCTGGAACCTGCATTCGCATTCTCGGATCGATAGCCAAGATCGGTACGAAAAGCGTGACACTGGAATTTCGTATGATCGATGCGCTGAGTGCCCGTGATTACGCCCATTGTGAAACCGTAGAGGTTTTCGTCGATGCGCAGACGCACCAATCGATCGAAATCCCTTCAGAAATCCGTTGCTGGCTCGAAGAAAGCCGCTTCCTAGACGAGACCAGAGGAGACACCAAATGAACCTGAATCCATTTATCACTTGCGCCGTAACCGGGGCTGGGGGCGGACCAAAAAAGAATCCAAATGTGCCTGTGACGCCCGAGCAAATCGCGAATGACGTTCTGGCTGTGGCCGAGGCTGGCGCAGCTGTTGCGCACATTCATGTCCGCGATCCCGAAACAACCGAAGGCTCGCGCGACACGGCACTTTATGCCGAGGTGATCGAACGCGTGCGGGATCGCAACAAAGACATCATTATCAATACGACAGCCGGAATGGGCGGTGATTTGATATTCGGGGCAGAGGCACCCTTACCCCCCCAACCGGGATCGGATCTTGTCAGCCAAAAAGAGCGCCTTGCGCATGTCGAGGCACTCCGCCCCGACATTTGTACCCTCGACTGCGGCTCTTACAACGTGGGGGAGGGGAACCTTGTCTACATTTCGACATCCGATCAAATTCGGGAGGGCGCGACTTTGATCCGTGGTTTGGGCGTCAAGCCCGAGCTGGAGATCTTCGATCTTGGTCATTTGGATTTTGTCTGCAAGCTCATACGTGAAGGTGCATTTGACGGCCCCGTGATGCTTCAGTTCTGCCTCGGTGTCGCATTCGGTGCCCCTGCAACTCCGGCTGCTATGAAAATTATGGCCGATACGGTTCAAGGGCTGGACGTGGTTTGGTCCGCCTTTGGGGTCGCTCACATGCAGCTTCCCATGGTCGCACAATCGGTCCTTTTGGGTGGCAACGTGCGTGTCGGTCTCGAAGATAACATCTGGCTTGCTCGCGGGGTTCCGGCCACCAATGTGGACTTGGTGAACCGCGCACGGACTATCATTGAGGCAATGGGAGGAACTGTGATGGACGCCGCGGGCACCCGCGAAAAGCTGCGGCTGGCGTGACTGAGCTTACTGGCAAGCGCGCAATCATCACGGCCGGGGCGGCGGGGATCGGGCGGGTCACGGCCGACCGTTTCATCAAGGCAGGGGCAAATGTCGCCGTTTGTGATATCGACCAGGCTGCCGTGGATGACTTTAATCACCAGTTTCCTCAGGCAAGAGCGGTAATTTGCGATGTGGCAAACCCCGCCGCAGTCGATGCGGCTTTTGCGGAAATGTCAGAGGCGCTTGGCGGTGTCGACATTCTTGTAAACAACGCAGGTTCAGCCGGGCCAACTGCTGGAATCGAGGATATCGACCCCGAAAACTGGCAGAGAACGCTCGATATCAACCTATTCTCGCAGTTCCTGTTCACGCGCGCCGTCGTTCCGGGAATGAAGGCACAGAAGTCTGGCGTGATCGTGAACATGTCCTCGGCCGCAGGCCGGCTCGGGATGCCAATGCGAACGCCCTACGTGGCCGCAAAATGGGCGACAATCGGGTTGACGCAATCGCTTGCGATGGAGTTGGGGGCGTTCAACATCCGCGTGAACGCAATCCTACCGGGATCGGTGCGGGGCGATCGCATGGACCGTGTCATGAGGGCACGCGCTGAGGCAACAGGTCTAAGCTTGGCCGAAGTCGCATCGGAAGAAACGGCGGCGATTTCGCTGAGTCGTATGATCAACCCTGAAGAGATAGCCGATATGATCACATTCATCAGCTCTGATCTTGGTGTTTCAATTTCAGGCCAGTCGATTGGTGTTTGTGGCAATACCGAGGTACTTAGATAGCTTCTGACCTTCACAAGAGATCCTTCCGATCGTGCCTGGTTGTGAGCAGGCACTATCCCGTATCGGACGCTTGCACTTCGTAACGATGGGCCCATCTGTACGCTTTGTATCAGGCATTGCATGGAATGTGACAGACAACCGACTCTCTTGGAGCCAGATTTCTCAACAGGTCCATGACCGGATAAACAACAAGCTTGGAGGCCACGCCATGAAGGGCGAAACCATTGTTCCGAACGACAGACGTGCAATTTACGATGCCAATAAATACTCAGCGGCGATCCGGTCGGGTGATCTGCTATTTTGCTCCGGCCATGTCGGTTGCCACATGGACGGGACACCAGAGCCTGACTTGGCAAAACAGATTGATCTGGCGTTTCAGAACCTGATCGGCACGTTAGGCGAAGCCGGTTGCACACTTGACGATATTATCGACGTAACGACATTCCACACGGATCCCGAAGCTCAGTTTGACACAATAATGGAAGTTCGGGACAGATACGTCAAAGGCCCCGATTATCCAAACTGGACAGCGGTTGGCGTCACTTGGCTGAATGGTTTCGACTTTGAAATGAAGGTCATTGCGCGCATCAAATAACCGGTTCAATGCCGTGGGGCAGGGCCTTACCTACAGGTTCTGACGAAACCCTTGCGGCGTTGTGCCCCGATGTTTCCGAAAAGTTCGTGTGAAATGGCTTTGGCTTGAAAAGCCCGCTGTATAAGCGATTTCAGCAAGGCTAAGATCGGTCGAGCTCAGCAGATATTCCGCCCATTCGATCCGCTCGCGCAGGACATACTGATAGGGTGTTATCCCGACAGTGGACCGAAACACGCGCGGAAAATCAAACCGCTTGACGCCCGCAGCCTCGGCCAAATCTGCCACGTTTAGCGAAGTATCGACATTGTCTGCTACGTATTTCTTGATTTTCTCCAATTGAACAGAGGTCAAGAAGCAGGTTTCCTCGTTGACGCTATCACGCTCAGCAACGTAATTTCGCGCCAAGTGGATCAGCGTGGCATCGACGAGGCAGTCAACATAGAGTTCGCCGTTGGGATTGGTTGTTTCCAGTTCCGTGGACATAAGTTCCAGCAAAGTCCGAAGTCTGGTGTCGTCAGATGACACGCTTGGGACAAGCGCCGGATGGCGAAACGTGGTATCCGAACGCTGCATAATCACATTTTTCAGCCGGGAATAGGGAATGAAGAAGACTGAAGTCTTGTGGTGGTTTTTCCAGGACCAGCGGGAGCGGTCAAAATTTGGATAGATGATTACATCACCCGGATTCCAAGAAATCTCAATTATTTCACTATCGCCGATCCGATATGCTACTTCTGCGGAACGCGACGTATTAAGCTCGAGAGTGATGAATTCAGGATCGCTCGGCAGGCTCAGCGGTTCATTGGATGTCGCATATTCACAGGCGAAAGCCTGAAGGTTCTTCCAGCCCAGCTCCTCGCTATCGGCCACCACGAACTCAGAAATTTCTCTCGGCCACGTGTTTGAGTGAGAAGATGTGATCATTTGCCTAAAGGTCTCTAAATTGTACTCCCAAAGAGGCGGAGAATTATTGTTGCGCGCAACCCTTCCGCCAGCTTAGACCCTTTGAAGGAATAATCAACATCTCACCCTTGTTTGGCTCCGCAGCGACTGCGTGTGAGCGAGGTGAGGTCATGCCCCCGGAGAGTGATCTTTCCCAAGAGGGGTCAGTCAAAAACTGGTTGACATGTCGAGGTGTGAAAAGTTGCTATTTCTTTCTTCTCCCAACTTAGCTCGGCTGGTATTTGAAATTTTTCCACGTTCGACGTTTGATGATTTGGAAATCTTTGGCGCGATGGGTTTCTGAGTAGCATGATTCGCCTAGAGTCACGTTTATGGAATTCGTCGCCGATGGCAATCTTTTCAGGATTTATTCAGCCTCTTGGGCAGCCCGGTATCCCCTTTTCGTATCAGTGGAGCAGTTTCAGCTTGCACGCCCTGTGTAGTGGACTTGGAGGAATGGGCAGAAGGGGCAAGAACATCAAACGTTTGCTTTCAGCGCGTGTGCAACTTGTGTGCAATAGTATTGATGGCAACGAGGTGTTAGTTGTAGGGTTAAGCAGAGGTTCATAAGAAAAAGTTTCAATGATATTAACGCGTTGCCTGAATGCAGCTCAGCTAAGCGGCTACCCTCGGAACCTGCTCCTCAAGCAACCGCAAGTATCGTTGGTTGCGAACTCCCGCAACCAAATTACTACGCTAAATCAAACGCTTAAAGCCCGACCTAATCAGTCGGGCTTTTGCTTGTGCGGTTTACATCAACGCCACATCAACACCGGACCAGAAAAACCGCAGCCACGCGCATAAGCAGGCAACGGCAGGGAACCGCCGACAGCTGCGCTGGTCACGCACGGCAGGTTTAGAATTTTCAGACCTTCGCTGCGCCGCGCATGAACTGGCACAATGCGGGACAAGGCGTGAATTTCCCTGCGCATGCGTGCACGGCTGCTTGAGCGCGATTTGCGGCCTTTCAGGATGGTTTGCTAACCTCCATTGGTAACGGTCTTGATCCGGTAGGAGAGTCTATTCATCATTCCGACTTCGAGCCTTAATCCAAACCTCTGTCCCATAGCTGATCGCCACGCTATGTTATTTGGCGATCAAAGTAAGTGACTTTGCTGGTCAGACCTACGAATGGCGCTCAAACACAATGATCTCTCCACCATGCGATACAAGTAGCGTTTCAAAAGCATCGCGTTGGTCGCCCATCTCCATGCCGGGCGAGCCGATTGGCATTCCGGGAACGGTCAGGCCGAGTGCGTCTGGACGTTCGGCCAAAAGGCGTTGGATGTCAGCCGCCGGGACATGGCCCTCGATGACGTATCCTTCAATAAACCCTGTGTGACAGGAGCTGAACTCGGGTGTTATCCCTGCATTGTCCTTGGCGGACCACAAGGCATCTTGGGTGACGTCTTGCGCATCAACGTCAATCCCGGCGGATTCA
>CAYGQZ010000005.1:0-6832 GCA_964352055.1 uncultured Rhodobacterales bacterium
GTATGCGCTGGGTGTCCCAGAAAGTTCAGCACCGGTGCGTTTTCCACATGTTGATCAAAAAGCAGGACAAGCTGCCCGCCGCCTTTGAGATGGCGCAGGAAACCTGCCATGCCCTTGCTGTCTTGCGCAAAGACGGGCCCCCCCAAGGCTTCAAGCGTTCGGACATAGTGCGCATTGAAAAACGGGTTCGACATGTCGCGGTAGAGACCGCCGACGTTATGACCCTGTCCGATGAGCGCGGCGCGTACGGCCTCGTAATTGCCGAAATGGCCGCTGACCAGCAGGACAGGTCGACTCTTGGTCTGCGCGTCGCGCAGCGCGGCGAGGCCGGGGCCGGTGATTTCAGCGCATTTCTGACGGTTGATCAGATCGCGGGCGGCGTAGTTCTCGATCAAGGTGCGCCCGGCATTGACAAGGCTGGCATCGGCGATGCGGTTTTGTTCGGCGGGGGACAGTTCTGTCAGTATCTTTGCCACATGGGTGCGGGCCCGTTTGCGATATCCGGCAAGGGGGCCAATGAGACGGGCCATCATCCAGCCCATCAGTTTACCGCGGATGTGATAAGGCAGGGCCAACGCGCCAAGGATCAGCCCGCGCGCCACCAGATTGGTGGCAAACTGAGCGGCTTTGCGGGCCGATGGTCTGGTGTCGGAGGCTTGGCGCATCGTGTTGCTCTGGTGTCGCGGGGACGGGGCGCAGGGGTTGCGGCCCATCGAAATAGACTAGAACCCATGCAGTGCGATCACAAGCGGTGCCCCGCTTCTGGAGCGCGGCGCGCGTCTCAAAGCGCGCTCAGTCGTCCTCGTCTTCGCTGATCAGTGTCAACTCGCCATCGGCTTCCATCTGGCGAATGGCTGTGACCACGGCGGCCATGGCCGCATCGGTTTCGGCGGGTTTGGGAGTGCCTGCTTCGCCCACCTCTTCGCGCAATTGATCGGCAAGACGCGCGGACATGTTTTCGAGAAGATGATCGGCGCTGGCTTGCAAACCTGCGGCGGCGGCCCCGGCGAGGGCTGTGACCAAAGCCTCCTGCTCTACGGCGCGCAGGATGCGGGGCACATCGCGCGGCGCGATCCGGGCCGGGATATTTGCAAAGGTAAAGATCGCCTTGCGGACGGCGTTGGCGAAGCCTTCATCCGTCTCGTCCAACCCGGCCAGCATATCATCGCGGGTCAAAGCGGAGCTGGAGTTCAGAATCGCACCCACCCGTTCGACCGGTCCGTCGGGAAAAGCGCGCAAAGGTCTGTCTTCAAGCTGGGCAGCCAGTGACAGGCCGATCCTGTCCACAGCGTCAGGCGTGACCGCACCGGTCATGGAAACTGCATAGGTGATCTGGCGCGCGCGGGGGCCGGGCAGTTTGCCCAACAGATCCGCGGCCTTGCTGACCGGCAGTTTCGACAGCATGACAGCCGCAATCTCAACGCTTTCGGTTTGCAGGATGGGCAGCAGCATCTCGGGCGCGAGGTCGCGGATGCGTTTCCACGGATCGCCAGCTTCGCGCACGCCCGCCTCCTTGCGCAGACGGGCGGCGGTGTGTGGGCTGATCCGCCCCTCGAGCGCGTTGAGCGCTCCGGCCATGCCGCCGGGAAAGGACAGGCCGATCCGCTCCACCTCATCCGCAAACTCTGCTGCAACGTATTGCAGCGTGTCGCGGTCAACGCTGCGCATGGAGCCCATGGCCTTGGTCAGATGCGCCTGCAACTCTTCGGGCAAATCCTCAAGCGGGATATCTGCGCCATCGTTCAGCAGCATCCGCACCACAATCGCGGCCTTGGCCCGGCGGGACAGGTTTTTCATTGCACGGGGAAGGCTGCCGCCCTGATGCACAAGCGCAGGGGCGGCAGCGATGGGAACCAATTCAGTCATATGCAGCCTCGATACGGGGGTTTCCCCCTACATCGCAGCCAATGGTTGATAATCCATCAACCGGGACTGAAATCAGTGGCTGTAGGTCGTGCCTGTCTCGATCGCCGAGCGCAGTGATGTTTCGGCCCATGTGCCAGCGCCGCCGCGGGCTTGAATCTCGCGCAGTTGCGCGACAGCAGCCACTTTTTCACCTGAGGCCACAAAACCCTGACCCATGTAGGAGCGTGCAAGGATGTTGTCGGGATTGGTGTCAATCGCCTGCTGGTAATAGACGTTGGCCAATGTCACATCTCCGAGCATCCGCGCGGTGAAGCCGCGATATGTCAGGACCTCATCGGAGGTCTGTTCGGGCATGTTGTCCATCACTTGCGTCGCCTCGTCGTAGCGCCCCGCATAGGCCAGTTCGCGGACGGCGTCATAGAGGGTATCGCTGTCGAGGTGGGATGTTTTGTCCGGGCGGACGCATTTTTGAATGCTCGCATCCCAAACGCCGTTCACCTTGGCGGAGTAGCGCACGTACTTCTTGATCTCGGGATCCCATTGCCGCTCCTGAAAGCAGGTTTTGGTCGTCTCCGTTTTCTGCGGTTTGGATTCGCTTTCACCACCGGCGGCAAAACCGACCGTTGGCAGAACAAGGGGCAGCGCAATGGCTGCGGTCAGGGCGAGGGTACGAAACATAACAATAACTCCGGTTGAACACATCAGCTTTAACGTCGTTAACTATAGCGAGAAAAACTGATGTGTCCGATCCCTAACTGTTCAAGTTCACGTGAGTGTCAGCCGGTTGTGACAACACATGTGTTGCTTGCAGAATCATATGTAGAGCCCGCAGCACAGGACATCGCCTGTTGCTCGGTCTTTCCATAGTTGCAGCCCATTGCGAGGCTGAGTGTGGGGGCGAGGGTGAGCGCCAGCGCCACGGCGAGGGTCTTGGTCGTCATCAGTCGTCTCCTTTTTCCAGATAAGCAGAAGATAGATCAACTTGACCTCACGGCAAAACAAATTCGCGCTTACCGTGCTGCCAGATTGGATTTCAGCGCGCGATTGAGCGCAAAACCGGCAATTGAGCGCATATGGCCGTGTTCCAGAGGCCCGATCAGTCGCGTGTGAAGGGCTTGGGTAGATCCCGAAGGTTCCGCGCCCCAAGCTGTCCCATATTCGCAATCAGATCGGATTTCAGGATATGGGCAAGGTGATCCGGACCCTCGGGCCCCAATGCCGCAAGGGCGTAGTGCCATCCCCGGCCCAGCATGACGAAGTCGGCCCCCATGGCCAGTGCGCGCAGAATGTCGAGCCCGCCTTCGATCCCGCTGTCGAAAATGAGCGGCAGGGCGGTGGCGCGCCGGATCGCGGGCAGCACTTCGATCGTGGCGGGCGCGCCGTCAAACTGCCGCCCTGCATGGTTGGACACCCAGAGTGCATCAACGCCCAGTGTCTGTAATCTTTCCGCATCGGTGCCGCGCAGAATGCCTTTGACCACCAAGGGCCCTTGCCACGCGTCGCGCAGCCATTTGACGTACTCCCAGTCGGGCGAGGTCCGTAGCATATAGCCCACATGAGCGTTTGCCGGCAGGTTGGCTGTGGCAGCATTTGCATAGGCGTCCAGCATCCGCATATGCGGCATGCCCCGTTTTGCCATGCCCAATGCCCATGCGGGCCGAAGCGCGACCTGCGCCAGAAGCCTTGGGGTGAGGCGCGGTGGATTGGTCAGTCCGGAGCGCGTCTGCCGCTCGCGCCTCGAGGCGACCGGCACATCGACCGTCAGCACCAGCGTGGTAAACCCTGCCGCCCGCGCCCGGTCCAGCATGTCGCGCCGAATGCCTTCGTCCCGGGGCGGATACAGCTGGAACCAGGCATTTGCGCCGAGTACGTCCTGAATGTCTTCGGGGGCTGCAGTCGCCACGTTGGACAGGGTGTAGGGAATGCCAAGCCGGGCTCCTGCTTGTGCCAGATGCCGTTCAGCGCCCGGCCACATCAGCCCTGACATGCCGACCGGGGCGATGCCGAAAGGCAGGGGCAATTCGGCGCCGAGGATGGACGTTGTCAGGTCCGGAGTGAATTCACCGTGCAGGATGGAGGGCATCAGCCCTACCTTATCCAGCGCCGTGCGGTTGCGCGCCTTGGTGGTTTCTGTGCCCGTGCCGCTGTCGAGATATTCCCAGACGAATTTCGGAATACGCCGCCGGGCGCGATGTCTGAGATCGGAGAGAGCAGGGAAGCGCGCGTCATTCGTCATGGTGCAATATATGGCGTGATGGCTTGGCAGCTGCAAGGACGTGCGGGGCCCTTGTATTCGAAAGGGGGGAGGCGGATTATCATCCGCCTCACGGGCGAACATGGCCAATGTCGTGTTGGCGCGACCCCTGTCGCAGGGGGGCGCTGCCCCCCGCGCGTTCCGCGCGTCCCCGGAGTTTATCTGGCAAGATGAAGGGTTTGGAACATCTCAAGAACATGACTTTTCCTTTGCTCCGGTCCGCGCTAGATTGCTGCCATGAGCAGTTTTGATGAAATGGACGCCTTTGATGGCGCCGCGTCCTTGTCGGCCCGTGCCATGGCAGCCCGCCCGCAGCCCTATCTGGACGGGTTGAACCCGGCGCAGCGTGCCGCCGTGGAGCAGATGGACGGCCCTGTGCTGATGCTGGCGGGCGCGGGGACGGGCAAGACCCGCGCCTTGACCGCGCGAATCGTGCATTTGTTGAACACCGGCCGCGCCCGGCCCAATGAGATTTTGGCGGTGACCTTTACCAACAAGGCCGCGCGCGAGATGAAGAACCGGGTCGGCGGCATGTTGGGCCAGTCCATCGAGGGGATGCCCTGGCTTGGGACCTTTCATGCGATCTGTGTGAAACTTCTGCGTCGCCATGCGGAACTGGCTGGACTGAAGTCGAACTTCACCATTCTGGATACGGACGATCAGATCCGCCTGCTCAAACAGTTGATCCGGGCTGCCAATATTGATGACAAGCGCTGGCCTGCGCGCCAATTGAGTTCCATTATTGATGGGTGGAAGAACCGGGCCTTGACGCCGGGCAAGGTGCCTGCGGCCGATGCGGGGGCGTATAATCACAAGGGCGTGGAGTTGTATGCGCAGTATCAGGCGCGGCTGAAGGAACTGAATGCCTGCGATTTTGGGGATCTGTTGTTGCATGTGGTGACGATCTTCCAGACGCATCCGGATGTTTTGGGGCAGTATCAACGCTGGTTCGCCTATATTCTGGTGGATGAGTATCAGGATACGAACGTCGCCCAATATCTGTGGTTGCGCCTCTTGGCGCAGGGGCACAAGAACATCTGTTGTGTCGGCGACGATGACCAGTCGATCTATGGCTGGCGCGGGGCGGAAGTCGGCAACATTCTGCGGTTCGAGACGGATTTTCCGGGGGCCCATGTGGTCAGGCTGGAGCAGAACTACCGCTCGACCCCGCATATCCTGGGCGCGGCCTCTGGGGTGATTGCGGGCAACAAGGGTCGTCTGGGCAAGACGCTTTGGACGGACAAGAATGAAGGCGAGAAAGTGCGCCTGATCGGCCATTGGGACGGCGAGGAAGAGGCCCGCTGGATCGGTGACGAGGTCGAAGCGGCGCAGCGCGGCACCCGTGGCATGGATCCTGTTTCGCTGGACCAGATGGCCATTCTGGTCCGTGCCAGCCATCAGATGCGCGCCTTTGAAGATCGGTTTTTGACCATTGGTCTTCCGTACCGCGTGATTGGTGGCCCGCGGTTTTACGAGCGGATGGAGATCCGCGATGCCATGGCATATTTCCGTTTGGTGGTTTCGCCCGAAGATGATCTGGCCTTTGAGCGGATCGTGAATACACCCAAGCGCGGGCTTGGCGACAAGGCGCAGCAGACCATCCAGATATCGGCGCGGGCCAATGGTGTGTCGCTAGTGGAAGGCGCGCGTTTGGCGGTCGAGCAGGGGTTGATCAAGGGTAAGGGTGGCAGCGAATTGCGCGCTCTGGTCGAGGGGATTGATCGCTGGAATTCGGAACTGCGCGGACCCCGGATCGAAGTGACCCTGGACGACGATGCCGTGCTGGATGAGGGCGGGCCAGAGCCTCGGTTTGGGTACGGGCCGCCGCGCCTGTCGCATGTGGAACTGGCCGAGATCATTCTTGATGAGAGCGGTTACACCGGCCACTGGCAGAACGACAAGACGCCCGAAGCGCCGGGCAGGCTGGAGAACCTCAAGGAACTGGTCAAGGCCCTGGAAGGCTTTGAAAACCTGCAAGGATTTCTGGAGCACGTCTCGCTGATCATGGACAATGAGCAGGACGATGGGGGCGCCAAAGTGTCGATCATGACCCTGCATGCGGCCAAGGGGCTGGAATTTCCGATGGTGTTTCTGCCGGGCTGGGAAGACGGGTTATTTCCGTCGCAGCGCTCCATGGATGAAAGCGGGCAGAAAGGCCTCGAGGAAGAGCGGCGTCTGGCCTATGTCGGGATTACGCGGGCGGAAGAAGTATGCACCATTTCGTTTGCCGCAAATCGCCGGGTTTTTGGACAGTGGCAGTCTTCGATGCCGTCGCGGTTCATCGACGAGTTGCCCGAAGAGCATGTGTATGTGCTGACCCCTCCGGGCCTGTATGGTGGCGGGTTTGGGGCGGCGTCACCCAGCATGGGAGTGCAGTCGAACCTGCACCAAGCAGCGGCCGAGGCAAATGTTTATAATTCGCCCGGATGGAAACGCTTGCAGGCGCGTTCCGGCGAGCGCCCGATCAGCCAGCCGCGTGAAAGCAAGAACACCGTGATCGACCTGACAGCGGTGTCGAGCTTTACCGTCGGCGAGCGCGTGTTTCACCAGAAGTTCGGCTATGGCGCGATTATTGAGATTGAGGGTGATAAGCTGGAGATTGAATTTGAGAAAGCGGGAACAAAAAAGGTTGTCGCCCGCTTTGTCTCCGGTTGTGATGACATTCCGTTCTGATTGCGTTCACGCAGGTGAACGCAATCGGTGGCAAGGATT
>CAYGQZ010000005.1:6932-29663 GCA_964352055.1 uncultured Rhodobacterales bacterium
CGCCCCGCCACGTCTCACCCAGACGCACAAATCTGGTTTGATCGGGGGCTTGTCTGGCTTTTTGCCTATAACCACGAAGAAGCGATTGTGTGCTTTGAAAAGGCACTGGGGTTTGACCCAGACTGTGCGTTAGCCCATTGGGGGATCGCGTATGGGATCGGGCCCAATTACAACAAACCCTGGGAAGTCTTCATGCCAGAAGAGAAGGCTCCGGCGTTGGGGCGGGCACATCAGGCGTTGGCAGCTGGGCAGGCGCTGAGTGATGTTGCTCCTGTCGAGAGTGCATTGATTGAAGCGCTGGCATCACGCTATCCAACGGACCCTGATATTGAGGACTATCAGCCTTTCAACGATGGGTTCTCGGCAGCGATGAAGCCAGTTTATGAGGCACATCCGGATGATCTGGATATTGCGTGTTTTTATGCGGAAGCTCTGATGAACCGGACGCCCTGGCAGCTTTGGGATTTTCACAACGGTGTGCCCAATCCCGAAGCCTCAACCGTTGAGGCTATGGCTGTGCTGGAGCGGGCCTTTGATCACACGCCGGGCGCCTGGGATCATCCGGGCCTCTTGCACATGTATATTCACCTGATGGAAATGTCGCCGTATCCCGAACGTGCTTTGCGCCATGGGGATCGGTTGAAGGGGCTGGTGCCTGATGCGGGCCATCTGGTGCATATGGGCACCCATATCGATGTGCTGTGTGGAGAGTATCAGAACGTTCTCTACCGCAATCTTGCCGCCGTCGAGGTGGACGAGAAGTTCAAGGCCTATGCGGGCCCTGCCAATTTTTATGCACTCTATCGTATCCACAACCTGCATTTTGCCTTTTATGGCGCGATGTTTCTGGGCCAGAAGGCGGCGGCGGTTGACGCCGTCCTGCGCCTGAGAGACGAGGTGCCGGACGAGGTCGTACGGTCTTATCCCGATATTTTCGAGACCTTCGTGGCGGCGGCTCCGCATGTCTATATTCGCTTTGGCATGTGGGACGAGATTTTGGATCTGGCGCAGCCCGAAGACACAGAGCTTTACGTCACTACAAACGCATTGATCTACTACGCCAAAGCGGTGGCACTGGCCAATCTGGGTCGGCACGACGAGGCGCGGCAGGCAGAGGTCGCCTTTACGGACGCCTATGCCCAGGTGCCTGACACACGCATGCTGTTCAACAACACGGCCCGCGATGTGCTGGCGGTGGGCGAAGAGATGATGAAGGGCGAGTTGGCCTTCAAGTCGGGCCACCATGCCGACGGTCTGGCCCATCTGCGGGCTGCTGTGGCCTTGGACGATGGGCTGGAATACGAAGAACCTTGGTCCTGGCCGCAACCGTCGCGACATGCACTGGGTGCATTGCTGATGGAGGCGGGCGAATACGCCGAGGCCGAGGCGGTCTATCGCGCCGACCTGGGTCTGGACGGAAAATTGCCACGTCCGAGCCAGCATCCGCGCAATGTCTGGGCGTTGCACGGGTTGCATGAATGCCTGCGCAACCGTGGTGAAACGGTTGAGTTGCCGCACGTCACGATGCTGCTTGATCAGGCTGTGGCGCGTGCGGACATCCCTATTAGGGCCAGCTGTCTGTGCCGTTCGAAAGCTGCGTGATGAGACTGCACCGGGTGCGACGCGGATGACGCGGCACCGATTTTTGATCGCGCTTTCCGTGTCACCAGCGGTCGATTGAACGCAGTACGGATCGTCGTGCCAAGCCAGGCCGTCAGCTTGAAACGGTTTGGTGCAAGCTGTTCCCTTGCGCCCGCCTGTATCACCACATCTTTCCCGGCAAGGCCTTTGGATGATGTGCGCGTATTGGCCAACTTGAAGCAGACCGCTGGTACGCCGGAAACCATGCTAAAGTAGGGGTTTGAGCAACAGCGCGTCGATTGCGAAACTGCTGCCACAGGTGCGCTGTCCTACCTCGATCATTCATGAGCGGCACGAAGCCTTGCATCTCCTGTCGAAGGCGCAAAAGCGTGCAGCGGCTATTCCGGATGCCGAACTGGTAGTGCTGGAGAGGGCCAATCACGTTCCGTTTCCGGGAAACGATGCTTGGGTTTTCGACCTGGAAACGCTGATCGGCTTTCTGAAGGGCTGAGCCTGCACCGCAGCGCGCGACCCGTTGTCCGTCACCTGACCCAGAAACGAAAACGGCGACCCCGGGAGGAGGGGTCGCCGCTCTTGTGACATCGTTGGCGGATCAGGGAGGAGGAGGATCCACCGACGATGTGTTCGGTGCACCTGTTGCGGTGCGGTGTTGAAGGCGCGGCACCTTCAGGGAGGAGAAGGTGCCGCACTTGCCACATCGCCGAAGGGGTCAGGGAGGACAACCCGTCTGCGATGTATGTCTGCACCCGGTCTGGGCGCGGTATAAAAGATGCGGCGACGCCTGGGAGGAGGTAGGCGCCGCCGCCAAATACAGATGTCCCAGGGAGGAGGAGAGGAACACCTGATCTCGTTAAGGTCTTAGCTGGGGTCGACGCCGTATGCGGCTTCCCATGCAATGCTTGTCACTTCGGACGGATGGATGCCCAAATCGGCCAGTTCCCGTCCGGACAAAGCATTGAGCTCTGCCTTGGTTGTGTAGAATACGCGGCGCGCGGCAAGACGTTCAGCGACGCTGTTGAGGTAGTTTGCGGATGCACCCAACATGCGTTCGATAACGCTGTCTGTGCGGGCTATGTCGTTGTAGTAGGCCATTTAACTTGGCTCCTTCTTCGTCTGTGTTGAGACTAAGATAGTCGAATGCTGCGGGTGCACAATACCCAAGGGCGTCAATGCTGCTATGCAGCAATTGCATGGGCGGCGGGTTGAAAAAGCAGGCACTGCGCTGAATTCGTGAGCGCTAACGCCCGATGGGCCCGGTGCCCCTTGCTCTTCTGCGCAAATGTGCCAGTTAATGCGGCAGCTGAGCGGAGAAATAAGTCATGCCCATCACCAAAGACGATATCCTTGCCACCTTGCGTCGGATCGCCATGCCGGATGGGGGCGACCTGATCAGCCGGGATTTGATTCGTGCAGTGCAAGTGAATGAGGGTGCGGTGCAATTCGTGATCGAAGCGCCAACGCCGGAACTTGCGGCGCGGATGGAGCCTGTGCGCGCGGCGGCTGAGCAGGCTGTAAAGGCGCTGGACGGCGTCACCGTCGCGCGCGTTGCGTTGACGGCGCATGGTCCGGCTGCAAAGCCCGCCGCCCCGCCCAGCCTCAAAATCGGTGGCCATCCAAAACCGCAGGATGGACCGACCAAGCCCACGGGCGTGCAGCGCATCCTGGCCATCGGGTCGGGCAAGGGCGGCGTTGGCAAATCCACGGTGTCGTCCAACCTCGCCGTGGCGCTGGCCAAGCAGGGCCGCAAGGTGGGTCTGCTGGATGCAGATATATACGGTCCGTCGCAGCCCCGCATGATGGGGGTGAACAAACGCCCCGCATCGCCGGACGGCAAGACTATCATCCCGCTCAAGGCCCATGGTGTTACGCTGATGTCCATCGGCTTCATGATGGAAGAGGGCAAGGCGGTGGTCTGGCGTGGGCCCATGCTGATGGGCGCGCTGCAACAGATGCTGGGGCAGGTGGAGTGGGGCGAATTGGATGTCCTGATCGTCGATCTGCCGCCCGGCACCGGGGATGTGCAACTGACACTTTGTACCAAGTCGGAACTGACCGGAGCTATTGTGGTGTCCACGCCGCAGGACGTGGCGTTGATTGACGCGCGCAAGGCGCTGGATATGTTTGCGACCCTGAAAACGCCGGTGCTGGGCCTGATCGAAAACATGTCGATGTTTGTCTGTCCCGATTGCGGGGCAGAGCATCAGATCTTTGGTCAGGGCGGCGTGGCTGCCGAGGCCAAAAAGATGGGCGTGCCGCTGCTTGGGGCGTTGCCGATCGATCTTGAGACCCGGTTGGCCGGGGATGGTGGCACGCCGATTGCGGCGGGCGAAGGTGCCATGGCGCAAGCCTATGCACGCATCGCCGAAGGGTTGATCAAAGGCGGAATGGCCTGAGCTCAGACCTTTGTGTGGGATAGGATTGTCGTCAAAACACCCAAAGACGTAAAGATTTCGTCGCAGACCACCTCCACGCGGCCGCTCGGTGCATCATACGTAATCGTGTGGCGCAAGCGCCCGCCAAATTCGGCGCGCTGGGTTTCTTGCACAAAGGGTTGACCGGTGAATTCATCTGGATAGCTGCGGGCAATGGCGCTGATGCAGTCATCGAATAACAAAGTGTCATTTGTAAGCACCTCTGCCCTGGAAGCGATTTGGGTCGACACGGTTTCAGCCGCGTTTTCGCGCAAGCCGAGACCAAATGGGTCTGTGGCATCGCCAAGGTAGACGCCCGTTAGCGCAATGTTGATGCCGATGACCATCGCAGCGATGCCATTGCGGTACCGTTCATTGCGTCGAAGGTGTTGGTTTTCCTGTCTGACACGTTCATGAACTTCTTCGATGAACCCGGCCTGACGTTCTCTGAGTTCGGTGAAAGCATCGTCAAGCCGTTTCCTGTCGTCACTAAATAGGCTTTTCTCGGCGTTGAAGCGCTCAATTTTTCGTTCCAACGAAGCCATTTGCTCAGCAAGCTCATCGTTGGATATGGTCTCGGGTCCCGATTTGTCGTTATCCGCCATTTCTTTTTCCTTGTCGGTCTACCTGCGCAGCAATTTGCCTTTGCGGGATCGCCTTGAGAAGCCTTGCGGCCCATTTTTTGATGCCGGGAAAGAACGGGATTGGGCATGGGAATGCGTGGTCATTGTTCTGTTCCCATCACGCGATTCGAATCAATTCAGTCTGATTTCGGGTGCTTTGCGCCTTTTGTGCCAGAACATAAAGCGAACATATCTTGTGGATAACTTTGTGAGTGAAAAAAATTGGGAAATTATGGGACGACAGGGGTGAGTGTCGCAAATTACTACATATTGTGTACTAATTTAGGAATATTGGCACATAGGCTACTTTTTAGCCAATATTACTCTGCGGCCAGATCTGCGTTTGGCCTGTGTGCAACGGATTGCGGTGGATAATCCCATAGAAAACTATTGCTGCCCATGAATTCCCATGGCATCAAGGGTGCATCAGATGAGAACGAGCCCGGGGCAGCAAACGACCCCACGCACCAACAACAAAACTCTAGCAGGTTTCATACAGGCACCTCGCTTTCATCTAACCAAGAGATCCGGCGCGCTAACGAGCAATACATCCCCCCAGATGGTGCGCGTAGCTGGACATCCCGAATGCGGGACGAAGTCGGCGGATTGATCAGTGGCAGCAGATCAATCCGCCGTTTTCATTTCTGGAACAGGGGACAGGCAGGGCGCTGCGGCGCTCCGATAAAAGCCCGACAAGGGCAGGCAAAGGGACGGACCAAGCCGGATGGCACGCAGGTTCAGAGGCGAAAGCGACCACAAGGTGGACGCAAAGGGCAGGGTGTCTATCCCGGCCTCTTTTCGCCGTGTGATCGAAAGCGCCGACCCGGACTGGACGGATGGCCTCGCCCCCCGATTGATCATTGTATATGGCGGGAATACCCGAAACTACCTCGAAGGATTTACTATCGAGGCGATGGATGAGGTGGACGGGAAAATCTCGCTCCATCCGCGTGGCTCTGCCAAGCGCAAGGCGATGGAGCGTCTCTACAGCGCCCAGTCCATCGAGACCGTTGTGGACGAAACAGGCCGCATCGTTCTGCCGGCCAAGCTGCGCGAAAAGATCGGCCTGAGCGACATGGCCCGCTTTGTCTCCTCCGGGGACACGTTCGAGATCTGGCAGCCGGACGCTTATGACGAAAGCATTGCGGCGCTTGATGATGACGGATTTGACCCGGACAAGGACCCGTCCGTCTATCTGGACGGGGATATGGACTAGATGTCGGCTGGGGGGCCACATATTCCAGTTCTGATCGACGCGATTCTGCGCGCCTGTGCCCCCATCGAAGGGGTCTGGCTGGATGGCACCTTTGGCGCTGGTGGCTATACCCGCGCCTTTCTTGAGGCCGGGGCCGCACGTGTCATCGCCGTCGACCGCGATCCGCTGGCCTTTGAGATGGCCGCCCCATGGGCTGCGTCCTATGGTGACCGTCTGGTGATGCAGCCGGGCGTGTTTTCAAAGATGGATACCTATGCCGAAAACCTCGACGGCGTTGTGCTGGACCTGGGTGTAAGC
Source organism: uncultured Rhodobacterales bacterium (assembly GCA_964352055.1). Taxonomy (GTDB): domain Bacteria; phylum Pseudomonadota; class Alphaproteobacteria; order Rhodobacterales; family Rhodobacteraceae; genus Tateyamaria. Next base: position 13,082 of record CAYGQZ010000005.1, read on the forward strand.
TCGATGCAGCTGGATCTGGCCGAGCGCGGCTTTTCCTTCATGCGCGATGGTCCACTGGACATGCGGATGAGCCAGGATGGACCGTCTGCCGCAGATCTGGTGAACACTGCTGACGAAACCGATCTGGCCGATATCCTTTATCATTACGGCGATGAACGGGCGAGCCGCCGCATCGCGCGGTCAATCGTTGCGGCCCGGCCCGTCACGACCACCTTGCAGTTGGCGGGTATCGTTGAAAAGTGTCTGCCCCGGCCAAAGCCCGGCCAGTCCCATCCCGCAACGCGCAGCTTTCAGGCGCTTCGGATTGCGGTGAACAATGAATATGGTGAGCTTTATGAGGGGCTTATGGCGGCAGAGCGCGCCCTGGCCCCCGGCGGCAAGCTGGCCGTTGTCACGTTCCACTCGGTCGAGGACCGCATGGTGAAACGGTTTTTGACCGCGCGGGCGGGAAAGGCGGCCAATGCCAACCGATTTGCGCCCGAGACGGCGACTGCACCGGCTCAGTTCGAGGTGACATCCCGCAAGGCCATAAGCGCTGACCCGGCCGAGGTGGCCGCGAACCCGCGCAGCCGGTCTGCCAAGCTGCGCGTTGCCGTACGCACCCACGCCCCGGCAGGCGGAATCGACGCGAAATCCATTGGCATGCCGCACCTCAAAGGAGCGAATTGATGCGCAATATTCTGTACATCTTAACGACACTGGCCGTGATCGGGCTTGCCTTCTGGGCCTACCGGGAAAACTACGCCACGCAGGAAGCTTTGTCCAAAACCGACGCGCTCCACCGCGATATCCGCGAGGCGCACGCGCGACTTGCCGTTTTGCGCGCCGAATGGGCCTATCTGAACCGCCCGGACCGGTTGCGTGATCTGGCCGATATCAATTTTGACCGTCTGGGCCTGTTGCCTTTCCGCTCGGACCAGTTCGGTCATCTGGACGAGGTCGCATTCCCAGCGCCTGAGATCTTGCCCATCACCAATGCCATCGAAGTCTCCGGCACCTTGGCCGCGGACGGGGAGGACTTTCCATGATCCGCACGCCCCTGCGCCCTCTGGCCCGTATTTTGTCGGCCCGTGCCGCCGGTGAAAGCACCGACGCAATCGAGCGTGAGAACATTCGCAACCGGCATGAGGAAATGCACGACCGGATGCGCCAGCGAGCTGAAGGTCGGCTTTTTGTGCTGGGTTTCTTTTTCCTTTGTGCCTTCGCCGTAGTCGGCATCCGGATGGGCCTGTTGGCCACATCCGAGCCGACAGAGCCGCGCGCAAACGCGCTAGGCGCTGCGATCTCGGCGTCGCGGGCGGATATCGTGGACCGTCATGGCCGTTTGTTGGCCACGAATTTCGAAACGCATGCGCTTTATGCCCAGCCTCCGCAGATGGTGGACCCTGTGGCCGCCGCAAACGGGTTGGCAGAGATTTTCCCGGACCTGAAGGTCGAGAACCTGATCAAGGATTTCACCGGCAAGCGCAAGTTTCTCTGGATCAAGAAGAAAATCAGTCCCGAGCAGATGCAGGCCGTGCATGAGATCGGTGATCCTGGCCTGATGTTTGGTCCACGCGACATGCGGCTTTATCCCAACGGATCGCTGGCGGCGCATGTGCTGGGCGGGGCGTCTTTCGGCAAGGAGGGCGTGAGTGCTGCCGAAGTGATTGGTGTTGCCGGCGTTGAAAAGTATTTTGATGATTATCTGCGCGATCCGGCCAATGGTCAGAAACCCTTGCAATTGTCTCTTGATCTGACGGTGCAGGCTGCGGCAGAGCGCGTTCTCTGGGGTGGCATGAAGATCATGAACGCCAAGGGCGCCACGTCTGTTTTGATGGACGTGACGACCGGCGAAATCGTGTCGGTTGTGTCCTTGCCCCATTTCGATCCGAACAACCGTCCCCGGCCTGCGACCAAAGGCGACCAGTCCGACAGCCCGCTGTTCAATCGGTCCGTGCAGGGGGTCTATGAGCTTGGCTCGACCTTCAAGGTTTTTGCAGCAGCGCAAGCCATTGACCTGGGTCTTGTGTCGGCCTCGACCATCATCGATACCAGCGGCCCAATGCGCGTCGGCGGTTTTCCCATCGGTGAGTTTCGCAACAAGAATTATGGTAGGTTGAGTGTTTCGGACATTATCGTGAAATCGTCCAACCGCGGCACAGGCCGGATGGCCTTGCAAATCGGGGCCAAACGCCAGCAGGAGTTTCTGCGCAGCCTCGGATTTTTCGATCCCACATCGTTCGAGATCGTCGAGGCGGCGACGGGCAAACCCCTCTTGCCCAAGCGCTGGACGGATCTGAGTGCGGTCACCATCAGTTACGGCCATGGCTTGTCATCCTCGCCTATGCATCTGGCGGCGGGATATGCCGCGATTGCCAATGGCGGGCGGATGGTGAAACCCACCATTCTCAAGCAGGACGGCCCGCAAATGGGTGAGCGTGTGATGCGCGAAAGCACCGCGCATGCCGTGCGCGACATGTTGCGCAAGGTTGTGACCAGCGGCACGGCGTCCATGGGCGAGGTGCCCGGCTATGCGGTGGGCGGCAAGACCGGGACCGCAGACAAACCCAGGGCGCGCGGTGGCTACTACGAAGACAAGGTCATCGCGACCTTTGCGACCCTCTTTCCGGCGCATGACCCAAAATACGTGCTGATCGTGACTCTGGACGAGCCAGTCGAGACAAGCGGAACCAAACCCCGCCGGACTGCAGGTTGGACGGCTGTGCCGGTGGCCGCCGAAATGATTGGCCGCATCGCCCCCTTGCTTGGATTGCGTCCAACCGTTGAACCCAAGGAACTGGCTGATATACAACTGACCAGCAGCAACTGAGCCAAAAAGGCCGACATATGGGCGAGCAGGTAAAACCACTTTCAGCATTGGGACTGACCGCGCGCTCAGGTCAGGGCAAGGCAGGGTCCAATCCGCAGATTTCCGGAATCGCCGTCGATAGCCGCGCAGTGAGGGACGGCTATCTCTTTGCCGCAATGCCGGGTTTGCGGATGCATGGGGCCGAGTTCATCCAATATGCCGTGCGCATGGGGGCCGTTGCGGTTCTGACGGATGCGGACGGGGCGGCACTGGCCGCCGAGCATCTGGAAAACGTAGCCGTTGTGATCGCCGATGCGCCCCGCGAGGCACTCTCACGTGCCGCAGCCCTCTGGTTTGGCGGCCAGCCCGACACGATGGTCGCCGTAACCGGCACCAATGGAAAGACGTCCGTGTCCACTTTTGTCCGCCAGATCTGGATCGAGATGGACCTGGCGGCCGTCAATCTGGGCACGACCGGGGTTGAAGGCGCGTGGACGGCACCGTTGGCCCACACCACGCCGGAACCGATCACGCTGCACCGTACATTAGCGGCAGCACGGGCGGCAGGTATCACCCACGCGGCGATGGAAGCCTCGTCTCATGGTCTGGATCAGCGTCGCCTGGATGGCGTCGTGCTCAAAGCCGCCGGGTTCACGAATTTCACCCAGGACCATCTGGACTATCACCACACGTTCGAGGCCTATTTCGACGCCAAGGCGGGCCTCTTTGCGCGTGTGCTGCCCGAGGGCGGCATCGCCGTGATCAACATGGATGACCCGCGCGGCGTGGATATGGCGGCAATCGCTGCGGCGCGCGGACAAGAGGTGCTGAGCGTGGGCCGCGATGGCGGTGATCTGCATCTGACGGCGCAGCGCTTTGACGCAACGGGTCAGGACATCCGCTTTACCTACGCGCGCAAGGTCTTCACCGCGCGGCTGCCGCTGATTGGCGGCTTTCAGGCGGATAACGTGATTCTGGCGGCGGGCCTTGTGATCGCCTGCGGCGCAAAGCCTGCGCGCGTGTTCGAAACCTTGCCGCATCTCAAAACGGTCCGGGGGCGCATGCAACTGGCCGCGACGCGACAGAACGGCGCTGCTGTCTTTGTCGACTTTGCCCATACGCCCGACGCCGTCTCGACGGCGTTGTCTGCGATGCGCCCGCATGTGATGGGCAAGCTTGTGGCGGTGATCGGTGCCGGTGGTGACCGGGACGCGGGCAAACGCCCCTTGATGGGGCAGGCCGCTGCGCAAAATGCCGATGTGGTTTTTGTCACCGATGACAATCCGCGCAGCGAGGACCCGGGCAGCATCCGCGCCGCCGTGATGGAAGGCTGCCCCGAGGCCACCGAAGTGGGCGACCGTGCCGAGGCTATCTTGCGCGCAGTCGATGCGCTGGAACCCGGCGACGCCCTCTTGATTGCGGGCAAGGGGCATGAGAGTGGCCAGATCGTGGGGGATGATGTGCTGCCCTTTGACGACGTGGAACAGGCCAGCGTGGCCGTGGCCGCCCTGGAAGGACGACTGACATGACACTTTGGACGGCTGAGGACGCGGCGCAGGCCACAGATGGCGCAACGCGCGGAGGCTGGACCGCAACGGGTGTGTCGATCGACACGCGAACGATCGAGGCGGGCGATTTGTTTGTCGCCCTGCAGGCGGCCCGGGATGGTCACGATTTTGTCGCGCAGGCGCTGAAGGCGGGTGCCGCCGCAGCCTTGGTTAGCCATGTGCCAGAGGGCGTGCCGTCTGAAGCGCCGTTGCTGGTGGTGCCGGATGTCCTGAAGGGGCTGGAAGCCCTCGGCATTGCCGCGCGTGCCCGGACAGAGGCGCGCGTGGTTGCGATCACCGGCAGCGTCGGCAAAACCTCGACCAAGGAAATGCTGCGGGCGATCCTTCGCGATCAAGGGCGAACCCATGCGTCCGTCGCCAGCTACAACAACCATTGGGGCGTGCCGTTGACCTTGGCCCGGATGCCGACGGACACAGAATTTGCGGTGATCGAGATCGGGATGAACCACCCCGGAGAGATTGCGCCGCTGGCCAGAATGGCCCGCCCGCACGTGGCCTTGATCACGACCGTGGCTGCAGCACACCTCGAAGCGTTCGAGAATATCGAAGGGATCGCATTGGAAAAGGCGTCGATCCTCGAAGGTCTGGAATATGGCGGGACGGCCATTCTGAACAACGACTGTTCAACGGCGGCAATCCTGCAAGCCAAAGCCCATGATGTGAAACGGCGCGATATCGGCTTTGGAGTACATGGCTTTGATTTCGTTCTGAAATCAGTGGATCTGCGCCGGGACACGACCGTGGTGCAGGCCGAAGCCCATGAGGTGCCGCTGCTCTTCAAGATCGGCGCGGTAGGCAAGCATTTCGCGATGAACGGGCTGGGCGCGCTGGCTGCGGCCGAGGCGCTGGGCGCTGATCTCGCACTGGCCGCACAATCGCTGGGCCGCTGGTCGCCGTATCAGGGCCGAGGCGCGCGCGAAGTGATCCACCTTGACCCCGTTGAGACGCATTTGACGCTTGAGTTGATCGACGACAGCTACAATGCAAACCCCACGTCGATGGAGGCAGCACTGGACGTGCTTGCCGCCGCGCAAGTGACCAACGACATCGGACGGGTGAGCAAGGGCCGCAGAGTCGCATTCGTCGGCGACATGAAGGAGCTTGGCGGTCGGAGCGCCGAAATGCACAGCGATCTGGCCGCGCTGCCGGCGATGGCGACCATCGACAAGGTCCACTGCATCGGCCCGTTGATGCAACATCTGCACACGGTCTTGCCTGCCGAACAGCGAGGCAACTGGACCGAAACGGCGGCAGAAATGGCAGATAATATCCGGCGCAGTCTGGACAGCGGCGACGTGGTTTTGGTCAAAGGATCGCTCAGCATGAAACTGGCGCTTCTCGTTGACGCCATCCGTAAAATGGGCCATCCGGTGGACATGGGCGCAGACCCACAAGATAATGTTTAGGGACAGCTGAAATGCTCTATTGGTTGACGGCGCTTTCGGACGGGGGAGATTTTTTCAACCTCTTCCGCTATATTACCTTTCGCGCCGGCGGGGCATTCTTAACGGCGCTGATCTTCGGGTTCATGTTTGGCAAACCTCTGATCGCTGTCTTGCGCCGCAGACAGGGTAAGGGCCAACCGATACGCAATGACGGGCCCGAAGGCCATTTCAGCAAGGCCGGAACTCCGACAATGGGCGGCTTGCTGATCGTGGGCGCGTTGACGACGTCGACGCTCATGTGGGCGCGGCTGGACAATCCGTTTGTGTGGGTGGTGCTGGGTGTCACTTTGTCTTTCGGTCTGATCGGATTTGCGGATGACTATGCCAAGGTGTCGAAACAGACGAGCGCAGGTGTTCCGGGCAAGGTGCGGCTGCTTCTGGGCTTTCTGATAGCGGGACTAGCGGCCTATTTCTCGACGATAAGCCACCCGGCAGAGCTGCAAAACCAACTGGCGCTGCCGGTGTTCAAGGATGTTCTTGTCAACCTTGGGTTCTTGTTCATTCCCTTTGCCATGATCGTGATTGTGGGCTCGGCCAATGCGGTCAACCTGACGGATGGTCTGGATGGTCTGGCCATCATGCCGGTCATGATCGCGGGCGGTACGCTGGGTGTGATCGCCTACGCGGTCGGCCGGGTGGATTTTACCGAATATCTCGACGTGCATTATGTGCCGGGCACGGGTGAGTTGCTGATCTTTACCGCGGCGCTTTTTGGCGGCGGCCTCGGGTTTTTGTGGTATAACGCGCCGCCCGCGGCGGTCTTCATGGGCGATACAGGGTCACTTGCGCTGGGCGGCGCTTTGGGGGCCATCGCGGTCGCGACCAAACACGAACTGGTGCTGGCCATCGTGGGTGGCCTCTTTGTCGTCGAGGCGCTCAGCGTGATCATCCAGGTCCTGTACTTCAAAAAAACCGGTAAAAGGGTGTTCCTCATGGCGCCCATCCATCATCACTACGAGAAGAAGGGCTGGGCGGAGCCGCAGATTGTGATCCGCTTCTGGATCATTTCGCTGATCCTGGCGATGATTGGGCTGGCCACGCTCAAGGTGCGCTGAGGATGCGTGCCCCGTTTACAAGTAAAACCCGATTAATTGGGCGCGGAGTCTCGTCGGGCTTGGTAACAGTCGGCACAGATATGATGAACCACTTGCTTCTTTCGGCCCAAAATATCCCGGGGAGTGTGAGGGGCTGGCCCCTCACGACACAGCCTGAAGCAAGAGGTGACCTATGATTCCGGTGCGTGGTCTGGAGGGCGCGCGGGTTGGGATCCTCGGCCTCGGGCGGTCAGGTTTGTCTGCGGCGCGCGCACTCAACGCGGGCGGGGCAACACCGATCTGCTGGGACGACAATCCGGAAGCCCGCGCCAAGGCCGAGGCCGAAGGATTCACCTGTTCTGATCTGAAACGGGCAGGGGCTTTGGACGACGTGGCGCGGCTGATCCTGAGCCCGGGTATCCCGCATCTTTACCCGACGCCGAACCCGGTCGTGGCGGCGGCATTGGCCGCCGGTGTGCCGGTGGACAATGACATCGGGCTCTTCTTTCAATCCTTTGCAACTTCAGACTGGAACGCATTCGACAGCCCGCCCCGGGTCATTGCTGTCACTGGCTCCAACGGCAAATCGACCACATCAGCCCTGCTGCACCACATCATGGAGGTTGCGGGGCGGCCCGCGCAACTGGCGGGCAATATCGGGCGCGGGGTTTTGGACATCGACCCGCCTGATGATGGCGAAGTCATCGTGCTGGAACTGTCCAGCTATCAGACGGATCTGGCCCGCAACCTGACGCCGGATGTCGCCGTTTTCACCAACCTCTCCCCGGACCATCTGGACCGGCACGCGGGCATGGGCGGGTATTTTGCTGCCAAGCGTCGGCTCTTTGCCGAGGGCGGCCCGGACCGCGCTGTTATCGGAGTGGACGAGGACGAAGGCCGTTTTCTGGCGGGGCAGTTGAGCGAAGGCCCTACGGATGACCGTGTGATCCGGATATCGGTTGCACAGAAACTGACCGGCCCGGGCTGGCAGGTCTTTGCCCGAAAGGGGTATCTCTCGGAGTACCGCAAGGGGCGGCAGGTGGCCTCGATCGATCTGCGCGAGATTGCGGGGCTGCCCGGCGTGCACAATCATCAGAACGCCTGCTGTGCCTACGCCGCCGCGCGCGCCGTCGGGATCGCCCCCAAGATGATCGATACTGCGTTCCGCTCTTTTGGGGGCTTGCCGCATCGCAGCCAGTTGATTGCGGAGGCGGGCGGAATACGCTTTGTCAATGACAGCAAGGCCACCAACGTGGACAGCGCGGCCAAGGCGCTTGCGGCGTTCGACAACATCCTGTGGATTTGCGGCGGCCTTCAGAAGGAAGGCGGCCTTGATGCATTGAACGCAGCATCGGGCGCGGTCAAGAAAGCCTATGTGATTGGTCGAGAGGCTGCGCAATTTGCCATGCAACTGGATGTCGAAGCGCAGGTTTGCGGGACGATGGAAGTGGCTGTCGCCGCAGCGATGGCGGATGCGTCTTCGGGCGATGTGATCCTTTTGGCTCCAGCGGCGGCAAGCTTTGACCAATATGACAGCTTTGAGCGGCGTGGTGAGGATTTCATCGCGCAGGTCGAGGCCAGGCTTTGACATGATCCAAAGGCGCGCCTTTCAGGCGCATTCCATGCTTTTGGTCGCGCAATCTTCTGCCGAAGCAAGTCAAATATCTGTCTCGCATGCTGAATGGCCTGCGCCCTGTCTGACACAAAACCATTAACCGAGCACGCAAAAAAGCAGTATCCGCCAACGGGGCCGTCGCGGATTTGACCCGGCCTTTTGGTCCGTTCGGGTGCACGCAAGGGCGAAGCCGCGCCGGGGATCAGTTTTGCAGGGCGCGCGCGCAGGCCATGGCGGAGGACCAGGCCCATTGAAAATTGTACCCGCCGAGCCATCCCGTCACATCCACGGCTTCGCCGATGAAATAGAGATCAGGCACGGTGTTGGACATCATGGTTTTTGAGCTGAGTTCATTCGTGGCGACACCGCCACGGGTGACTTCTGCGGTGCGGTAGCCTTCGGTGCCGCCAGGAGTCAGCCGCCATGCGGTCAGATCGGTACAGATGGCGTCGATGCGACTGTCGGAAAGGTCGCCAAGTCGACCTTTGAGGTCGATCTCGTTGCTCAGGTGTTCGATCAGCCGTGCGGGCAGGTGTTTCGCCAATTCGGTGGTGAGGGCCTTTTTGCCGTCTTCGCTGCGTTTTTGTCTCAGGATGCGGCCGAAATCCGTTTCAGGAGCGAGGTGGACCGTGATCGGCTGCCCTGCGTCCCAATAGCTGGAGGCCTGCAGGATCGCGGGGCCGGACAGCCCTCGGTGGGTGAAGAGTATCGCCTCGTCAAAGTCCGGGCCGTTTGCCGTAACCCGCGCGGGGCAGGCAACGCCCGAAATCTCGGCAAAGCGCCGATCGGGGAAGGTGAAGGGCACGAGAGCCGGTTCGGTCGCTGTCACCCGGTGGCCGAACTGACGTGCAATATCATAGGCAAAGCCCGTTGCCCCCATTTTCGGGATGGATTTGCCGCCTGTTGCAATGATCACGTTCTGGGCAGTGATCGGCGTGCTCTGGCCGTCCTTGGCCAAATTGGCCGCGAAGCCGACCGCACCCTTTTCGAGGGTGTCTACGCTGGATTGCAAGTGAAGTTCTACGCCTGCACTTTGCATGAGACCGCGCAGCATCGCGATGATCTCTTTGGCGGAGCCGTCACAAAAAAGCTGGCCCAGCGTTTTTTCGTGCCAGGCGATGCGGTGCCGGTCGATCAGGTCGATGAAGTCCCATTGGGTGTAGCGGGCGAGCGCGGATTTGGCGAAATGGGGGTTTTCGCTGATGAATGCCTGTGGATCGCAATAAAGGTTGGTGAAATTGCAGCGCCCGCCGCCTGAGATACGGATTTTCTCGCCCGGTGCTTGGGCGTGATCGACCAAAAGCACCCGGCCACCCGCATGGGCCGCGCACATCATGCCAGCAGCCCCGGCACCAATCACAAGCGTATCAAAATCCATGACGTCCACGTGCAGGATTGCACAGTAAGGGTCAAGCCTGTGGCCTTGTACTGTGGCATGCCGCGTTTATCTGAAAAGTCAGATCGTTGTAGAGGAGATCGCAACATGGCAGCACTGGCCGCAGGGATCCTGTTTCCCCAAATCGAAATTCCCGAACTGGGCGGAGGCACTGTCACGCTGGGTGTGCCGCAAAGCGGTCGCGACTGGCAATTGGTGGTGATCTATCGCGGCCTTCATTGCCCGTTGTGCAAAAAGTATCTGGCTCAGCTTGAAGACTTGCAAGGCAAGTTTCACGAGATCGGCGTCGATGTGGTTGTTGCATCGGGCGATCCCGAGCAAAAAGCGCAAGTGATGGTGGATGAGAAGAGGCTCACCCTGCCGATGGGCTATGGTTTGAGCGTGGAACAAATGCGTATCCTGGGTCTTTATGTGTCTGATCCGCGCAGTGCTCAGGAAACGGACCGCCCGTTTTCCGAGCCGGGCCTGTTTGTGATCAATGACGACGGTCGCATTCAGATGGTGGACGTATCGAACGCGCCATTCCTGCGTCCGGACCTCGACAGCGTCTTGAGCGGTATCACTTTTATCCGCAAGAATGACTATCCCATTCGCGGCACGCACAAAGCTGCATAAAACATGGGCGGGTCAGCCCAACAAATGCTGGCCCGCGCGCGCCTTTTACGCTATGGTTCGCCTCATACCCCGGCCAAAACGGGGATTTGAGGCGGATTACAGGCAACAAGGCGGCAGATCATGACTGAGATGGTCTATGGTGCAGTCCCTATTCGGGAAGGCGAACCCATTCTTCCAAAATGGTGGCGGACAATCGACAAGTGGTCATTGTCCTGCGTCCTGATGCTGCTTGCGATCGGGATGCTTCTGGGCTTTGCGGCGTCGGTGCCGCTGGCCGAAAAGAACGGGTTTCCCCCGTTTCATTATGTGACGAGGCAGGCGGTCTTTGGCGTGGCCGCACTGATCGTGATGTTTGTGACCTCGATGATGTCGCCGGTTCTGGTGCGCCGTTTGGCAGTCTTTGGCTTTCTGGGGGCTTTCGTGGCGCTGGCCTTTCTGCCGTTCTTCGGCACAGACTTTGGCAAAGGCGCCATGCGATGGTATTCGCTGGGTTTTGCGTCGGTGCAACCCTCCGAGTTTCTCAAGCCCGGATTTGTTGTGGCGGCGGCCTGGATGATGGCAGCCAGTCAGGACATCAATGGCCCGCCGGGCAAGCTCTGGTCGTTTGCCCTATGTGTTTCCATCGTGCTGATGTTGGCCCTGCAGCCGGACTTTGGCCAGGCCTGTCTGGTTCTGTTTTCCTGGGGTGTCATGTATTTCGTGGCCGGTGCGCCGATCCTTTTGCTTGTCGGCATGGCGGGGCTTGTCATTTTTGGCGGCACGGTTGCCTATTCCAATTCGGAGCATTTTGCCCGCCGCATTGACGGCTTTCTGAGCCCGGATGTCGATCCGCGCACGCAGCTGGGCTACGCCACGAATGCGATTCAGGAGGGTGGTCTGTTTGGTGTTGGCGTGGGTGAAGGGCAGGTGAAATGGTCACTGCCCGATGCCCACACGGATTTCATTATTGCTGTGGCGGCTGAAGAATATGGCCTCGTACTCGTGCTGTGCATCATCGCGCTGTACATGAGCATTGTGGTGCGGTCCTTGCTGCGCCTTGTGCGTGAGCGTGATCCGTTCATTCGTCTGGCCGGTACTGGTTTGGCTTGCACGTTCGGTGTGCAGGCGATGATCAACATGGGTGTCGCTGTGCGCCTCTTGCCCGCCAAGGGCATGACGCTGCCATTTGTGTCTTACGGGGGCTCATCGGTGATCGCTTCGGGCATTGTCATCGGCATGTTGCTGGCTTTCACCCGGACCCGGCCACAGGGCGAGATTTCGGATTTGCTGGGACGGGGGCGCAGATGACCCGGCGGGGCAAAGGCGGAGTGAACGCCGCCTTACGGGACTTGCGATGACCCAGCCGCTTTTGATGATCGCGGCGGGGGGGACCGGAGGCCACATGTTTCCCGCACAGGCCCTGGCCGAAGCGATGCTGGCGCGCGGGTGGCGCGTCAAGCTGAGCACGGATGCCCGCGGCGCCCGTTATACGGGTGGTTTCCCCCACACGACCGAGATCGAGCAGATTTCATCCGCCACATTTGCCCGTGGCGGAGCCGTGGCAAAAGCCGCAGTGCCGTTTCGCATCGGGGCGGGCGCCCTGAGTGCTGCGATCAAGATGAAGCGGGACACGCCTGCTGTTGTCGTGGGCTTTGGCGGTTATCCCACAATCCCGGCCATGGCTGCGGCCACCTTGCTCCGCTTGCCCCGCATGATCCATGAACAAAACGGGGTGCTGGGCCGCGTGAACCAGATATTTGCCTCGCGTGTCGATGCGGTTGCCTGTGGCACATGGCCTGCCGATGTGCCCGAGGGCGTCCATGCCGTGCATGTGGGCAATCCCGTGCGGAAGGCCATTTTGGATCGTGCCGGTGCCGGCTACATCGTGCCGGGCGATTACCCGATCGAAGTGCTGGTGATCGGCGGCTCGCAAGGGGCGCGCATCCTGTCCGACGTCATCCCGCCCGCCATTGCCAGCCTGCCCATGGAGCGCTTGCGCAATCTGCGTGTCAGCCATCAGGCGCGCGGCGAAGACGAAGAGCGCGTTCGAGCCTTTTATGCCGAACATGCCATCACGGCTGATGTGCAACCCTTTTTCAACGATGTTCCGCGCCGGATGACGGAAGCGCAACTGATCATCTCGCGATCTGGGGCATCTTCGGTTGCGGATATCGCGGTCATTGGCCGCCCGTCGATTCTGATCCCTTATGCGGCCGCAACGGGCGATCACCAGACCGCCAATGCGCGCGGGCTGGTCGCGGCCGGCGCCGCCATCCTGATCCCCGAAAGCCGGTTGAGCGTGGAAGCCATGGCGCAGCAGATCGTGATGGTCCTCGACAATCCCGACGCGGCGTTGCAAATGGCGCTCGCTGCGCAAAACGTCGGCAAACCCGAAGCCACCGAGTCACTTGTCGCCATGGTTGAATCCCTCGCTGAGAAAGGCAAAGCATGAACGCCGCTACAAAACTGCCCACCGATGTTGGTCCGATCCACTTTATCGGGATTGGCGGTATCGGGATGTCCGGCATCGCAGAGGTGCTTTTGAACCACGGTTATGACGTGCAGGGCTCTGATCTTAAGACGACAAAGATAACGGACCGCCTGGTGGATCTGGGAGCCCGGTTCTTTGAAGGGCAACGCGCGCAGAATGTCGAGAACGCGGCGGTGGTCGTCATCTCATCCGCGATCAAGCCCGGGAATGCAGAGCTCGACGCGGCCCGCGCTTTGGGCCTTCCCATCGTGCGCCGGGCCGAAATGCTGGCCGAGTTGATGCGCCTGAAATCCAACATTGCAGTTGCCGGAACCCACGGCAAAACAACGACCACGACCATGGTCGCAGCCTTGCTGGACGAGGGCAATTTTGACCCTACGGTTGTCAATGGCGGTATCATTCACGCCTATGGCAGCAACGCCCGCAAGGGCGAGGGCGAATGGATGGTCGTTGAAGCCGATGAAAGCGATGGCACCTTCAACCGGTTGCCCGCCACCATCGCCATCGTCACCAATATCGACCCCGAGCATATGGAGCACTGGGGCACCGTCGAAGCGTTGCACAAGGGCTTTCTTAACTTTGTGTCCAACATCCCGTTTTATGGCGTCGCCGTGTGCTGCACGGACGATCCCGATGTGCAGGCTCTGGTCGGCAAGATCACCGACAGGCGGGTCATCACCTATGGCTTTAATGCGCAAGCCGACGTGCGGGCCATCAACCTGACGTACAAGGCAGGCATCGCCCATTTCGACGTGGCCCTGCAATCCGAAGACATGATGATCGAGGATTGCAGCCTGCCAATGCCCGGCGACCACAACGTATCCAATGCCTTGTCTGCGATTGCCGTGGCACGCCACCTTGGCATGAAGGCGGATGAAATCCGGGCGGCTCTGGCAGCGTTCGGAGGCGTCAATCGCCGCTTTACTCTTGTTGGCGAAATTGATGGCGTAACGATTATTGACGATTACGGCCATCACCCGGTGGAAATTGCAGCGGTCCTGAAAGCGGCCCGCCAATCAACCAACGGGCGCGTGATCGCAGTGCATCAGCCGCACCGTTATTCAAGGCTCAGCCATCATTTCGATGAGTTCTGTGCCTGTTTCAACGATGCCGACGTGGTTGGTATTGCCGAGGTCTTTGCCGCCGGAGAAGAGCCGATCGCAGGTGCCAGCCGGGATGATCTGGTGGCAGGCCTTATTCGGCACGGTCACCGCCATGCCCGCGCGGTCATTGGCGAGGACGATCTTGTGCGTCTGGTCCGTGAACAGGGCCGCCCTGGCGATATGGTTGTGTGCCTCGGGGCAGGGACGATCAGTGCCTGGGCCAACAACCTGCCGGGCCGATTGCAAAAGGGAGCCGCGTAACGTCGCGTGTTCGAAGCGTTTGAGTTCGGAGTTTTTGCTGTGTCCAGTGTTCGCGTGTCGACCGTTTCAGCCGTGGCCTTGATTGCACGCCATGTCTGCGCGCCCCGACATTTGTTTTACGTTTCACCGGAGCCGTACCGATGAGCCTGTCATTGATTCTTGCCTGTCTTTGGGGCCTCGTTGCGAACCTTTTGGCGATGTTGCCAAGCCGCGACAACCATTGGACCTTTGCCTACGGTCTGATTGCGGTCGGTATTCCGATTGTTGGCTTCGTCACCTATCAGCATGGGCCCGGGGCCGGGTTGTTCGTGATGGCAGCGGGCATGAGCGTGCTGCGCTGGCCGGTGATCTATGTCACCCGCTGGGTCAAGGACTGGATCGCCTCACGCAAATGACCTGTGACATTTCTTGCCCATGATTGATGACTTGCCCCCAGTGCGCGGCAAGCTGACCGCGCAAAAGGATTTGTCGGCGCTCACATGGTTGCGTGTGGGTGGTCCGGCGGACTGGTTTTTCCAACCGGCCGATGAGGCGGATCTGAGTGCGTTTCTGGCGGCCCTGGATCCGGCTGTACCCGTCTTTCCCATGGGCGTTGGATCGAACCTGATCGTGCGGGATGGCGGCTTGCGGGCTGTTGTCATTCGTCTGTCCCCGCGCAGCTTCGGGCAGATTGACATCAACGGGATGGAGGTGACGGCTGGCGCTGCCGCTTTGGACGCGCGCGTGGCGATCGCGGCTGCCGCGGCCGGGGTGGACCTGACCTTTTTGCGCACCATTCCCGGATCGATCGGTGGGGCGGTGCGCATGAATGCAGGCTGCTACGGCAGCTATACTGCGGATGCGTTTGTTTCGGCGCAGGCCGTACTGCGGGACGGGACCATAATCACGCTTCGGGCCGACGATTTGCAATTTGCCTACCGCCAATCCAACCTTCCGGAGGGCGCGGTGATCACAGCGGTGACCTTGCGCGGGGTGCCCGGCGATGCGGATGCGCTTGCGGCCCGGATGCAGGACCAGTTGGCCAAGCGCGATGCCACCCAGCCGACCAAGGACCGGAGCGCAGGGTCGACATTCCGCAATCCTGCGGGGTTTTCCTCGACCGGGCAGGCTGATGATGTGCATGATCTCAAGGCGTGGAAGGTGATTGATGATGCAGGCATGCGCGGCGCGCGCCGTGGTGGCGCCCAGATGAGCGCCAAGCATTCCAACTTTCTGATCAACACCGGCGGAGCGACGGCGGCAGACCTTGAAGGATTGGGTGAAGAGGTGCGAAAAAAGGTTTACGATTCCAGCGGTATCACGCTAGAGTGGGAAATTATGCGGGTAGGTGACCGAACATAAGGTTCCACTCGCAAGGCAGATCGAAAATCGATCAAAAAATGACGAATAATCATGAGGGTCCGCAAAAGGGCCCCGGAACCAGAGGCACATGGCGGGTCAGTCGAGCAGGACGTCCCCGAAAGTGGCGGTGTTATTGGGTGGCCCTTCGGCAGAGCGCGAAGTGTCGCTCTCAAGCGGGCGAGCCTGCGCAACGGCGCTGAGGGACCAAGGATACACTGTGGTTGAGGTCGATGCAGGCCCCGACCTCGTTTCCGTTTTGCACTCCATCGAACCTTATGCCGTCCTGAACTGCCTGCATGGCCGTTGGGGCGAAGACGGCTGCGTTCAGGGTTTGCTGGAATGGATTGGGGTGCCCTATTCGCATTCCGGTGTGCTGGCCTCGGCGCTGGCCATGGACAAAGAGCGCACCAAGGACGTGTACCGCGCCGCCGGTTTGCCGGTGGTCAACAGCATGATCGTACCTGCCAGTGACGTGCGCGCAGGCCATGTGATGGCGCCGCCCTATGTGGTCAAGCCCAACAACGAAGGGTCCAGCGTCGGCATCTATCTGGTGCTCGAGGACGCGAACGGCCCACCGCAGCTGAGCGCCGACATGCCCGACAACGTGATGGTCGAGGCCTATGTGCCGGGCCGCGAGCTGACCACAACCGTCATGGGCGACCGGCCGCTCGGGGTGACCGACATCATCACGGATGGGTGGTATGACTACGATGCCAAGTACAAACCCGGCGGATCTCGTCATGTGATCCCCGCCGATGTGCCGGTCGAGATTTTCGATCTGTGTCAGGACTACGCACTGCGCGCTCATGCTGCCCTTGGGTGCCGGGGCGTGAGCCGGACGGATTTTCGCTGGGACGAAGGCAAGGGGGTGGATGGTCTGATCCTGCTGGAAACCAACACGCAGCCAGGTATGACGCCGACATCGCTCGCACCGGAGCAGGCG
>CAYGQZ010000005.1:29763-37574 GCA_964352055.1 uncultured Rhodobacterales bacterium
TCCGAGGCCCGTACCGCCATCGAGCAGCGCCCGGAATTCATGGTCAACCTGATGGCCATTGACGGAGCCGACGCCGACCTGTCGCAGGCCATTCGCGCAGCCGTTCCCCTTGATCTCCCGCTGTCGTCCTTTGATCTTGACCCGGCCGAGATCCGGACCCGGTTGCTGGAACTGCCTCCGATCAAGGAGGTTTCGGTGCGCATTCGTCCAGGCGGTGTCTTGCAGGTGAATGTTGTCCCGCGCGTGCCCGTCGCGATCTGGCGCACGGCCCAAGGGCTGACACTGATCGATGATACGGGCGCTTTCGTCGCGCCGATTTCGCACCGTTCCGCGCGCCCGAAACTGCCCGTGATCGCGGGCACCGGCGCACCGGAGCATGTGGACGAAGCAATGCAGCTTGTGTCTGCTGCGGCCCCGTTGGGCGAACGCCTGCGCGGCCTTGTGCGCATGGGTGACCGGCGCTGGGACGTGGTGCTGGACCGCAACCAGCGCATTCTTTTGCCGACCGAAGGGGCCGTGCGCGCGTTGGAGCGCGTCATCGTCCTTGAGGCCACGCCGACCCGCAAGGTGCTGAGCCGCGACATCGCGCGGATCGATCTGCGCCTGCAGGGACGGCCGACCGTGCGTATGAACCCAGCTGCCACCGAAGAGTGGCTGCGTATCCGTCAGTTGAATTCCGGGGAAGAGTTGCAGCAATGACCGATCTTTATTCCAACCAACGCAGCATGCGAAACATGCGCAAGATCGCCATGCAGCGCGGGGTGGTCGCCATCCTCGATGTGGGCAGCTCCAAAATCGCCTGTCTCGTGTTGCGCTTTGACGCACATGCGCCCCTTGGCGAAGATGGCGAGATCGGCTCATTGGCCGGACAGTCGGGGTTTCGTGTCATCGGGGCCGCAACGACCCGGTCGCGCGGCGTCACTTTTGGTGAGATCACCGCAATTCAGGAGACCGAGCGGGCCATTCGGACCGTTCTGCAAGCGGCCCAGAAAATGGCCGGGATCCGCGTGGATCATGTGATTGCCTGCCTCGCCGGGGCCGAGCCGCGCAGCTATGGCCTTGATGCGCGCATCGATGTCGAAGGGCAGGCCGTGTCGGAAGCGGATGTGGGACGTGTTCTGTCGCGCTGCGATGTGCCGGATTATGGCGAGGGCCGTGAGGTGCTGCATGCGCAACCAGTCAACTTTGCGCTGGATCACCGCTCGGGCCTGTCGGACCCGCGTGGACAACTGGGCTCCGAGCTTGCCGTGGACATGCACATGTTGACCGTCGATGCCGCTGCGGTTCAGCATCTCGCGCATTGTATCAAACGGTGTGACCTGGAACTCGCAGGCATTGCGTCGTCGTCCTATGTTGCAGGCATCTCTGCATTGGTGGAGGACGAGCAGGAACTGGGTGCCGCCTGCATCGACCTCGGAGGTGGATCGACCGGCATATCGATCTTCATGAAAAAACACATGATCTTTGCCGATTCCGTGCGCATGGGCGGCGATCATGTCACCAGCGACATTTCGATGGGCTTGCAGGTGCCGATGTCCAATGCCGAACGGATCAAGACCTTTTACGGCGGCGTTCAGGCCACGGGCATGGATGATCGCGAAATGATCGAGATCGGCGGCGAGACGGGCGACTACGAACATGACCGCCGAACCGTCAGTCGCGCCGAGTTGATCGGAATCATGCGCCCCCGGGTCGAGGAAATCCTCGAGGAGGTCCGTGCCCGACTGGATGCCGCAGGCTTTGACCATTTGCCCAGCCAACAGATCGTGCTGACCGGTGGCGGCAGCCAGATCCCCGGACTGGATGGTCTGGCCTCAAGGATCCTCGGCCAGCAGGTGCGGCTGGGGCGCCCGCTGCGGGTGCATGGATTGCCGCAAGCGGCGACGGGGCCAAGCTTTGCCAGTGCCGTTGGTCTGGCCCTGTTTGCGGCGCATCCACAGGACGAGTGGTGGGATTTCGATATCTCGCATGATCGCTATCCCAAGCGGAGCTTGCGCAGGGCTGTCAAATGGTTCCGGGACAATTGGTGACCGCAAGATGTGGCAACATTGTGGACATAGAGTGAACAAGAGCAAGAAATCGCCCATATTTTGCGTCAAAATGAAGTTTTTTGCGTGACGAATAAGCAACAAGGCGTTAGGTTTATGGGTATTAAGGCAAAAAAACACCCGCGAACGCGGAAACAATACAGGCGGATATTGCGATGACCTTGAACCTTTCACTGCCCGGGCAGGACGAGTTGAAACCCCGTATCACTGTCTTTGGTGTCGGTGGTGCGGGCGGCAATGCCGTCAACAACATGATTGAAAAAGAGCTGGATGGCGTCGAGTTTGTGGTCGCCAACACCGACGCGCAGGCGCTGCAGCAATCTGCCGCCGCAAACCGGATCCAGCTTGGCATCAAGGTCACGGAAGGTTTGGGGGCAGGGGCCCGCCCGAGTGTTGGTGCCGCCGCTGCCGAAGAATCCATCGAACAGATTGTCGATCACCTGGCCGGCGCGCATATGTGTTTTATCACTGCCGGCATGGGCGGCGGTACGGGCACGGGGGCCGCGCCGATCATCGCACAAGCGGCCCGTGAATTGGGTGTTCTGACCGTTGGTGTTGTGACCAAACCCTTCCAGTTCGAAGGGGCCAAGCGGATGAAGCAGGCCGAAGAAGGCGTTGAAGCCTTGCAAAAGATGGTCGATACGCTGATCATCATTCCGAACCAGAACCTGTTCCGCCTGGCGAATGAAAAGACAACCTTCACTGAAGCGTTCTCGATGGCGGATGACGTTCTTTACCAAGGTGTCAAAGGTGTGACGGACTTGATGGTCCGTCCGGGCCTTATCAACCTCGACTTTGCTGATGTGCGTGCCGTGATGGACGAAATGGGCAAGGCAATGATGGGAACGGGCGAGGCCGAAGGCGAAGACCGCGCCGTTCAGGCTGCCGAGAAAGCCATCGCGAACCCGCTTCTGGACGAGATTTCGCTGCGCGGCGCCAAAGGTGTGCTGATCAACATCACTGGCGCCCACGACCTGACACTGTTCGAACTGGACGAAGCGGCCAACCGGATCCGTGAAGAGGTAGATCCAGACGCAAACATCATTGTCGGCTCGACCCTCGATCCGGACATGCAAGGTGTCATGCGCGTGAGCGTTGTAGCCACTGGCATTGATGCCAGCGATGTAAACAGTGACATTCCTGTGCCACGTCGCAGCATGGCCGCCCCGCTGAGCCCGACAGTCGCGGCGCAAGACGCTGAAGACTTTGCCGAACCGGCGCCAGCGCTTGTGGCTGCTGCGGCAGAAGAGCCCACGCTGTTCCACGAGATGAATGCAGAGCCGGTTGCCGTAGAGAACTCTGCCGAAGACTTTTCTGCCGAAGAGGTTGAAGAGGCTTCCGATGACGGCCTGCCCCCGCCAGCATACCGGCCTCAGGTTGCGGCCTTCGAGCCGACACCCGAGCCTGAAGCCGCGCATGCGGAAGAGTTCGTCGCTCCGCGCGCACCAGCGCCCGGCACACCGACACCCGAAGCTTTGGCGCGTCTTCGTGCGGCCACCCAGAAAGCAACAACGACACCGAGACAGCCACAAGCAGCGGCCGCTCACGCCCCGGCAGCGGCTGGAGAAAAGCAGCGTTTCGGTATCAATTCCCTGATCAACCGGATGACAGGGTCTGGCGAAGCAGGCCACGCTGAACGCCATGTACGTCATCAGCCACCAGTACAACGTCAAGCTGCAGCCCCGGCACCACGGCCAAACGAAGCGGTGGACCCGGATCAGGAACGGATCGAAATTCCGGCTTTCCTGCGCCGTCAAGCCAACTAAGACCTTCGACGGAAATCAAATCTGGGCCGCAGCGCTGCGGCCCTTTTTCTATGTGAATTCAACGACCGAATTTCATCTGCGCGCATAATCGCCCATCTGATTCGACCATGTTTCAGAGCGTTACAAAGATTGTATTGAGTGTTGGCCAACGGCTCCATACCTCTGTCACGTCAGAAAAAGGTGCGCGTCGGCGTCATGCAGACAACTGTCAAATCGACAATTTCCTTTGCCGGGTGCGGATTGCACGCGGGCAAAGCTGCGCGCGTGACGATTCGTCCGGCCATGGCCGATCACGGGATCTGGTTTCAGCGTACCGATATTGATGTGGGTGACACATTGGTGCCTGCGCGCTGGGATGTGGTGCATCCCTCGCGGTTGTGCACGACCCTTGCCAATGGTTCAGGTGTGACCGTGAGTACAGTGGAACATCTGATGGCAGCCCTTGTGGGCTGCGGTGTCCACAACGCCCTGATCGAGATTGACGGGCCCGAAGTGCCTATCCTGGATGGGTCCGCCGTTGCGTTTGTGCGCGGTCTGATGCAATGCGGTTTGCACAACCTGGAAGCGCCGGTGCGGGCTTATGAGGTGCTGAAACCTGTCAGCGTGGTACAAGGTCGCGCATCCGCGACGCTATTGCCCTCGGACACGCTGCGCATCGATTTTCATATAGATTTCGAAGACCAGGCCATCGGTCGCCAGCACAAATCCCTCAGCATGCACAACGGGAGTTTTGCCCGCGAGCTTTGTGATAGTCGCACGTTCTGCCGCAAGGGCGATATCGAGAGTATGCAGGCCAACGGTCAGGCGCTGGGTGGCCATCCTGGCATAAATGCGGTGGTCTTTGACGGCGATCACGTGTCGAGCCCCGGTGGTTTGCGCCATGCGGACGAGCCTGTACGCCACAAGATGCTTGATGCATTGGGCGATATTGCCCTGGCCGGTGCGCCGCTGATGGGACATTATGTCGGCGTCCGCGCGGGGCATGCACTGACCAATCAACTTCTGCGCAAACTCTTTGCGACGCCCGGTGCTGTTCGGATGGTGACCTGTGACACAAGAACCATGTCCCGCCTGCCTGGTCATGGCTTGGTTTATGAACAGATACCGGCCGTTGCGTGACGCGAAGCGAATTCGTCATTTTCCCCCGTGGAACTAATGTGCTAGAGAATGTCCAACAGCCCGGAAAAGGGGCGTCGAAAGGCATCTTTGGGGGTGGCAAGGCATGATCCGAGGCAATTCCATGATACGCCTGACTCTTGTCATGGCGATGGTGGGTGGACTTGCCGCCTGCGGGGGAAATGGTCGCCCGACGGTTGGCGGATTCTTCAACCGGCAGGAAGTCCCGCTTGACAACTTTACAGCCGAACAAATTTTTGGTCGGGGCGAGTTCGAGTTGGACAACAACAATCCGGACGAAGCGGCCTATTATTTTTCTGAGATCGAGCGTCTTTATCCCTATTCGGACTGGGCGCGCCGGGCCTTGATCATGCAGGCGTTCTCCTATCACCGCGACAAGGATTATCCCAACAGTCGGTCTGCCGCGCAGCGCTTTATTGATTTCTACCCCGATGACGATGACGCGGCTTATGCGCAGTATCTGTTGGCGCTCAGCTACTATGACCAGATTGACGAGGTTGGCCGCGATCAGGGTTTGACCTTTCAGGCTCTGCAAGCCTTGCGTGAGGTGATCGAGCGGTATCCGGACAGCGAATATGCCAAGTCCTCAATCCTGAAATTCGACCTCGCCTTCGATCATCTCGCCGGCAAGGAGATGGAAATTGGAAGGTACTATCTGAAGCGAGGCCGTTACACGGCTGCGATCAATCGCTTCCGTGTGGTCGTAGAGGATTTCCAGACCACCACACATACGCCGGAGGCGTTGCACCGCCTGGTCGAAAGCTATCTGTCGCTTGGCTTGCCAGCCGAGGCGCAGACCGCTGCGGCGATTCTTGGATATAACTTTCAGTCATCGGAATGGTATCAGGACAGCTTTAACTTGTTGGCCGGAAACGGGTTGGAGCCCGGACCGTTCAGCGATGGCTGGCTGCGTCAAATCTATCGCCAGATGATCAAGGGTCGTTGGATTTAGGCGGCGTGTTGGCTCAGGCCATTCTGGTGGACGTATATGCTGCGCGGTCTTGATATCTCGGACATGCTGATCATTGACCGGCTGGAACTTGCGTTTCAGCCCGGTTTGAACGTGTTGACGGGCGAGACCGGGGCAGGGAAATCCATATTGCTCGACAGTCTGGGTTTTGTGCTGGGCTGGCGGGGGCGTGCGGATCTGGTCCGGCAGGGCGCAGTGCAGGGCGAGGTGACGGCGTGGTTTGACCTGACCGAGGATCATCCGGCGCAATTGGTGCTGCAAGAGGCGGGATTGCCGCGCAATGACGAGTTGATCCTGCGCCGTGTCAACACGGCAGAGGGCCGCAAGACAGCCTGGGTCAATGATCGGCGCTGTTCCGGTGAAGTGCTCCGGGCACTGTCGGATACTTTGATCGAGTTGCACGGCCAGCATGATGATCGCGGACTTCTCAATCCGCGGGGTCACCGCGATATTCTGGATGAATTTGCGGATGTGTCTGGCGCGCGCGCCGAGACACGGACTGCCTGGCGGGCCGTTGGGCAAGCACGCAAGGCTCTGGCCGAAGCTGAAGCGGCAATGGCAGAGATCCGCGCGGAGGAAGAGTATTTGCGCCACGCGGTGGCGGAACTCGATGCGCTTGACCCGCTACCGGGCGAGGATGCCGAACTCGATACGCAGCGGAGGTTGATGCAGGGCGCGGAACGCATCCGGAACGATGTGGCGCGTGCCTACCAGGCGCTTGGCAATGAAGGGGCCGAAGGGTCCGTCAGTGACGCGCTCAAATGGCTCGACAGTGTTGCGGACAAGGCAGAGGGACATCTGGATGCGCCTTTGTCCGCCCTTGGTCGGGTGATGGTCGAACTGGACGAAGCAATGGAAGGCATCGTCGTCGCGATGGACCGCCTGCATTTCAATCCCAGAGAGTTGGAAGAGACCGAGGAACGGTTGTTTGATATTCGTGGGCTGGCGCGCAAACATCAGGTTGCGTCCGATGATCTGGCTGCATTTGCGGATGGCTTGCGCACCAAATTGGCTGCTCTGGATGCGGGCGATGCCGATCTCTCAATGCTCAACAAAGCAAAAGTGGCGGCCGAAGCTGCCTATGACATGGCGGCAGCGGATTTGTCCAAGAAGCGCAAAGCGGCGGCCAAAAAACTTGACAGCGCCGTCATGGCGGAACTGGCCCCGCTCAAGATGGAGCGCGCGGTCTTTGTCACCGAAATTACCGAAGACATAGCCGGGCCGGACGGCGTCGACGCTGTCGCTTTTACGGTTGCCACCAATCCCGGCGCACCGTCTGGCCCGCTGAACAAGATTGCATCGGGTGGTGAGTTGAGCCGGTTTCTGCTGGCCCTCAAGGTCTGCCTGACCAAGGGGCAGTCCGGGCTGACCATGATATTTGACGAGATTGACCGGGGCGTTGGCGGTGCCACCGCAGATGCGGTGGGCCGGCGATTGGCATCCATTGCAAAGGATGGTCAAGTCTTGGTGGTGACCCATTCGCCGCAAGTGGCGGCCCTTGGGGCACATCACTGGCGTGTGGAAAAGCAGGTGTCCAACGGCATGACGACCTCGAACGTTGTGCACTTGGCCCCAGCCGACCGGGTGGACGAAATTGCCCGGATGCTGTCAGGCGATACGATTACACAAGAGGCACGCGGTGCAGCACGCGCCCTTTTGAACGTTTGAATCGTCACACCAGTGCGGAACTTGGGGGCGCGGGCTTTCCAGACCGGGGCGCATGGCCTAAGACGAAGGGATCAAATGCTCTTTTACCCCCGTGCATCTCATGTCCGCTCCGCGACGCCGTTACTTTTCGCAACAATTTGATCAGGCGCTGACCGCCTGCAAAGACGGCTGGATGATCCTGCGCCACCAGGGGCCGGGCAAGGTTCAGTTTTGGTTCATTGC
>CAYGQZ010000005.1:37674-42652 GCA_964352055.1 uncultured Rhodobacterales bacterium
ACGGGCCGGGAAGGGCCCGTGGTGCACTTGGCGGCAGTCATTTCCACCAAAGTGTCCCGCTGGATCAAAGCCGATGGGATCACTGGGCGTGATTTGCTGGGGTGTGCGGTTGCGGCGGCTGTTTCGGCCAGTTTCAACGCGCCGATTGCGGGCGCTCTTTTTGCTCTTGAGGTGGTGCTGCGCCATTTCGCGGTGCACGCTTTTGCCCCGATCGTGATTGCCAGCGTGGCAGGCACCGTGATCAGCCGCCTCGAATTCGGTGATGTTGCGCAATTCAAATTGCCGGAGACGAATGCTCTGGCGTTCTACCAGGAACTGCCCGCATTTCTGATCCTTGGGTTGATATCCGGGCTGGTTGCCGTTGTGCTGATGCGGGCGATTTTCTGGACAGATGACCTTGGCACGTCCCTGCAAGAGCGGACGGGTATGCCGCGCTGGCTGCGCCCTGCGGTGTCCGGGGCCATGCTGGGGGGCATCGCAATCTTCTTTCCGCACATCATCGGTGTGGGCTACGAGACGACCACACTTGCTTTGACAGGGCAGCTTGCCCTGAACGAGGCCTTGGTCTTTGCCGTTCTGAAAACAGCGGCGGTGGCGATCACGATGGCGGGCCGGATGGGCGGTGGGGTGTTTTCGCCCTCGTTGATGCTGGGCGCACTTACCGGGCTGGCCTTTGGATTGATTGCGACTGGCTGGTTTCCGGATGTGTCCGGCTCTGTCACACTTTACGCGCTGGCGGGCATGGGCGCCGTGGCGGCGGCTGTGTTGGGTGCGCCCATCTCGACAACCTTGATCGTATTCGAGTTGACAGGCGACTGGCAAACGGGGCTGGCCGTGATGGTTGCGGTTTCGATGTCGACAGCACTGGCCTCGCGACTGGTGCACCGCAGTTTCTTTTTGACGCAACTGGAACGGCGCGGGGTTCACCTGGCTGCGGGACCGCAAGCCTATCTTCCTGCCATGTTTCCGATCCGCACGGTGATGCGCCCTCTGGATCATCCACGATCAGCTGATCAGGACCGGTGTTGGGAGATGATCGGTGAGGCGATCTATGTGGACGCCAGTGGAACCCTGGAAGTTGCCTTGCCCATCTTTGACCGCGCTATGGTGCCGTTCATACCGGTTGTGACTTTGACGGGGGAAGGGAATGCGCCCGAGCTTCGTGGGGCACTGTTTCACGTGGACGCTTTGAAAGCCTATAACCGCGCTCTGGCCGCTACGGCTGCGGAGGAGCATAGCTGACGTCGCCGTGTGTTCTGTTTTGCGCGACGCGCAAAAGGCGCCCACCCGCCGACCCTGTCATGATCAGATTTCTTCGACGGTGATCGTGTCACCTGTGTAAAATGCGAGGTGACCCTTGATCCGTGCAACGCCCTCTTTGGGGGCCTCATAGCTCCACACTGCATTTTGCAGCGTTTGCGACTTTGTGACGACGGAGAAATAGCTTGCATCGCCCTTATGAGGGCAATGGGTACTCTTGTCTGTTTGGTCCAGAAAGGCCATGGCAATGTCCTCACGCGGGAAGTAGATGACGGAGGGGTAGTCGCCTTCGGTCAACTCCAGCGCGTTCGCGCTTTCGCCCAGCACAGCGCCGCCAGCGCGCACCGTCCATGTTCCGGGTGCTTTGCGGATCATGATGTGATCTGCCATGCGTGGGTCTCCATTCCTGCTGAACGTCTACGTCAATAACCTTGCTTTAACAGAGGCGCGGCCACTCTTCCAGTATCAGAGCGGCGCAGTTGCATGTTTCAGCCATGCGCGCGCGGGTTCGGACACGCGTGGACCAATTTTCTCTGAAGTTTCAGCATGATAGGCGTTGATCCAGGCACGACTTTCAGCGTCCAGCACACCGACGTCGATGAGAGTCCGGTCAATCGGCGCAAAAGTCAGGGTCCGCCAGCTTAACATCTCGCGATGGGCGTCTCCGCCCGGAGGGACCTCAGCCACTTCGGCCACGATCAGGTTTTCGATCCGTATGCCAAAGGCCCCTTCGCGGTAGTAACCGGGTTCATTGGACAGGATCATGCCTGGCTCAATCGGCACATGGCTGATCCGGCTGAGGCGCTGGGGGCCTTCGTGCACCGACAGATACGCGCCGACGCCGTGCCCCAGCCCATGATCAAAGTCCTGATGCGCATACCACAAGGGCGCTCGTCCGATGGCTTCGATATCGCGCCCTGCAAGCCCTTTGGGCCAGCGCAGCCGGGACATCCCGATCATGCCCATCAACACGCGGGTGAAGGCCCTGCGTGCCTCTGCCGGAGGCGTTCCGATCGCGATGGTTCGGGTGATATCGGTGGTGCCATCGAGGTATTGGCCACCGCTGTCGAGCACGATGAGTTGCCCGTCTTCAAGCAGGCTGTCGGTCTGCTCTGTGACGCGGTAATGCATGATCGCACCATTCGGGCCGGTGCCTGCAATGGTCTCAAAGCTGATGTCCTGCAATGCATTGTCGCGGCGGCGCATGGTCTCGAGTTGAGTAACCACCTGCGTTTCATGCAGCGTGCCGGGTGCCTGTGCGTCTAGCCAGGTCAGCAATTCGACAACGGCGGCACCATCGCGCAAATGGGCTTCGGCGCTGCCCGCGATTTCCGCCGGGTTTTTGCAAGCTTTGGGCAGCGCGCATGGATCGGCGCCCCATTTTACCCGGTCGCCGATGATGTTTGCGACGCGTACAGGCACGGTGGACTTGTCAAGCTGCACGGGACCCGCCAACCCTTCGAGATGCGGCAGGAAGGCGTCCGGCGCATGGCAGTTCACGTCCGGCCCAAGGTGGTCGCGGATTTCGGTTAGCTTTTCAGGCGCCATGAACAGGTCGACCGTGCCATCCTGGTGCAAAGTGGCAAAGCCTTGCGCAATTGGATTGCGCGGAATGTCAGCACCACGGATGTTGAGCAACCAACACAGGCTGTCTGGCAAGGTGATCACTGAGGAACTTGCGCCGTCCTTGCGCAGGGTTTCGGCAAGGCGCGTGCGTTTGTCTGCGTGAGTTTCTCCAGCAAATTCAATCGGATGGACCTTGGCCGGTGCAGCAGCCGGAGCAGGTTGGCCTGCCCATATGCGATCAACAAGGTTGTCCACCTCAACAAGTGAAATGTCAGATCCCTGCAAACCTTCGCGGCTTTGCTCGATTTGGCCCGGCGTATGCAACCACGGATCAAAACCAACGCGCCCGCCTTGCGGCAATTGTTCCTTCAGCCAGTCTGCAAGTGACGTTTCCGGCCAGGGCACAGGCATATAATCTGCCGCAACCTGGGATTTGACCTGCGTGCGGTAACGCCCATCGATGAACACGCCTGAAACATCGCGCAGGGCCGCGCAAAACCCGGCAGACCCGGTAAAACCGGTGAGCCATGCCAGCCGCTCATCCCGAGGGGAGACATATTCGCCCTGATGGGCATCGGCGCGTGGAACAAGAAAGCCATCCAACGCCTCGGCCTCCAGTTCAATGCGCAAGCCAGCCAGACGGGGGGGGCCCTGCTCCGGGCGGGCGGTGACCTCAAAGCTTTGAAACATGTCCGGTCCCTTTTCTCTGTTCCAAAAAATCCTCCCCGAAGGGTCGGGTTCAACTGACGCGACGTATGCCCATGACGCGGGCCCGGGCCCTGGGGTCGCTGTCGAACAGTGCAGCCAGTTGTTCCGTCATCGCACCGGCCAGTTGTTCCACATCTGTGATGGTAACGGCGCGATCATAGTAGCGGGTCACGTCGTGCCCGATCCCGATGGCCAGCAGTTCGACCTGCCGCTTGCGTTCCACCATGGCGATGACATCGCGCAGATGTTTTTCAAGATAATTGGCCGGATTGACGGACAGAGTACTGTCATCCACGGGCGCACCGTCAGAGATCACCATAAGGATCTTGCGGGCCTCAGGGCGACCAACCATTCGGCGATGGGCCCATTCGAGCGCTTCGCCGTCGATATTCTCTTTCAGCAAGCCTTCTTTCATCATCAGACCCAGATTGGGCCGCGCCCGCCGCCATGGCGCGTCAGCGGATTTGTAGATGATATGGCGCAGATCATTGAGACGCCCGGGTTGTGTGGGACGACCATCGTTGAGCCATGCTTCGCGGGCCAGCCCGCCCTTCCAGGCACGGGTGGTGAAGCCAAGGATTTCGACCTTGACGTTGCAACGCTCCAGGGTGCGGGCCAGAACATCGGCACAAATCGCGGCAATCGAAATGGGCCGCCCGCGCATCGAGCCGGAATTGTCCAGAAGCAGCGTGACGCATGTATCGCGGAACTCGGTGTCTTTTTCGACCTTGAAGGACAGCGGCGTTGTCGGATTGGCTACGATCCGGGCAAGGCGTCCGGCATCAAGCGTGCCTTCTTCGAGATCGAACTCCCACGACCGGTTTTGCTGCGCCTGCAGTCGGCGCTGCAATTTGTTGGCCAGTCGGCTCACGGCCCCTTTAAGCGGTTCCAATTGCTGGTCCAGATAGGCGCGAAGCCGTTCCAACTCGATGGGCTCGGCAAGGTCTTCGGCCTTGATCTCCTCATCATGGGTATCAAGGTACACCCGATAATCCGGGTCCGCCTCAGAGACGGGCTGCGGGGCAGGGGGCTCAAGCGGGGCTTCGCCATCGGGCATCTCGGCCTCTTCGCCCATTTCCTGATCGGCCATGTCATCCATGGAGACCTGAGCCTGCGACGCATCCTGCTGCTCTTCCTGGGACTGCTCTGGAGTACCTTCCTGCTCGTCCTGTTCCTGATCGTCCTGGCCGGTGCTGTCGGGGTCCTGATCTTCGTCCTGACCCTCTTCCGCCTGATCTTCCTGATCCTCGTCGATCTGATCGGGGTCATCCCCCAATTGGTCGCCATAGCCCAGATCCGTGATCATTTGCCGGGCAAAACGGGCAAAGGCACTTTGATCCTCAAGAATGTCACCAAGGTTTTCGAGGGTCCCGCCGGCCTGATCCTCGATGAAACCGCGCCACAGCTCCATGGCATTTTCAGCGCCCGCAGGCAGGTCGCGCCC
>CAYGQZ010000006.1:0-5627 GCA_964352055.1 uncultured Rhodobacterales bacterium
GCGCTGATCTGCAATCCGACAAACAGATACGGCAGACTGGCACGGGCCCTGACGCGGATCAGGGTTGATACTGGGCCACGCTGATAAACTCTCATCAGGTCTGTCCAGGCCTGCGGCACGGCCTTCAGGCCGATCACAAGTGCAAGAAACGTCGTGTAGTAAACGGCCAAAGCCGCCAGCGTGATCTGGGGGCCGGCACCTGACCCGAACAAGACGCGCAGGATGGGCCCGCTGGCGATCAAAGGGATGCAGAACAAGAGCAGCGCAAGCGCGGAAACAAGTCTTTCGCTGCGGGGAAGGATCATGATCATTGCGCCCATGACCACTGCGGCAAGATTGCCCCAGAAAAATCCCCACGCCGCATTCGCCGACGTTTCCGCAACCGCACGCCACAGCAGCGCCATGTTCTCAAGGACGTATGCAAAAATCGCGACCGGAGAACTGATCAGCGGGTTATCGGAGAAACTGCGCGCGATGCCTTCCCAAATCAGGATGGCGAGGCAGGTCCACAGCACCGCGCGCACCATGCTCACGCTGATCTTTCCAATGCGGAAAAGACTCTTTGTGACTGAACATTGAACTCTGCGGTTTGTGTCAGGCGGTTGTCGCGGGCACCGCCAAGATCAATTGAAATGTCTGCAATGACGGACGCGGGCCGGGGTGACAGGACCAAAACCCGATCTGACAAAAGCACCGCTTCTTGCACCGAGTGGGTGACCAGCACGACGGTGGTGCCCCGCGACCGCCACAAGGGCGGCAATTCCACGTTCAGCCGCCGACGCGTCATTGCATCGACGGAACCAAAGGGTTCATCCAACAGCAACACCTGCGGAGCGGAAATGAGACTGCGCGCGATGGCTGCGCGTTGTCGCATCCCGCCTGACAACTCGGCAGGCCTGTGGTCGGCAAATCCACTCAGGCCGACAAGGTCGATCAGGGCGTCAACCTCGGTCGCGGGTTTACGCGCAAGCTCGGCACCAAGTGCGATATTGGCACGCACACTGCGCCAGGGCAGCAGCGACGGATCCTGAAACGCCATGGCAAGCCCGCCGCGTCGGGCCACGGCCTTTGGCGGCTCTGTTCCAAGGGTGATCGTCCCGCTGTCTGGCCTGTCCAACCCCGCGATCATGCGCAGGATTGTGGACTTGCCACAGCCGGACGGACCGACCAGCGCGGTGGTCTGTCCCGCTCTCATTGTCACGGAAAAAGGTGCCACCGCCTGCGTCGCGCCAAAGTCCTTGCTGATGCCAGCGCAGTTTATGTCGACCCCAATCATGCTTTGGCAAGCGGTATGGATCAACCATGCACCTCTTCGAGCAGAGACCGGTCCCAAAGGCCTGCGGAAACATCGCGACCCAACAAAGCCAAGGTTTCAATGTTCGCCGCGACGGTTTCATCGGTGAACCAGCCAAACCCGTTCGCGGTTGTCAGATCAGAGAACATCAAGGGCACCTGGCGCGCGGCCTGCAACTCCTGCGTTTGCAGATCAAGGCCCGCATCCGGGAACATCTCGACCGCCAACGCTGCGGCGGCATCGGTGTCGGCGAGGTAATCGTTCCAGCCCATCACCTCGCCTTTCAGAAGGGCAATGAGGTCGGCGCGGCGATTTGCAATTGCATCTTCGGTTGCGATGTAGGTCTGGGAATGCAGCGCATATCCATGATCAGCCATCAACATCGTCGTGTTGTCGACCCCCTGCACGGTCATCGCAACCGGAAGATCCGTTTCCCAGCACAAGAGGCAATCGACCTGCCCGCTGACCAGTGGGGCCGGATCGTATTGCGTCGGCACGATCTCGATTGCGTTGATATCGACGCCGTTCAGCGTGCACAGCGCTTGCAGCACCGGCGTGTTGGCCACCGCCATGCCGATCCGCTTGCCGACGAGGTCCGCAGGCGTGTTTACCGGATTGCCCGAGAGTGAGGCGATCGCGAACGGGTTTTTCTGCATGGCGACCGCAATGATCTTGAACGGTGCGCCCTGCGCCACGGCGGCGGCGGTGTAATCGGCGGCCGAGATGCCGACCAGTGCAGTGCCGGATACGACAGGCGGCTCAACAGGGGCGTTCGGCCCACCTTGGGAGAGAGACACA
This sequence comes from uncultured Rhodobacterales bacterium, assembly GCA_964352055.1. Lineage (GTDB taxonomy): Bacteria > Pseudomonadota > Alphaproteobacteria > Rhodobacterales > Rhodobacteraceae > Tateyamaria. Next base: position 2,093 of record CAYGQZ010000006.1, read on the forward strand.
TCAAGGCCCTGATCGGCCCAATACCCCTTGTTCGTGGCGATATAGCTGCCGCCAAACTGAACAGAATGCAGCCAGGACAGTTGAAAATTGACGGCCGTGGCCCCAAAGGCGGGCACGCCCGCAGCGGCTGTTACCAGCCCTGCGCCACTTGTTTGCAAAAAGAAACGGCGGGTGAGGTGTGCAGGTTGTGTCATGGGATGTCTGATTTCCCTTCAGGTGAGAGAGTTTCGGAAAAGCTCTGAGTGAGCAGGATGGCTACGGCGGGTAGCACCGCGACAAAGGCGACGACGCCGTAGATAATGCCAGTGGCGACACCGGCGCTGGCGGGCGCGCCAATGATGGGAAAGAGGGCCGCTGCAGCCCCTTCACGCCAACCCCAGCCGCCAACCGACAGCGGGATCAACATGGCACACAGTATCAGCGGGATCAGTGTGGCCAACCCTGCCACCGGGATGGCGACGCCAATTGCTCGGGCAGAAGCGTAAAAGCCAAAGATCAGGCAACTTGTGGTGATAACCCCAAGCAGGATCATTGAAGGGCGGTGCATCAGCGCAAGGACCACGGCGATAAAGCGGCCTGCCGCATGATTGCGCCGCGCCACCAGCCATGCCCCCACCGCACCGCCAGTCAGAATCACGACAATTGTCCAGCCCAATCGGACCCAATCGGGCCCGTTTGGCACTGCCAGCGCCACGGCAAAACCCGCAAACATGAGCGCAAGAATTGCGATTTGCCCAAGCAGCCGTTCTGCCATCACGGATTGGGCGGCCCGCGACAGATCCGCGCCCGATCGGGCACGGACGGCGCGGGTCACATCGCCGGCAACGCCGCCTGGAAGGACCGAATTTATCAACTGGGCCAGGTAGTATTCACGCAAGGCAAAAGAATAGCTCAAACGCAGATCAAACGCGGCGGCCGCGATTTGCCACCGGCGCGCCATCGACAACGTAGCCATCGTGAGTGCCAGCACCGCCAGCGTAATCCATGTCGCCTCCGCGCCTTGCAACCGCGTCAACACGTCCGCAGCATCCGTCCACCAAACCAATGCGCTGAGGCAACCGATAGAGATCAGAAGTTTGGCCCAAAGTTTCATTGCGCTACCATCTCGGAAACCTGTGCATTGGTGAATGCGTCAAGAAACGCATTGCGAAACGTATCCATGCGACGAACCGGGCTATCGCGGGCAGGGATCAGACCATCGGTCCAGTCCCAATGGTCAATGCGCGCCAGAACCTCGGGTGGCCCGATCATGTGAACCGCCACATCCATGTTGTCACTGCCCGCGACAAAACCTGCGGCCTGATGATCACCCGCCACGATGACCAGTGGTGCGGCCTCGCCCAGCCGGGCCACATGCGAAAACGCAGCCCGCAGTGAATAATCGACCGACCGGCGATACGCATCGCGGACGGCATCCCTGTCCCGCCAAAGCGCCTTTGGGTCTGGCCCGCGTCCCGCCATCTCGTTGAACACAGTGCCGTCGCCCACAGTATCCCAGGGCACCATGTCCGGGATCGGTGTCCAGGGCGCATGGGACGAGATCAGGGCGATCTGCACGAAATCCGGCTGTAAGTCCGCAGGCAACAGTGAGGCGTAAGTGGCCAAGGTGAACTGATCTGGCATCGTCACCCAGCGAAACGGTTCGCCCTCATAGGGGATGTCCGCCGCTGGAATGACCAGATCAAACCCCATGGCCAGACTTTCCGGCCAGCCCACAGTGATTGCGGGCATAATGGCTGAGGTGCGGTACCCGGCATCCTGCGCAAAGTGGAAAAGCCATTTGTGACCGCTTGCGAGCATCGCATTATAGCGCCCGTTGTCCGATGTCCAAAGACCGCTTGCCAGCGCGCCATGGGCCAACCAGCTTTGGCCACCTGACGTGGGCGAGGTGAGCCAACCGCTTTTCATCGCAAGCCCGGTTTGCGCGATCTCGGCTTCGGCAGCACGCAATGTCTCCAGATGCGTCGGGGCATAAAGCGGATTGTCAAAACTGGCCCGCCCATAGCTTTCGATCCAGATCAGGATCACGTCCCGCCCCTCTAGTGCGTTCAGCAAACCGCTGGCATCGGCGTAGACATCGCTTTTTGCGTCTTCTGCAAAGCGGACAAGTTCGGTGGCGGTTTGCCGTACCTCGATCCCGCGTTTGACGGTCAGGCGCGTTGTCCAGGCTGTTCCGGGCGGGCTTTGGTCAAAGCGCCAGTATTCGAGGTGATGGCCTGCATCCGCGACGGCCCAACCTGCACCCACCATTGCCAGAACTGCCGCCGAAATGCGCAGCGGCCGATCAGGCGCCAGATTGGCCCAGCACCGCAAACTGCGCTCAAGCAGCACGAACAACAAGACCAGCGCGACTGCGATGCCCATAACGGCCATGATGGTCAGAAATCCGCCGATACTGTCCTGCACCAGGGACAGGCCCGCGCCGATCAGAAACGTATCAAGGACCGGATTGAACGTTCGGTTGAAGGCACTGAACATCCCATAGTCAGCGACTTTGATGACAACCGAAATCAGCAGCAGGAAAGCGACTGCATAAGTGATGCCCATGCGCCGCCCGACCGCCACCATGCCCAGCAGCAGCACAGGCAATTCCAGCGGCCACCGATAAAGGGCAGACCATGACATGGTCCCTGGATGGTTTGGCAACACCAAAACAGCAAAGACAACAACCGCCGCACATGTCAGCAAAAATACCCGTTTCATGCAGTGCGGCCTGTCAGCCAGCGGATATCAACGAGGAATGACCAGCATAGCAAAAGGGCGGCCATAATCCCGATCGGCAAGGCAATCGCCTGCGGCGTCAGGGGAAATATCAAAATGATCAGTGCCGCGATCTGAACCACGCAGATCGCCTTGCGGCGGAACACCTGCGGCAGCGGTGCCTGCAACGCGGGCCATATCCAGGATGCGGCAACAAACGCATAGCGCATGAAACCCAACACCAGAATTTCGGGGCCCGTCGTTCCGCTTGTCAACAGCCACAGGGAAAGCACCGCACCAAAGCCTGCGTCGACCTCCATGTCAAAGCGCGCCCCGAAATCCGACACAAGGCCCGCACGGCGCGCCAGCCACCCGTCAACGCCATCCAGCGCAAATGCCAGAACGGCCACACCAAACAATGTCCAAACCGGCGTGTTCGGTACCAATACAGCCCCGGCGACAAAGGCCACCATCGCGGCCCGTAACAATGTCACGGAGTTGCACAGGCCTAGCCGCGCATGCTGATAGCTGTGAACCAACCCGTATCCCGCGATCAACACGGCCGTGGCATAGACCATAAGCGGCACAGTGATTGCGCCGAACACATATAATGCGGCCACAGAGAGCAGCAGGCCAATACCCGCAGCAACAGCCAGAAATGAACTGACTGGTGGGCGCTGCGCGAGCGTATCAGCGACAATATGCGGTGAACTGCGGAACATATGAACTTTCGATGCCTCCTTCGATACTTAGACCTGCGGGCGGAATCGAAAACCGTATTTTCATCAAGTGCGAGTGGATTGTTCAGTATGTCACGGAACTGTGACAATTGCCT
>CAYGQZ010000006.1:5727-11693 GCA_964352055.1 uncultured Rhodobacterales bacterium
TTTCATCAAGTGCGAGTGGATTGTTCAGTATGTCACGGAACTGTGACAATTGCCTTCAGTGGCAAGTGGTCTGACGCGATGGCCACCGCCGCGGTGTTCACAACACTCAATCCATGCACCTTGCCCGGCGTATCGGTCAGAATTCGATCCAAGGGCAAGACTGGCCGGGTACTGGGAAGGGTGCGGCGCACCGGCCCGCGCATCGCAATTCCCGGACCGTCATTCGATAAAACCTGCCTTTTACGTCCGATGCTCTAAATCCCGTGGTAGCACAACTATATCACGCGCAAGGTGTGGCGAGACCGTTATCCGGCAAATCGCAGGCCCGAACCAGAAAAGGACATATGACATGATGCGAACACTCCTATCTGCTACCGCTCTTTTCGTCACGCAGACCGCAACCGCTTGGGCGGATCCGGCACGCTACGAACTCGATCCGGAACATACTTCTATTTACTTTACCGTTGACCACGTCGGCTACGCCAAGACGCTGGGTCTTTTCACCGGCATGAGCGGCAGCTTTATCTATGACGTCGATACGCAGGACCTGAGCGATGTCAGGGTGGCAATCGATGCAGCGACGGTACAAACCTTTCACGATGCCCGGGATCGCCATGTGCGCAGCGGTTCGTTCCTGAATGTTTCGGATCATCCTGCAATCACCTTTGTTGCCAGCGCGGGCACACCCGCCGGCGACACAAAGGGCACCGTGACCGGAGACCTGACGATCATCGGCGTGACACTGCCGGTGACGCTGGATGTGACGCTGAACAAATCTGCGGCCTACCCGTTCGGCCACAAGCGCGAGGTGCTGGGCCTGTCCATGACAACAACGATCCAGCGCAGTGATTTCGGCATGACCTATGGCGTGGACAACGGCCTGGTCGGGGATGAGGTCGTGATCAATATTGAAACCGAAGCCATGAAGATGGACTGATTGTATGCGCTTTTGACCTGAACGCCTGTCGCGCAACGCCCTGTTGCAATGGTCGGCCGGGTACTGTCCACCATGCCGCACACAATCCTTCGCCCATCCATAATTTGCTCTGAAGGGTTCCGGGCCTCAACATCTAAACCAGAGCACGGATCACCTGTTCCGTGTTGGTCACAAGCGACACATTTTGCAGCGCATAATCGATGCTTGCCCGGTGCCAATCGGCATTCATGGTGGAACAGCCGTCTTCGGGAATGACCATGACATAGCCCTTGTCCGCTCCGGTGCGGGCCGTGTGTTCGATCGACATGTTTGTCCATGCTCCGGTTTCGATGATGATGTCGCGCCCCTCGGCCTTGAGCACTGTCTCAAGTGACGAGCCTTCCCAGGCGCTCATGCGCATCTTTTCGACGACGTGGTCACCGGGCTGCGGTTCCAACCCTTCGACCGGTGCACCGCCCCATGTACCACGCACCAGCGCGTTTTCATCAACGGTGCTTTCGAACAAGGGTGCGTTCAGGGTCAGACCGGGCGCGCCGGGGTTGACCAGAAAATGCACATGGATCACGGGAATGCCCAGTTCACGGCAGCGGGCTGCAAGCCGCATGACGTTGGCAATCGCGTTCTGGTCGCGGCAATGCTGCGGACTGCCTGAGGCGGCGAATGCGCCCCCTTCCATGACCACGTCATTCTGCATGTCCTGAATGATCAGGGCGCAGCGTGACGCATCAAGCCTGAGCGGGTCTTGCCCTCCACTGACTTGCGACGAAGCGGCGGCCGAAGACGTGGCCTTGCGAGCGCGCATGAACGGCTCATTGCGGGGGCCGATCTTGACCGGCACGGCGTAGACACTGGTTGTCGCCGTGACGTAAAGCGTGCGCCAGTCTTCGCCACCCCAATGCAGATTGGCACTTTGTTCCGGGATCGAAACCTTGCCGATCAGCTTTCCGGTCGGAGCATAGACCCAGAGGCCACCCGGTGCCGTGACCCACACATTGCCTTGCGCATCGCATTTCATGCCATCGGGAACGCCGGGTTTCAGGCTGTCGCGGATGCCCGAGGCAAACACCCGACCATTGGACAACTTACCCGACCCGTCCACGTCAAAAACGCGGATGTTGGCCTGCTCTGTGTCGTTGATATACAGTAACGCTTCGGTGGGGCAAAAGCACAAGCCATTGGGCATCGTGAACAAATAACGATCCACCACCAGTTGCGGCTCGTCCCCCGGCTTGTGGTTTGGCGGCAGGCGGAACACGCCTTGCCAGCCCAGATCACGTGGCCGTTCGACGCCAAAACCGGGCATGCGCCCGTACCAGGGATCGGTGAACCAGATGGAACCATCGGACTTGACCACAATATCATTGGGCGAGTTCAGTTCGCGCCCCTCGAAATGGGTTGCGAGGACTTCGCGGCGGCCATCGGGCCGAAGCCGGGTCACGCTTGAGGTTGCGTGTTCACAGACCAGCAGGTTGAGGTCGGCATCATAAGTCATGCCGTTGCCCTTGTGGGAGGGGCGCAGGACCTCCCTGACACCGGCACGATCAAGGCGACGGCGCACATCCCCGGGCATGTCAGAGAACAGAAGGTAGTGTTCAGACGGATGCCAGATCGGACCTTCGGTAAAGGTAAAGCCGGAACCCGCCTGCCGAACGGGTGCGTTTGCGTCAATCAGCGCGCTGAATGCGGGGTCGAGGGCGTCATGGGCCATTTCGTTCTCCTCAGGCCGGGAACCAGTCGCGTCGGGGGACCGACTGGCTGACCGGGCCGGGGATGGCCATGTCCAACCGTCCGACCACACGACCGTTTGCGATCATCGCTGGCTTGTCGTGAACCGGCAGCAGGAACTTCGCCTTGGAGTGCATCAGCTTGCGGATCGCCCCTTTTTCCTGCCGCTTGGTGTTTCCGTGGTTTCCGGTCACTTGGTACTCTTCCGGGCCAAACGAATGGATCGGATCAATGATCTGGTCATTGAAGTCATAGATGACGTCGCCGCAAATGGTCGCGCGGCCTTCATCCGTATCGACATGCACGTTCATCGACCCTTCGGTATGCGCGCCGGCCGCTTCCAGAAAGACACCGGGGATCAGTTCGACCGGCCCTGAGATTTCGAGGTCCTCAAGACGCAAGGCACCGGGGTGGTGCAAACGCTCGACCAGATGGATGATGTCGGGCTTGGGATATTGCGGGTGCATCAGCCCGGACACGGAATATTCAAGCTCGCGCCGGTTGATGACAACCGTGGTGTTCATCGAAAAGTGGTCGTCTTTGCCTGCGTGATCGATGTGCAGATGGGTGTGCAGCACATAGCGCACATCGCCGGGTTTGACGCCGTGGTTCGCCAGTTGCCGTTCGATCATGTTCTCGTGGAATTGCAGCCCGCGCATGCCCAGCGTTTCCATGATCGCATTGTCACGATAGCCGGTATCGACGACGATCGGATATTGCCCGCCAAGGATCAGAAACCCATAGACTGGGACCCGTCGTGTGCGCCCGCAATCGCGCGCGAGCACCAGAAAACTCGATTCCAGCTCGATATCCCCGTAGTCGAGAATTTTGATTTCCAAGCCCATTACATCGCCCTCCCAGTCATTTCAGACGCCAGTTATTTCAGCCGATAGACACGGCAGGCCGTGTCATTGAATATTGATTTTTGTTCCGCGTCGCTCAGCCCGCCCGCAGCGGCGCGATGTGCGTTGAACAGCGCTTTGTAGTCGGTCCAGAGCTTTTCGATTGGAAAGTTCGAACCCCAGAGGCACCTGTCGGCCCCGAACAGCGCCACGGTCTCTGATGTGAGCCATCCGATGAGGTCCGGGTCCAGCCGGTGTTGAAACGTTCCGAAGCCTGACAGTTTCGAAACCACATTGGGTCGGCGCGCGAGGTCTTGCATGGCCTCACGCCACGCGGCGCGGCCTGTTTCGGACGTGTCTTCGAGCATGCCGGCATGTTGCAATACAAAGGTCACGTCAGGACAGGCATCGGCCAAAATGCAGGCTCCGGCCATCTGCGACGCAAAGACCTGAAGATCGAAGACCAGATTGTAGTCAGCCAGCCGCGCGATGTTGCGTTGCACGACGGGATCCCGACACAGTTCAGCGTGCGGTGCGAACCGAAAGACCGGATTCTCGTGCCAATGGAATTGCTGACGGATACCGCGAAGCCGCGGGAAGCGCATCAAGCGGTCAAGATTGCGCCGCACATCGGGCACGGTCATGTCCGCGTAAGCCACCAGACCATGCGGCCACCCGGTTTCAGACACCAGTGTTTCGATCCAGTTGGCCTCATCCTCAGCCCGGTCCGTCGGCCAGTTGGCCTGCACATACACGGACTTGGTCACACCCGTTCCTGCAATGTCCTCAAGGTACTCCGACATCGGATAATCGCGACGGATTGGCTCGTAGGGTCCGAAGATGCGCGGCTGCATCGGCCCATCGAGCCAGGGCAGGTCCTGTTGCCGCCAGACATGGAAATGAGCATCAACAACAGTCATCGGCGCACACCCTTGGCAAAGTTCAGGATTTCAGCCGCAATGGCAGGCGGTGTGCTGCCATCTCCGAGCCGATCCAACATCGGAAGGATGGCCTGCATGGCCCCGGTTTCAGGGCGGAATGCCGGGTCGGCGGCCAGAGGCGACAGCCAGAGCGTCGACCACGCCAGCGATTGCAGGCGCTGTGTGGCGGCAATGAGGGCCTCAGGCCCGCCACGCTCCAGCCCGTCCGAGACGACAATGACGAGCGCCCCGCGCGTATGGGCGGCAAAACGCGGAATGCTCAGAAAAACGGCCATGGCTTCGCCCAGTCGCGTGCCGCCATCCCAATCCGCCACCAGTCCCGATGCAAGCGCAAGGGCCTGATCGCGGTTCTTGTGGCGCAGCGGACGGGTCACGCGGGTTAGGCGCGTACCAAGCGTAAAGCACTCAACCCGTTGCCCGCCCTGAACCAGCGCATGCGCGAGACGGAGCGCACCCTCGGTGCCGTCCTTCATGCTGCCCGAGACGTCGATCAGCATCACAACCCGCCGTTCGCGCGGTGTTCGGTGCCGTGTCGGCAGCCGTGAAATCTCACCGTCGCGGCGCAACATGTCGCGGAATGCGCGCCGGGCATCTGCAATTTGTCCCTTGCCGGGGGCGAGGCGCCGGGATCGACGCTTGGGCAGACTGCGGGGCAGGGCGCGCGAAAAGGCGCGCAGCACGGTGTCTTCATCGCCTGAGGCAAGCTCGCGTGCAAAGAGCCGTTCGGCAGCCGTGGCCTCGCCGCCCGACGGGTCCTCGTCTTCGGGTGCGATCAGATCTTCGAACCCACCGGCATCAAAACTGGGGGGCAGGTCTTCGGGGTCACCGAATGCGGGGGCGGCAATGCTTTGGCCCAGAAAGACACTGTCGAAAACGGCATCGAACATTTCCCGACGGTCCGGTCCGGGGCCATAGACGGCATGGGCGGCCCGGCGCACATCCGCCATCTTGCGCGGTCCAAGCAGGCCCACGGCGGTCAGAAAGGTTTCGGTCCTGTCCGGGGACGCCGGAAATCCCGTCGCCCGCAAGGCATGCGGAAACGCCAGAAACGGATCAAGCGCGCGGGGGATCATGCTGCACTCTCCGACAGCAGTGCATCCAGTTGTGGAGCCATGAAATCCAGATCATCCTGATCCTTGAGCACAACGCCAATCGCTCGCGCAAAGGCCTGTGGCCACGGTGCACCCTGATGATTGAGCAAAGTCGCGGCTTCCGCCCATTCCACGGTTTCAGCCACGCCCGGCGGTTTGGCCAATGGGGCCGCGCGCAACGCGCCCACGGCGCGCACGACCCGCGCAGCGGTATCTTCGGCCACCGTGGCGGCCCGCATCATCACAATGCGGGCTTCGAGATCCGGATCGGGGTAGCCAATCCAGTGATAGACGCAGCGACGCCTCAAGGCCTCGTGCAACTCGCGGGTGCGGTTTGATGTCAGTACGACAACGGGTGGTTCACTGGCGCGCACCGTGCCGCGTTCGGGGATGGACACGGTGAAATCAGACAGGAATTCCAACAGGAACG
>CAYGQZ010000006.1:11793-25233 GCA_964352055.1 uncultured Rhodobacterales bacterium
GTGCCGCGTTCGGGGATGGACACGGTGAAATCAGACAGGAATTCCAACAGGAACGCTTCGAATTCGTGGTCCGCCCGGTCAATCTCGTCGATCAGAAGTACCGTGTCGCGCGGGGCTTCCAGCGTTTGCAGAATGGGGCGCGCAATCAGGAACTGATCGTCATACAGGTTGACGTAATCGTCGCCCGCCTGCCGGATCGCGAGCATTTGCCGTGGGAAGTTCCACTCGTACATGGCGGCAGATGCATCGATACCTTCATAACACTGCAAGCGCACCAGTTCCCGCCCAAGAACGGATGCCAGCGCCTTGGCGGCTTCGGTCTTGCCGACGCCCGGCGCCCCTTCAAGCAAGAGCGGTTTGCCCAAAGCCAAGGCGAGGTAGGCCGCCGTCGCAAGCCCTTCGTCCGCGATATATTGCGCGTCGCCCAGGGATCGGGCCAGCGGATCCGGCCCGTCGATCCCTTGTATGGAGCGCCGCACCGTCATCAGAGCGCCTGCCGGGGTTTCGCGCCGCCCATGGCCTGGATACCACGCAACACCTTTTCCGGCGTCACTGGCAATTCGTCGATCCGAACGCCAACCGCGTCATAGACCGCATTGACCACGGCTGGCAGCACGGGGTTGGCACACATCTCGCCCGGGCCCTTGCCGCCGTAAGGTCCATCCTCGGCGGGGCGTTCCAGTACACTGATATGATGCGGTGCCAGATCGCCGGGACCCGGCATCAGGTAGGTGTTGAAATCTTCGGGTCCGTGATCCCGGGCGGGATAATAGGGCTCGGTCGTTTCCCAGGCTGCATGGCTCATGCCCATCCACGCGCCGCCGCGCAATTGCTGCTCGACCAGCTTGGGGTTGAGCGCGCGCCCGACCTCATAGGCCGATTGCATGTCGGTGACAGCGACTTCGCCAGTTTCGTCATCAACCTCGACCGTCACAAGCATGGCGGCATGGGCAAAGGTGGTGACGGGTGACATTTCGCCGGTTTCCGGGTCAACGGCGGAGAGCGGCACCAGAAAGATGCCGCGCCCTGCAATGGTACGGCCCTGACGGAACTGGGCGGCCTGCGATGCAGCCATCGTGGTAATGGACCGCGAAGGCGCGCCACGCACATGGATGCTGCCCTTGCCATCGGTCACCAGATCACCTGCGTCGACTTCAAGCTCTTCGGCGGCGGCCTCAAGCATGACCTGCCGCGCTTCTTCCGAGGCACGGATGACGGCGTTGCCCATCCGGTGCGTACCACGACTGGCGAATGATCCCATGTCGTGGGGGCCGGTGTCACTGTCGGCTGTATCGACATAGACGTCCTCGATCGGCACGCCGAGGGTTTCAGCTGCAATCTGCCGCGTGACCGATTTCATGCCTTGCCCAAGATCAATGGCCGAAAGGGCTACGGTGAACTTGCCGTCGGGGTTGGAATGAACCAACGCTTGCGAGGGGTCGCCGCCAAGGTTCATGCCGATTGGATAGTTGATTGCCGCAAATCCGCGGCCCTTGTGAATTGCCATCAGCGCCTCCTGAAGCCGGAGAGGGATGAAAACCGCATCGCGCCCGAACGTGCGGGTTTCTTTTGTGCCTGATCTGGGGGCTCGGCTGGTCGGGGGCTTGCCGGTGCCTGCGGGGTCTGTGGTGTATGCTGTCGCGTGCCACCCTGGGCTTGCGCGGCAGGGCGTGGTGCGGATTGCGTAGCGGTCGGCCGCGGCGCTGCCGGAGCGTCAGACGTCGGACCGCCGCCGCCTTTCTTGGCATAGCTTGTCGCGGCAAACCCTTCGACGCGGCCATCCGTATCCGTCGCAGAAAACGCAGGCAGTGCAGCGCGTTCGCCGCCGCCACCTGACAACGAAGTCGCTGCCTTCAGTGCGGGTGAAATCGTCACGCCCGCCTTTTCCGCCACGACCTGAGCGCATTCGATCAGCGCGCAGTTCTTGGCCACGCGCCTGTGGGCTTTCATGTCGCCGTCGCGGTAGGCGTTCAGGATACGCAGCTCGATCGGGTTCATCCCGACCGTCTCAGCCACTTTGTCCATATGGGCCTCGATGGAAAAATCGACGCCGGTGATCCCAAAGCCGCGCATGGCCGTGGCCGGGGTGCGGTTTGTGTAGACGCAATAGACGTCAGCATAGACGTTCGGGATCGTGTAGGGGCCGGGCAAATGGCCCACGCCCTTTATGATCGCGTATGATGACAGGCGGGTATAGGCGCCCGCGTCGAAATACCCGACGAACTTGCGCGCGACGATGCGGCCATCGTTCATCACACCGTCGGTGATGTACCACCGCTCTGCGCCGCGTGGTGCGCCCACCTGCATCTCTTCTGCGCGGTCCCAGGCGTATTTCACGGGCCGTCCGGTCAGCATGGTGCCGAGGATCGCCAGCGGTTCATGGATGGAATCGACCTTGCCGCCAAAGCCACCGCCGACCGTGCCGCCGATGAAATGCAACCGCGAGGAGGGAATCGTCAGAACCTTGGCGGCTGTCCCGAGCGAAAAGAAAAGGGCCTGCGTCGAGGTATAACAGACATAGCGGTCGTTCTGCTCTGGGGCTGCGATCGCGCCGCAGGTCTCGATTGGGGCCTGTTCGATGGGCGACATCTGGTAACGCCCTTCGACAATGTGATCAGCCGTTCTGAAGGCCGCATCCACATCGCCGTAGCGCAGCTTCTGGTGATCATATTTGCCGTGATACACGAACTTGTTGTTCGGATAGATGTTCAGGACGCTTGGCGCTCCGGGCTTCACGGCCTCTTCGACGTCCAGAACATGGGGCAGAACTTCCCAATCGACGCGTATGGCCGCAACTGCGGCACGCGCCTCGGCCTCCGTTTCGGCAATGACGGCGGCCACGGGTTCGCCTTTGTAGGCAACCTTGGTTTCTGACAGGATGGGCTCGTCATCAAGGCCGAAATCGAGAAGCGACAGCAAGGTATTCAGATTGACCGGCACGTCGCGCCCGGTCAGCACCCGAACGACGCCCGGCATCTTTTCGGCGGCGGATGTATCGACCCGCCTGATCCGCGCATGATGATGGGGCGAGCGTGCGCACCGCATATGCAGCAGACCGTTGAAGAGATGGTCGTCAAAAAATGGCGACCGCCCGGTCACATGCCCGCGAATATCCTGACGACGTGTGGGCTTGCCCACCTCGTTGAGGTTGTCGTCCCTTTCGTCCGCAAATAGGTCCTTGCGGAATTCCACCATCGGGCCGTTGGTTGTCATGTCGGTCATGCCCGCACCCTTCCTTCGGCAACGGCAAGAATTGCGGTGATGATCGGCTCGTACCCGGTGCAGCGACACAGGTTGCCGGATATTGCTTCGATGACCTCATCGCGGCTGGGGCGTGGGTTTCGGTCGAGCAGTGCACGGGCTGAGACCAGCATGCCTGGCGTGCAATAGCCGCATTGTGCTGCGAAATGATCCATGAAAGACTCTTGCAGCGCGTCCAGTGTCGCGCCTTGTCCAAGGCCTCCGGCAGTGCGCACCTCTTTGCCGTTGACGGCTTCGGCCAGAACGAGGCAGGCAAGCTGCGTCTCGCCGTTGATCGTAACGGTACACGCGCCACAGGTCCCCTGACCGCAACCGAATTTTGGGGTGAGGTCGCCGACATCGCGGCGCAGAAAATCCAGCAGGTTCTGCGCCGGGTTTGCGAACGCATCCTTGGGGCTGCCGTTCAGGGTGAAGGAAACGGGGGTTTTTGCCATCAGGTACGCTCCATCCCGGTCAAGAGGCGTCTCAGGTGAACGCCTGCCACTTCGCGCCGATACCACGCCGAGGCGATCTGATCCGTTGGCGGATCAAGCCCTTCGGTTGCGGCTGCGGCGGCTCGGTCGATGCTGGTTGCGTCCAGTGACTGGCCTTCGAGGGCACGTTCTGCACCCACGGATCTGAGTGGCGATGCACCCATAGCGCCGAAGGCAACCCGCGCGCCGCGGATACGCCCGCCTTCGCGCGGCAGATAGGCGGCTATGGAAAGCACCGACACACCCTTAGGCTTGACCCGGCTCACTTTGGCAAAGCCAAAAGTGCGCGGGTCTCTGGGACGTTGCACTTCGATGGCCGCGATTAGACCTGCGCGATCTCTGTCGTGCAGAATGTCTTCGACGGGGTGCGGGCTACCCTGACCAACGGGAACCGCGTGTGCACCAAGTGCAAGAAGCGCCGTGGCAAAGTCTCCGTAAGGGTGTTCGGCAAAAAGGTTGCCCACCACCGTGGCCATGTTGCGGATCTGCGGCCCTCCGATCACACGTGCGACCGGATGCAGAAAGTCCAGTTCACGATGGCTCAGCACACCGGCCATGGTCAGGCCCGCGCCCAGAATCAGCTTGTCACCGGAACTGCGGAAATCTTGTGGGTCCGGATTGCTCAGGCGCACCAACCGACCCGGTGCCACGCCTTCGTTGACAGCCCGCATCACCAGCGTACCACCCGCCAGAAACGCAGCATCACTGCCCATCGCCCGCGCGGCATCGTCCAGTGTCGCATAGGTCTCGACTGTGGTCATGTCCCCTCCAAGCCCATATGTGCCCGCACGGCGTCAAAGCCGCTCTGATAGATGTTCTCGGCCACCATATCGTGCAGTTCTTTCTCGCGGCCTTTCGGCGTGTCAAAGCGGCTTTCCCAATGCCAGAACGTCTGATCTCCGTCGGTGACCGGGGCGAGCCGGACATGCGCGACGTAATTCAAAAGCGGCACGGGTGTTTCCAGCAGGCAATAGCTGAAGGCCATGTCTGCATCCGACAGGGTCAGCAACTGCTCGCGCAATTCCGATCCGTCCACCAGATGAAACCGACGCACGCAGCCGACCTTGTCCGTAGGTTGACCGCGATCAATCACGCTGTCCGCCACGGCCGGGTGCCATTCGTCGTGACCGTTGAAATCCCGAATGATGTCCCAGACCGCTTCGACGGGCGCATCAATAACCGTGCTTTTGACAACCTTGACCATTCTAGTTTGCCACACTTCTTTTCAGCGCGGAAAACCCGGCCTGAAACACGTTTTCGCCGATGCCCGCCACCAGTCCTTCGGCTTCGCTTTCGTCACACTCGAACTCGGCCGTCCATTCCGCAAAGGTCCAGTCGCCATCGGTGATCGGGGTCAGCCGCAAGGTCGCGACATAGTCGGTCAGAGGCATCGGGCTTTCGAGGATCGCGTAGGTGCAGAACATGTCGTAATCGCTCAGACCCAGCAATTTTTCGCGGATGCGCTCGCCGTTTTGCAGATGGAAATCGCGGATGCAGCCCACCCGGTCTGGCGGATCGCCGTTTTCGATGCGGCTGTCGCGGATGCGTGGGTGCCAGCGCGGCAGCGCATTGAAATCGCGCACCCGGTCCCAGACTTTGGCCGCGGGGGCTTGGATCACCGATGAAATATAGACGCGGGGCATTTACTTTTTCCCCTTGGAATCTGAGCCTGCTGCATCGTTCGGCGGCGTACCTTCACTGCCTCCGCGCTCGCCCGTCTTGCGCATTGCATCACTGATGCGTTGCATATCCGAGGCTTCGCGGATCAAGCCGCCTTGTTTGGCAATGCCACCCCCCTGAATACCGATGTCTTCCAGCAGCGAGTCGATCAGCGGCGCTTGTACCCGGTAGCGCAAGGCCGAGTTGATGACCTCATCGGTGGGGCTGCTGCCGCTGTTGCCACTGCCGCCACCTGTAACACCATCAAGCTGCATGATCCGAATATCCTGGATTTTTTCGAGCGGTTTGACCGATGCCGCAACAATCCCTTCGACATGCTCCAGAAGTTTGCGACGGAAGAGCGAACTGCGCGCCGGATCGGTCAGCACGTTTTCGGCTTCGTTGATCAGCTTTTGAGCCTCTGCGGCGACGGCCGCGCGCACCTGCTCGGCCTGTGCGGCAAATCTGGCTTCTTCTGCAGCTTTCTCCGCCATCATGACATCGACAGATTTCTTGCGATTTGCGGCTTCGGTTTCGCGTACGGTCTTGACCTTCTCTTCGGCCATTGCGGCATTGGCGCGGGCCGCATCTGCTTCGGCACGTGCCGCACTTTCTTCCAGTGATTTCTGGTACAGGGCGATGGCTTTTTCCATCTGTGCCGTTTCCACGTTGCGTTCGCGGTCGACCTCCAACTGTCGGCGCAGGGTTTCGTGGCTGATGCGGATTTCGTCGAGCCCCCGCTCCGAGGCGACACGGGCGCGTTCGATCTCTTCCTGGCTGGCGATTTCGGCTTCGCGCAGGGTTTGAACCCTAGCAACCTCAAGCTGCTCCAACGCGCGGCGGCGTTCGACCTTGGCCGTTTCGACAGCCTTGTCGCGGGCCACTTCGGCCGCTTCGATTGCGCGTTCTGCATCAATTTGCGCGGCTCTGACAGTGGCCTCGGCGGCAGCCCGTTGCGACTTGGTCTCGGCCAGTTCGACAACCCGCTGCTCCTCGGCTTGTTCCACAACCCGGCGGCGTTCGATATCGGTGACTTCGCGCGCCTTCTGGCTGGCGATGCGTTCCTGCTCAAGCGCAAGCTCTGATGCGACGCGTGCGGTTTCGATGGCTTCGCGTCTTGCAATCTCGGCTGCTTCGATTCTCTGTTCCTTGTCGATCTCCTTGGCGCGCACGTGTTGATCGGCGGCAATCCGTTCTGCCTCCAACGCGCGTTTCTGCGCGATCCTTGCTTGCTCCACGGCTTCGTCGGCTGCGACACGTGCCTGGTCGACGGCCTGATTGCGCGCGATTTCGCGGGAAGATGTTTCGCCATCGGCTTCGATGCGCGTCGCTGCAATGTGCTTCTCGCGTGCGATCCTTGCGGCCTCGACAGCTTCGCTGGCTGCGATCTCGGCGGCCTCGACAGCTTGTTTTCGAGCGATCTCAAGTTCGCGGATCCGCTGATCTTCGTTGATCCGTGCTTCGTTGATCTGCGCATCCTGAAGAATACGCATGCGCTCTACGGTTTCGCGGGCCGCGATCTCGGCCTCATCGAGCGATTGCTGGCGCGCAATTTCGCGCTGACGGATGTCTTCTTCGCCCTTGATGCGGGTCTGGGCCAGCAACAGATCTTGCGACATGCGCCGCTTTTCATTGGCTTCGTTGGCGGCGATTTCAGCATCGCGCACGGTTTTCTGCCGCTCGATTTCCAATGACTGCGTCTCGCGCTCCTTGCTGATGCGGGCCTCAGACAGCGATTTTTCCTGTTCGATGCGCGCACGTTCCGTCGCTTCGCGCGCCGCGATCTCGGCTTCTTCGATGGTTCTCTGACGTGCAATTTCCCTGGATTGGGTTTCCTGCTCGTTTTGAATACGCGCCTCATTCACGGCGCGTTCCTGCATGATGCGGGCCGTTTCGGTGGCCTGTTTGGCCTCGATTTCTTCTGCGTCATTCTCTCTTTGACGTGCAATTTCGCGGGCGCGCACATCACGTTCCGAGGCAATGCGGGCCTCGGCCACTGCGCGACCATTTGCAATCCGGGCCTTTTCAATCGCTTCCTGAGCAGTGATTTGTGCGGATTCAGCTTCGGTTTCGCGCTCGGCACGCTCGCGGGCCAGTTCCGCGCGTTGCTGGGCCCGACGGGTCTCAACGTCGCGTTCCTGCGTCAGCCGGGCCTCTTCGCTTTCGCGTTCGATATTGAGAACCTGTTTTTCGGCTTCCAGATTGCGCGACCGGATCTTGATCATCGAATCCTGTTCAATGTCGTTGCGCAACTTGCGCCGGTCTTCGATGTCCCGGATCAGCGAGGTCAGACCTTCGGCATCAAAACGGTTCGACGGGTTGAAGAATTCGAGGGCCGTTTGGTCGATGTCGATGATCGCAACGCTTTCAAGCTCCAGACCGTTTTTTTCCAGGTCATCCTGGGCCAGTTCCTTGACACGGGACACGTATGCGTGTCGGCTTTCGTGCATCTCGCTCATTTCCATCTCGGCCGCGACCGCGCGCAACGCGCTTTCGAACTTGCCAGACAGAAGGCCATGCAGGTTTTGCGCTTCGAGTGTTCTGCGCCCAAGAGTCGAAGCCGCCATCGCAACAGAGGCCTTGTCGGCACGGACGCGGACGTAGAACTCTGTTTCCACATCGACGCGCATCCGGTCCTTCGTGATCAGCGCCTGCTCGCGGATGCGGGTGACCGCCAAGGGCAGCGTGTTCATGTTCACCGGCGTGATGTCGTGAATGATCGGCCAGACAAACGCGCCGCCATCGATCACGACTTTCTCGCCGAGAAACCCGGTTCGGACAAAGGCCACTTCCTTTGTCGAACGTCGATAGAGCCACTGCATCACCCAGTAGATGATGGCAATGACGACAACCGCCACAATGAGCCACAGGATTAGCTGTCCGATGAATTGGCCAGTCATGTCTTTTCCTCCCCGCGAAACGCTTCAGTTGCCCTTGATGGCCTTGAACGCGCGTGTTTGTTCAGTCAGCGCCACTTCGGTCGGCAGGCGTTCCATCGAGGACGCGCCATAGAAACCGTGGCAGGCTGATGTATTCTTCAGGACAAATTCGGCGTCCTGTGGTGTGGCGACCGGTCCGCCATGGACCAGAACGATGGCGTCCTTGTTGACCTTGAGCGCAGCTTCGGCCCACTGATCGACAAGCGCCGGGCAATCCTGAAGTGTCAGAGACGTCTCGGCCCCGATCGCGCCGCCCGTGGTCAGACCCAGATGGCACACGACGATATCAGCACCAGCCTGCGCCATGGCGGCAGCACTGTCTTCGTCAAAAACATAAGGCGTGGTCAGCATGCCCTTGGCGCTGGCCTTGCCGATCATGTCAACCTCGAGGCCAAAACCCATGCCGGTCTCTTCGAGGTTGGCGCGGAACGTCCCGTCGATCAGCCCGACCGTCGGGAAGTTCTGCACACCGGCAAAGCCGATACGGATCAACTCATCAAGGAACTTGTCCATCAGGCGGAACGGGTCTGTGGCACATACCCCTGCCAGCACGGGCGTATGTTTGACGACCGGAAGCACTTCGGAGGCCATTTCCACGACAATGGCATTCGCGTCGCCGTAAGGCATAAGCCCCGCAAGGCTGCCGCGCCCGGCCATCCGGTAGCGGCCCGAATTGTAGATCACAATCAGATCAATACCGCCCGCCTCTTCGCATTTGGCGGACAGCCCGGTGCCCGCACCGCCACCGACGATGGGTTCGCCTCGGGCCACCATGTCGCGAAATTTGGAAAGGATAGTGTCGCGGTCGATCATCGGCGGGCCTCTTTTCGTTTAGGGGGGCGACCACCGTGAAATTCGCGAAAGGCGGATACCACGGCAGCTGCAAATTTGGGGTCATTGATATTCTGCGGCAGTCGGATCAATTGCCGCGTGGATGTCTGGCGCACCGTGTCTTCGAGCGCGGTAAAGAGGGCGTGGCGGGCCTGCGCGTCATCAAAAGGCTGCCCGGGCTGATCGAGCGCGGACACACCGCCTTCCGGCAGGAAGAACCGAACCGGCGCTTCCATTTCATTCAGCCGCCCGCCGATCCAGCGCCCGATCCGGGTGCATTCTTCGGGCGTGGTGCGCATCAATGTGACCTGCGGATTGTGTTCATAGAACAACCGGTCGCGGTATTTTTCCGGCACTGTGCCCGGGGCCCCGAAATTGACCATGTCCAGCGCGCCGACTGATCCAACATAGGGCATGCGGCGCCGGATGACTGCGCCAAAGCGGTCTTCGGTCGCTGGAAACACGCCGCCCATCAACATGTCGCAGACCTCGGTCGTGGTCAGGTCAATCACGCCTTCGACTTTTCCGTTGTCGATCAGTTTTTCCATCGACTGCCCGCCAATGCCAGTGGCGTGGAACACAAGGCAATCGAAATCATCCTTGAGCGCTGCAGTGATCTGGCTGACGGCGGGCGTCGTGACACCGAACATGGTCAGGGCGATGGCAGGTTTTGTCGCTTTGCGGGCAGGGGCCGCGCGGCGCGCCGACACCATCCCCACCATGGCCTGCGCCGCGTTGGAGAGCACCTCTTCGGTGATGGCGTTCAACCCCTGAACGTCCGCCACGGAGTGCATCATCGTGATATCTGCGGGGCCGACATATTGGGCGACCTCACCGGATGCGACGGTTGAGACAATGAGTTTGGGAACACCCACCGGCAGGCTGCGCATGGCGGGTGCAACGATGGCCGTTCCGCCCGATCCGCCTGCGGACAAGACCCCCATGACTCCGTTCTGTCGGTTCATCCAGCGCAAGAACGCTTCGGTCATGCCCGCCACGGATGTGCCGCGGTCGCCGGTGAACACGCCTGCGGCACCGCGCGGATGGAATGCAGCGATCTGGTGCGCCGGGATTTCGGCACCTGAGTGCCCGCCACTGGTCGATAGGTCGACCAAACGCACCGGGAGCCCGGCCGCCCGAATAATATCCCGCATATAGCGCAACTCGGTGCTTTTGGTGTCGAGGGTTCCGGCAACAAGAACGACCTGTTCACCCGGTCCCGCCAGGGGGCGAATTTCGGCCTGAACGCTGCTGGACGTCGGTGCGCCGGTCGTCAAGACACGCGCCACCCGTTCCAGCTGCGGCACAGGAACGGGCTGTGACCACCGCGTGGGCTGTTTGGGGTTCGACATGTAAACTTTTGTCGATTTCGGTCCCGACATGCCCGATGCGTCTGCTTCGGTTTCCTGCGTTTGAGGGGCCTCTGGTGTATCGTCATGGGCATGTCGCCCGACACCCAGAAGCCTCTGTTGCAGATCGCGGTCAGCAGCAAGCTCGTTGGCCGGGACCATCCGATTGACCTGACCGTTGACCATGATGGCCACGCGGTCGGCCACGGCGCAGGCCACACCGATATTCTGCTCGATCACGAGCACATCCATTTCGCCTTCTTCGGACAGGCGCAGCAACATGTCTTCGACCTGCGCAACGATCACGGGGGCAAGCCCTTCGGTGGGCTCGTCCATGACCAGAAGGCGGGGATTGGCCAACAGTGCCCGCGCGATGGCGAGCATTTGCTGCTCACCTCCGGAGAGTTGCGCGCCGCCATTGCGCCGCCGTTCGGCAAGGCGCGGGAAGGTCGAATATATCCGCTCCGAACTCCAGGCACCGCCCTTCTGTTCGACCAGTTTCAGATGTTCGTCCACCGTCAGCGACCGCCACAGACGGCGCCCTTGCGGAACATAACCGATACCGAGCCGCGAAATCTCGGCGGGGGATTTGCCGAGCAGGGACTGACCGCCAAACGTGATTGACCCAGACGCGATCTGAACAAGCCCCATGATCGCCATGCAGAGCGTTGTTTTGCCCATGCCATTGCGGCCGACAACGGATAAAACACCCTGATCCAGTCGCAAATCGACGCCCTGCAAGGCATGGGACGCCCCGTAATAGACATTGAGCCCCCGAACCTCGAGTGCGGCGGGGCCTGCGCGGGTTGTCTCTGCGCGACTATTCATGGCCGTCACCCAGATAGAGCTCCTGAACTTCCTGATCGTTCTCGATCTCTTCCGGCGTACCCTCCTTGAACACTGTGCCGTTGTGCATCATCGTCACGCTTTCGGCGACGCGCAGGGCCACGTCCATGTCATGCTCGATGATGATGTAGCCGATATGGCCCGGCAACCCGTTGAGGATCGACACAAGCTCGGCCCGCTCTGTGGGTGACAGACCGGCGGCAGGTTCGTCAAACAGGATCAGGCGGGGCGCGCCGGCCAGCGCCAGAGCAATCTCAAGCTGGCGTTGCTGTCCGTAACTCAGGTTCGACACATCCGTGTCGCGCCATGGCGACAGGTGCACCGCTTCGATCAACTCGTCCGAGCGGGTTAAAAGCGCATCGTTTTCCCGTGGTCTGATGAATGAGAAGCGGCCCCGCGATACCCCGCGGCACGCAAGATAGACGTTGTCCGCAACCGT
The DNA here is from genome assembly GCA_964352055.1 of uncultured Rhodobacterales bacterium. Lineage (GTDB taxonomy): Bacteria > Pseudomonadota > Alphaproteobacteria > Rhodobacterales > Rhodobacteraceae > Tateyamaria. Next base: position 23,591 of record CAYGQZ010000006.1, read on the forward strand.
CAGGCCGTTGAACAGCAAACTGATCTGGTAGGTGCGGCGCAACCCACGGCGGATGCGTTCATAAGCGGGAAAGCGTGTCACATCCTCACCAAAAAGGCGGATGGTGCCGCCGGTTGGCAAAAAGTCCCCGGTCACGCAATTGAAAAGCGTTGTTTTCCCCGCACCGTTCGAGCCAAGCACGGCACGCCGTTCGCCTGATTTCACGGTCAGCGTGATGTCGCGAATGGCCGCCAGAGCGCCGAACATCTTGGTTACGCCGCGCAGCTCAAGCGCGTTGCCAGAGCTTACAGAGCCCAGCCGGTCTGCGGCTGTTGTGTCCTCGACCAGCGTCATTTCTGCTCTCCCGTCAGGGGATCACGTGCGCGCGCCTTTCGGGTGCGCCACCGCTCCCACAGGCCCAGAACACCGTCAGGGGAAAAGAAGACAATCGCCAGAAAGCCAAGGCCGATCAGCAGCTTGAACCGCTCGCCCGACAGGCCAAACGCCAACAGGACATCCGGAGAAAACGTGCGCAGCAGGACATAGATCAATGCGCCGATGAAGGGGCCGATGGGCCGGGTGATCCCGCCAACGACTGCGATCACAAGGATATCGATCACGGCGGGAATGCCTGCTGTCCCCGGCGCGATTTGTGCGTTTTGCCAGACCAGAAGAATGCCGCCAATTGATGCGATGACGCTGGCAAAGGTATAGGCCGCAATCCGATGTGCCGTGACGTTGAAGCCCAGCGCCGCCATGCGCCGGGGGTTGTCGCGCACCCCTTGCAAGGCAAGGCCAAAAGGCGCCCGCGAGACGTAGATAACGGCGCCATAGCAGATCGCCGCACAGCCCAGCGTGAGGTAGTAAAAGGGCATCGGCTGTCGCCAGTCGACGCCAAACAGATCTGGCGGAATAACCAGATTGAACCCGGAATAACCGTTGAAAATCGTATAATTCTGCCGCGTGAAATAGAAAAAGGCCGCCGCAATCGCCAGGGTGATCATGATCGTGTAGATGCCCTCGGTCCGCACGGCCAGCGCGCCCACAAGCGTCCCGAAAATCGCTGCAATTATGATGGCGATGGGGATATTGAGCCACCACGGAAGCCCCATGCTGATATCGCCCATCCCCGAGGTTCCGAAGATCGCGACCATATAGCCGGCCATGGCCGCAACCGACATCTGGATCAGGCTGACCATGCCGCCATACCCGGCCAGAAACATCAGCGAGAGCGCAATCATGCCCAGAATGAACGTCCAACCCATGACCTGAAACAGGAAAAAATCATTGGCCCACGCGGGCATCGTCAGCAAAAGCAGAATAAGCGCCCACCATATGGCCGGGATCCTTTCGATCCAGAGCGCCTGAGTGTTGGGTTTGGACTCGATCACGGCCATCTATCGCTGCTCGCCCAAAAGCCCTTGGGGCCGGAAGGCCAGCACCAAAGCCATGATCAGGAAGGTGAACACAACGGAATATGTGGGCGCATAGACCAGGCCCAGTTGTTCAGAGAGGCCAATGATCAACGCGCCAAGCGCTGCCCCGGGAATGGAGCCCATGCCGCCGACGATGACCACCACAAGGCTCGCCAGCAGGAACCGAGTGTCTTCGCCCGGCGAAAGCGACTGAAACGTACCGCCAACAATCCCCGCCATGCCCGCAAG
>CAYGQZ010000006.1:25333-32607 GCA_964352055.1 uncultured Rhodobacterales bacterium
AACCACGACCCCGTCCATTCCGATATCTCAAAGCCGAGATAGCCGCCCAGCAGATAAAGCGATCCGTGGGCCAGATTGACGTTGCGCATCAGGCCAAAGATCAGCGTGAACCCGGACGCAACGAGGAAATAGAGGGCCCCCAATGTGATGCCACCGAAGATCGCATTCAGGAACACGCGCTTGCGGCCCATGACTTCTTCCATTCCGTCGGACCACGGTGCAAAGATCAGCCAAAGGAATATCGCCACAACAAGGGCGATAATCAGCGACCAAACGGGATTTTGCTTTGTGAACGCTTGCATGCATACCTGTTGTTGCCAGACCCGCTCCAAGGCGTGTTCCCAAACCCTAGCCTTCGTTTCTGTTCAGACAGATACCCGAGCGTCTGATCCTTGCGCGCAGGGTCGGAAAACTCGGCGCTGTTGCAAGTTTTTCGATACCCCTGGAACGAATATGGCTCAGGCGACGTGAACGGTTCGCCGGTATGCGGATGGAGGTACAACGCCGTTGCTGATGAAAAACCGCGAAAAGCTGGCCTGGCTGGAAAACCCGAGATCAAAGCCGATATCTGCAACGCCATCCTCGGATCCGGCCAGCATATCGATGGCACACTCCATCCTCAGCGCGTTGCGATAGAGCTTGGGAGTCAACCCGACCTGCGCCCGGAAAAGCTTGTAAAAGTGCGGCCGGGACAACCCGACCTCGCGGGCAACGTCGTCCAGATCAATCGCCTCGCACACGCGGTCCTGAAGATAGTTCAGCGCCTTTCGAATGCGGAAATCGCGATGTGGCAGATCGGGGCCGGTAAACTCGGATCCGCGCGGGGTCCATTGCCAGGATTGGTCGAAGGCAAACTGGGTGAGCGCGCAAAGGCGGTCTTCGATCAGCAAATCCTCCTGATCTGTATCCAGCAAGGCTTGCGCGGTGCCGAATACAAGGCGCGACAAATGGTCGGTGACTTCGATGCCGGTCCGACCAAAGCACAGCGAGGCAGACGCGCGTTTGGCCGATTCCAGAAACCAGGCCGGCCGGATATACAGCACCAATGCCAGTGTAGGTTGAGATTTATCAATCGGATCATAGTAATGGGCCTGCCAGGGACTGACAGCGACGGCTTGCCCCGCCGAGAGGGGTGCGGCCTTGCCATTTACGATAACTTGCGCGGGCGGTCCTTGGACGTGAAATATCAAATGTCCTTCGCGATGGCCGTGCGGGACCATCGGCTTGTCCATCGAATACAGGCAAACACGTCCAAAATGTCCGTGGAACACGGCCAATGAATCACTCATTGATTCCTCCCTAAAATCTTGTTTTTTATCGTTTTTAGGCGCTCGGAACGTCTATGTTTCCGTTTGATGCCTCGTCATGCTAACCCGAAAATCGCTTTGTTCAAAATGTCATGGTCGATTCCCGGCAGAGTGCGATTGGCCATGCGCGCCTCATGAACGCAAGCGGATCGGTCGAAAAAGCGATCGCCCGGTGCGGCGACTCTGATCCGGCGTTATGGTTATCATGTCCTAAAATGCCGCGCGCATCATCCTTTCGTAATCGTCCGGCGTCGCAAGGCGTGGATTGGTCTGATTTGCTGCGTCTGCTGCCGCACGCTGCGCGGCACCTGCCAGATCCTGTGCTTTCAAGCCCGTATTTGAAAGCCTGCGAGGCAGACCAATGCGCTCTGCCAACCCGACCAGATGTTCGGCGACATCGGTTTCGGGCGCCAGTCCCAGCGCCTGCCGTGCCAGGACAAAGCGATCAGAAATTGCCGGAGCATTGAAGGTCAGAACCTCGGTCAGCAGGGCGGCATGGAGCATGCCGTGGCGGGTTTCAACGGCACCTTCCAGACCCCTCGCCGCAGCCTCGATCCCCCCATACCCTTTCTCGGCCGCGAGACCTGCGTTCAGGGCTGCGGCCAGCAACTCCCGCCTAGCGGCAATGTCGTTTCGGTCTTGCACCGCCGTTTCGATGTACCGTGCCGTACGTCGCAACCCATCAAGGGCAATTCCGTCCGCAGGCGGATTGAAGGTCGTGCTCAGATAGCTCTCAAGGCAGTGCACGAGGGTGTCCATCCCCGCCGCTGCGATCGCTTCGGAACTGGCGTTCATTGTCAAAGTCGCATCGCACAGGATGGCCACCGGCGTAGTTGCCTGTCGGCGTGGCAAGTCTGCGCCGCGAAGGCCAACCGGTCCCAGACCGATCGTGCCCATGCGTGTTGGTATTGTGATCGCCGGGCAATCGGCATCGCCGACCAGCCGTGCAAGATCCAAAGCGTGCGCTCCGCCAAACCCGATCACGGCATCGCAACCCGCTTGAACCATGACATTCCGCACGCGCTTGTAAGCGTTCCCGTCACTTTCAGTGTGATTGACCACAAGCGAGAGTGGCGAGACGCCGGCGGGCAGCGCGTCCAACAACCGGCCCAGCTCATCCGGCCCCGTTGCTTCGGCGTCAGACAAAACCAGGGGACGCTTGATTTTGTGCCGTACGATTTCAGACGGCAGCGCGTCCTCCAAAGCGGCGTCGGCAAAATGGACCCGGGTCAGATAGGATATGAGGGACATGCGTCTCTCCCTCCCGCTCAGAGAGGTGTTGCGGCTCGGTTCCTCCCAATAGATCGAGCGAACCGGGCCTCAATTGCGGGATGCAGGGCCAATCCTTGGCCAGCCCTGCATCGTCTTTAGAGATTTTAAGCCGCGTTCCCGATTAGCCTGCGTCGCGCAGTGCTGCACAGTCCGGGTTGTCGCGCGATGGCAGACCCATTGCAGTGAAGTCTTCAACAGACATCCCGAGAGTCTGGTTCACGTTGTCAGCCCTTGCCTTGAACTCGTTTTTCAGACCGCCCTCGCCGTCCTCAACGACTTCGTTGATAAAGACCGATCCGGTCGCCTGGCGGTTTTCGTTCAGGGTAACCGTACCAAGCGGTGTGTCCAAAGGCTTGGTCGACAAGGCTTCGCGGAACGCGACTTGCCCATCGGACAGGTCACCACCAACCTCGTTCAGGCCCTGAATGGCAGCCAAGGCAGCAACGTAGTACCCAACGCCGAAAAGCGATGGCGATGGGAAGCGTTCGCCCTCAGGAAACGCAGCCTGATAGGCCGCCACATAAGTCTGCCACGCCTCTTCCGGGTTGTCATCCGCAAGCGGGCCGGACGTTGGTGTTCCGATCAATGCATCCTTGGCGCGTCCGCGTGAGGTCAACACGGTCTGGTCCGCCATGATCGTGCCGCCGATCAGGTTTGTTTCCGTGCCTGCCTGGCTGTACTGGTTCAGGAAGTTGATCGCATCGGTTCCGCCAACCCCGAGATAGATCGCGTCAACGTCATCGGGCAGGGATGCGATCACGCCGCCAAAGTCAGATGACCCGAGCGGGACCCAGAAGCGTTCGACGATTTCGCCACCGGACCGGCAGAAATCAACAGCGAACCCGAGGAAGTTGGTGTAGCCAAACGAATAGTCCGCCGCCACAGTGGCCACTGTTTTCCAGCCCTTTTCGTTGACCACATAGCTGCCGAGGCCAGAGCCCCACTGCGCGCCATCCAGATTGAAGCGGAAGAAGTTTTCGGCCGGATCAACCCATGTGGTCTCCAATGCGCCCGAAATACCGTTGATCACGGTGTTGTCTGGAATTGTTTTGGCATAGTCCCGCATCGCGATGCCTTCTGATCCCGAAAGTGGTCCCAGAATGATGTCGACGCCGTCTTGCTCAATCAGCTTACGGGCCTGACGTACCGTGGTGTCGGGCGTTGTATCTGTTGGGGCAACCACAAATTCGATTTTCTTGCCGCCGGCCATGCCGCCTGCTTGCTGAATCGCAAGCTCGACATTGCGCACGCCATCTGCGCCGCCCTCGGCAAACGCGCCTTCGAGCGCCACTAGGATACCAAATTTAACGGTGTCGTCCTGCGCGAGCAGTGCTGAAGGCAGCAAGAGTGCCGCTGTTGAAACCGAGGCGATAAGTGCCTTTTTCATGAATTTCCTCCCGAATGGTGTGCAAGCTGTCTTGTTCTTTCCTTGCCGCCCCGACGCCTGCTTTCGGAGCATGGGGCAATCTGATCGATGCTAAGGTATTTTTTTCCGTGGGCAGACTCCCCATGGTTCTTTGTTATATCCTCAAGTCTCATTTTTTACCCTGCGGCGGACATGACGCCTGCCGGACTCGGACAAGCCATGTTCCATCATCGCGGTGCTGCCATGTCAGCGCGATGATCCGGGGGCAAAGGCTGTTTTTAGCGGCGCGTGGACCGGAACTCGGCTCGTGTTACCGTGTGACGTCAAGAAATGAGGTGACGGTCTGTCTCAAAACCTGTGTACTGATGTCGAAACCGCGCGTGTTCACTAGGGAGAACAATATGAACGACAGTTTGAAAAGATTTGCGATCGGCCTTGCCGGTCTTGGCCTCACCATATCTGCGGCATCTGCAGAGGAATGGCGGTTCAACAATTTTCTGCCGGAAACCCGCCCGGAAAGCGCACAACTTGAACAATTCGTTTCCGAAGTGAACGAAGCGCTGGGCGGGGAGATGACGCTCAAACTCTACAGCGGCGGCTCACTTGGCCTTCCCAACACAGACATACTTCGTTTCCTGCCCCAAGGTGCGGTAGAAATGAGCCTGATGTGGGCGAATTATCTCGGCCGTGACGCGCCCGCACTCAGTTCGGTCGTTGTTCAGGGCACCATCGGGTCCATCGAGGAGTTTGAAAAAGCCATCCCCACCGTGCGCGAAATCTACGAACAGGAGTTCGCCGAGTGGGACGTTGCATCGGTCGGCTATGCCGCGATTCCGATGCTGTCCGTATCGGTGTTTTGCAGCCAAGAGCCCGTCCGCACCATCGAAGACCTGAAGTCAAAGAAGCTGCGCGTCTGGGCCCGAGATCAGGTTGAAGCCTTCACCCGTCTTGGCGTATCCGCACAGATCATCCCCCAGGAAGAGATGTATGTCGCCATGAAGACCGGCGTTGTCGATTGCGCCCTTTATCCCGCGCTTTACGCGCATACCGTTTCGTTGCAGGAAGTGTCCAAATATGCCTCCTTCCTCTATCCGATGGCATCCGGGCCATATGTGATTGGCGTCGCGGCAGACCGGTGGGCGGCAACGGACGACACGGTCAAGGCAGCGATTGCTGAAGCCGCCGAAGGCCTGTGGGATCGGACCAACCAGTACGAAGCGGACTATCAGCGCGAACTGGCCGCGCGTGAAAAGCTGGCCGAGGGTGGGATTGTCTGGGGTGAGGATTTCTCGGACGAAGACCGCAACGCTTTTGTGGCCTCTGTGACCGAGACGTGGGCAATGCTGGCCGAAGAAGCGGGTGGAAATGCGCCGGAATACCGCGAACGGGTGCTCACCGCGCTTGGACGCAACTAAGGCGCGCGTAAGCAAGGATGCGGATCAGGAACATGGTTGCGCTGGGGCTGGAATATCTGGCCCTGGCCTTTGCGGCCCTCGCGGCTTTGGGCCTGAGTGTTATCGTTGGCATTATTGTTACCAGCGTTGTCATGCGCAAATTCGCGAACGCTCCCCTGCACATCACCGAAGAAGTTGTCGGCCTTTTGCTGAGCGTTGCGTTGTTTCTTGGGTTGCCAATGGTGACGCTCAGATCGAAACATGTGCGGGTTTCATTGTTGACGACATATGTGACGGGCAAAGGCAGGGCCGCATTGCAGGTCGCAGGCCTCGTGATCGGCATCGGGTTCTTTGGCTGGTTGATCTGGGAGACGATTCCCTGGTTCGAGTTTGCCTTCAAACGCAATCTCAAGACTGAAACGACCCGCATTCTGCTGTATCCCTGGATGGCATTGATGCCCCTGTCGCTGTCCGTGACCGGCGCCATTCTGATCGCCCGCCTTCTGGGGATATTTGAGCGTGACGAGGGCGGTGGCAGCAATCGGCCTCCCTCCGGCGAGGTGCCCTGATGTCGCTTTGGCTCACGTTGGTCGGCGGCGTCATTGCAACGGCCGGCACAGGGGTCGCCCTGGGTGCGGCGCTGGGCATAACCGGCCTTTTCATACTGCAATTCTTTTCCAACGGGGCAACATCGGTCGCCATCGACGCGATCTGGAACGTCTTTAACTCCTTCACCCTCAGCGCGGTGCCCATGTTCATCCTGCTGGGTGAGATCCTTTTGCGCAGCGGGATCAGTGAAAAGGCCTACGCTGCCTTCTCCCCTGTCTTTCGGCGTATTCCGGGCGGCCTTTTGCACACCAACATCGCGGTGTGCACCTTGTTCGGCGCTGTCAGCGGGTCAAGCCTGTCGACCGCCGCGGCAGTGGGGTCCGTCGCCTATCCTGAGATGTCAAAGCGTGGCTACGACAAGGACACCGTTGTTGGCAGCCTTGCAGGTGGCGGTACTTTGGGCCTTTTGATCCCGCCTAGCCTGTCTTTTCTGATCTACGGCGCGCTCACCGAGACGTCGATTGGCAGACTGTTTGCAGCAGGCATTATCCCGGGGATCATGGTTGGGGCCATGTTCATGCTTTATATTCTGGTCAAGTGCCTGCGGAACCCGGCGATTGCACCGCGTGATACAAACGCCTCGTCACTGTGGGACATTCTTGCCGGGCTGCGTCACATCTGGCCCTTGCTTGCGCTGATCGCTGGCGTGATCGGATCCATTGTCGGAGGGATCGCCACCCCAACGGAGTCGGCGGGTGTCGGGGTTGTGCTGGCAATTGTCATCTGCTCGATCTGGGGCGACCTGACGTTCTCCAAGCTGATCGAAGCGGTGTACCAGTCCGTTTTGCTGTTCTCATCCATCGGGTTTCTGGTGTTGGGGGCAACGATCCTGGCGCAATCGGTCAGCATTCTGGGCCTTCCCCAACAGATCCTTGAAACCGTCGCGCAAAGTGGTTTCGGCAAATACAGCGTTCTGATGATCGTGGTCCTGATATACCTCGTTCTGGGGTGCTTTTTCGATGGTCTGTCCCTGATGATCATGACCTTGCCGGTTGTGTTTCCCTTGCTGACAGGGCTTGGGTTTGACCCGATATGGATCGGCGTGATCATCACCATCGTGATCGAAATCGGTCAGATCACGCCGCCTGTGGGGCTGAATCTGTCCGTTCTCACAGCCCTGACCAAAAACGAAGTCAGTCTGGGCCGGGTCGCTTGTGCTACGGTGCCGTATTGGATGATCCACCTCTGCGCGATCCTGATCCTGACACTGTTCCCGATGATTGCCCTGTTTCTTCCCAATCTGTTGTTTTAAGCCCGGAGACTGAACGTGACTGCCCAAGTGAAGCCCAAGACATTTGGCCCCGTATTCGCCTTTTATGACGGGTC
>CAYGQZ010000006.1:32707-42169 GCA_964352055.1 uncultured Rhodobacterales bacterium
TGCCCGCATCTGCGCGAACGCCGCGCGATGGTGCCTGCACTGGAACCGGACCACATCCAGAAATGGAGACCGGCGTTTTCCGACCTCACAGACCGCTTGCTTGACGGCCTTTCGGCAGATCAGACGGTTGATCTGCGACCTGCTTTTGCGGCGCCCTTGTCGGCCGGATACCTGAGAATCGTGCTTGGCCTCGACGATGCGGGCGAAGAACGGCTGTTTGACTGGGCCAATGCTCTGGTGCGCGGCGCCATGAACGGCACCTTTGATCCTGAGGTTTTTGCAATCAGCGATCAGGCAAATACGGAGATGAATGCCTGTTTCGACAGGATGATTGTCCAGCACCAAGCCGCGCCGGACGGATCGGTTCTGTCAACAATGATCAACGCCGCGGACCCGCTGGAAATCAGCCAGATTCGAACCAACATGAAAATCTGCATCGGGGGCGCAGTGATCGAAACCCGAGACGCGGTGCTTTCCACGATTTTCGGCCTGCTGTCTCATCCCGATCAATTGCGGCACTGCATGGAGACCGGTACCTGGGACGCCGCCTGCGACGAGGGACTGCGTTGGGTGGCACCCATTCAGGCCAGCCCTCGGATCGTCAGAAAATCCCTGGTGATGCGCGGATATCTCATTCCCGAGGGCGAAACCGTCATGGCAATTCAGGCATCGGCCAACCACGACGCCGATCTTTGGGAGGACGGGGACCGCTTTGATATCCATCGACCGCGGCTGGTCCATCAGTCCTTTGGCGAAGGCGCGCACAGCTGTCTTGGACATCACGTCTATCGCATGCTTGCGGCCGATATCGTGCTGCCAAAGCTTTTTGCGCGGTTTCCGACCCTTCGTCTGGTTGATCAATCGGCTGTCATATTCGAGGGGTTTGCATTTCGAGGTCCTGCATCGATGAAAGTTCATCTGACGTGAGCGAACTTGCCCTCGGGCAAGCAGACTCATGTCGCGGAAAAACCATGCACCTCTTTGCGGCTGTTCGACCCACCGGTTGACGCTGATCCGACAATTTACAGACGTAGCGGTATGGTATTCTCAAAGGTTCAAGTCGCGCTGCACCCACAAGGCCCAAAGTCGGCCTGATATGTCCAAGCGCTTGCAATAAAAAGAAAACGGGTTATCGTCCCACCCTATTGTGAAACGTCGGCACCGTGATTTTGGTGCAAGTCAGCTAAACGACAGTGGGCAATTATCGCCTGAAAACACAAACGGGAGGAAGATAAATGATGAACATGAAGCGTACTGCTGCGTCTTCGGTATTGGCGCTTGCGCTTATGGCCGGAACCGCTCTGGCGGCTCCGAACCAGGTCGAAGGACCAGGGTTTGATCCCGGGTGCTTCGCGCCCTGGAATGACGAGATCGGCTACTTTCAGTGGGAGAAACGCGAAGGTCCCCACAAGATCGCCATCGTGAACGGATTTGTCGGCAACACATGGCGAATCCAGATGATCCAGACGGCCAAAGCCTATGCGGCTCAACCCGAGATCGCCGCTCAGATCGAAGAGTTCAAGGTCGTCTCGACCGGCACCGACGTTGCTGCCCAACTGGGTGCCATCGAAGACTTCATCAACCAAGGCTATGACGCAATCGTCACGATTGCAGTCTCTCCTGAAGGGTTCGACCGTGTCATCCGCCTGGCCGACCGTAACGATGTGGTTCTGGTGCCCTTCGACAACGTTCTGGACACCGACAAGGTCATGCAGGTCAACAAGGACCAGCTTGAGATGGGCCGCATGTACGGCCGTTGGCTGCTGGAGCAGTTCGGCGACAAGAGCGAAGGCAAAATCCTCGAAGTGCGCGGTCTGCCCGGCAACTCCGTTGACCGCGATCGCAACATCGGTTTCCACGAAGTGATGGACGCATCTGGTGGCAACTGGGATATCGTTGAAGTGGTTGGAAACTGGGACGACGGCACCGCACAGAAGGTGACCGCCGACGCCATTGCCGTACACAGCCAGTTCGATGGCGTTGTGGTGCAGGGCGGCACAACCGGTGCCGTGCGCGCGATGCTGGATGCGGGTCACCCGATGGTTCCACTGGCGGGCGAAGCCGAGAATGGCTTCCGCAAGATCCTTGCTGAACAGGCCGAAAATGGGCTCAAGGGGATTTCCATCGGCCAGTCGCCCGGCATGGTCTCAGTCGCCATGAAAGCAGCCCTGTCTGCCCTCGACGGCAATGTCATGCCTCAGCTCATTTCCATTCCGATTCCGTCCACACGGTATGATGAACTGGAAGCAGGCAAGAACTACTGGCCCGACCTGACGGACAACTTCTTTACGGTCAACGAATTCCCGGCCTGTGGGGTCAACATCACCGCACGGGAAATCATGACGAACGACGCTGAAAACTCCAATTAACATTGACGTAACGCCGCCGGTCCCTTGGGATCGGCGGCGTATCTTTGCCTTTCAAAGTGTCATGGGATTTTCATGTCGACCCATCCGAGCGATCGTTCTCACGCGCATGTCCAGCTTACCGGGATCACCAAACGCTATGGCGGCGTCACGGCGCTTGATAACGTTGATTTCACCTGTGCTCAGGGATCTGTGCATGCCGTTCTGGGCGAAAACGGAGCCGGTAAGTCCACGCTTATCAAGATCATGTCAGGGGTGGTGCAGCCGGATGAGGGCGAAATGCGCCTCAATGGCAAGCCGGTCAGCTTTTCGCATCCTGCTGCTGCCAATGCCGAGGGCATTGTTTGCATCTTTCAGGAACTGTCACTGCTGTCTGACCTTTCGGTCGCAGACAATATTTCAATCGCGGAACCGCCGCGCCGTTTCGGTCTGATCGACCGCAAGGCGCAACGCAGGCGGGCAGAGGAGTTGCTGGCGCGGATCGGCTGCGAAGACGTCAACCCGCTGTCGCGTGTCCGCGATCTGCCGCTGTCCCGGCGGCAAATGGTCGAAATCGCAAAGGCGCTGGCCAAGGATCCGAGTGTTCTGATCCTGGACGAGGCCACGTCGGCGCTGACCGCTGCGGATGTTGACACTGTTTTTGGTATTCTGCGACGTCTGCGAGAAGACGGGATATCCATTCTCACCATCTCGCACCGGATGCACGAGATCGAGGCCATTGCCGACATGTGCTCGGTTTTTCGCAATGGCCGACATATCGAAACCTTCGCACAGGGTGCGCGATCAGAAGGCGAAATCGTACAGATGATGATCGGGCGAGAAATCACCGCCCATTTCCCTGCAAAACCGCCGCCTCCGGACGTTACCACGCCGATGCTTCAACTTCAGGACTATTCCTGGGAGGGCAGGCTCAAGTCGATCAACCTGTCTGTAGGGGCCGGGGAGATCGTGGGCCTTGGCGGGCTTGACGGCCAGGGACAAAAGGAACTGCTGCTGGGCCTTTTTGGCGTGCTCAAGGGAACCACCGGCAGAGTCACGGTTCAAGGCAAGGATGTTGAAATCCGTTCGCCTCAGGATGCCAAGAAGGCCGGCGTCGATCTTGCCCTCATCCCAGAAGACCGCAAGACCGAAGGGCTGATGCTGCCCATGTCCATCGCGGACAACCTGACCATTGCCTCGCTCAAACGCCTGTCGCGCGGGCCGTTCGTTGATAGCGCCGCGCTTACTGCTGCGGTCGAAGACGGCATTCAGCGTATGCAGATCAAGGTCGGATCAACGTCAGATCCGGTCTCGACCCTGTCAGGCGGCAACCAGCAAAAGGTGGTCATTGCCAAATGGCTGATGACCGATCCCAAAATCGTTCTTCTGAACGATCCGACGCGCGGCATTGATGTCGGGACCAAGCAGGAAATCTATCGTCTCCTGCGCAACCTGGCCGATACAGGCGCGTCGATCATCTTTTACTCGACCGACTACGAAGAGTTGATCGGCTGCTGTGACCGGGTGGCTGTCATGTATGATGGCGAAATCGCACGGGAATTACGGGGCGACGAGATAAACGAGCGCAACATCATCGCATCCGCGCTCCAAATGGATGAGGCGGCAGAATGAACGATTTGAGAATACGGCTTTCGCAGAATGCGCCGTTGCTGACAGCCGTTGTCGTCTTCGTGCTGTTCTATGTCTTCTATAACATGAACCATCCGCGGGGGTTTTCCGGCGCGGTGCTCATCCAGAACTCCAACGAAGTGTTCACCCTTGCGATGGTCGCGATGGCGCAAACTGTGCCGGTGTTGATGGGCGGGCTCGACCTGTCCGTCGGTGCCATCATGACGCTGGTCAACACGATTGCCAGCCACCTGTTGAACGGCAGCCCGGCGCAGATGGCCTTCGGGATGGTGATCAGCCTCGCGGCGGGTGCCGCCTGCGGTTTCTTGAATGGCTGCATCGTTGTTTACGGACGGATTCAGCCCATCATCGCGACGCTCGCAACCGGTGCGATCTTTCTTGGGCTGGCGTTGTTTCTGCGGCCGTCTCCGGGGGGCAACGTTGATGGTGATCTGTCCTGGGCAGCGACAAATGACCTGTACGAGATTGCCGCAACATACGGGTTTGCCGAAAATGGCGAAGCGGCGTGGTTCCAGCTGATTTCATGGATACCTGTGCCGCTGGTCCTTTTGGTTCTGGTCGCCGTGCTCGTCTGGGTGCCCTTTTCGCGCTCGGTCACGGGGCGCACGGTTTATGCGATTGGATCGGGCGAAGGGGCTGCATATATGTCGGGCCTTTCGATTGATCGCGCCAAGATCGCGGCCTTTACACTTGGCGGGCTCTTTGCGGGGATCGGGGGTTTGTACCTGACGCTTCAGACGTCTTCAGGCAATGCGGATATCCCGCAAGCGGGCGCCTATACCCTCAATTCGATTGCGGCCGTCGTCATCGGCGGTACGTCGCTTTTGGGTGGTGTCGGCACGGCAATCGGTTCGATCTTTGGCGCACTGATCCTGCGGACCATTTCCTTCAACTTCAGAATTTTCGAGATTGATCCCCTGATGCAGCCCCTCTTTGAGGGAGTTGTCCTGCTGGCCGCCGTCAGCCTAGGAGCGATCAGGGTGCTGAGGGTCAAGAACACGTTGGAGCTTTTCCGATGACGATGTCATCCCCAGATCGCGCTCCATCGCGCTTCAAGCTGAGTGAGGATGACAAACCGATTGTCATGTCGGCAGGTTTTATCGTCGTGATCCTTGCCGTGGGCACGATCTACACCTTGGTCACCCAAGGCACAGCCACTCTGCTGTCGCCGGAATACCTGCTGCAACAGCTTCAGGTCGGGGCGTTCCTTGGGGTGGTGGCGGCAGGCATGATGCTGGTCATTCTGCTTGGCCATATTGATCTGTCGATCCCGTGGACCATCGCCGCTGGCGCAATGATGGCCACCACCGTTGGTGGGCCGATGGCGATCCCGGTGGGCCTGGGCGTGGGTCTTTTGGTGGGCTTGGTGAACGGACTTGGTGTTGCCTATCTGAGGATCCCGTCGATGATCTTCACACTCGGCGTCAACGCGGTGATGCGCGGCCTGATGGTCGCCCATACCGGCGGGTTTGCCCCGCAAACGGCGGCGACCGACCTGATGCAATACCTGGCTGTTGGCAAGATACTGGGCATCCCCGTGGCCTTGCTGGTCTGGGCCGCCGTGTCGGTTGGCGTAATGCTGTTGTTGCAACGCACGGCGGTTGGGAAAAGCATTTATGCCATCGGAAACAAGGAAGCCGCTGCCTACCTTGCCGGGGTGCCGACGAAGCGGGTGATCGTCACGGCCTTTTGCCTGTGCGGCATGCTGGCCGGTCTCGCTGGTACTTTGCTGGCCGGTTATTCGACCAAAGCCTATCAGGGCATGGGCGATGCCTATCTGCTGCCGTCCATTGCGGCGGTGGTCATTGGTGGCACGCATATCCTCGGCGGGCGAGGGCGATACATTGGAACGCTGATTGGCGTGATCCTGATCGTTCTTCTGAATTCTGTTCTGTCCATCATGCAGATGCCGGAATCGGGCCGACAGGTGATCTATGGCAGCGTGATCATCTTCATGCTGCTGGTCTATGGGCGCGGCGGGAAGGTCACAAGTTAGGGAGAAAGCAGATGCTCAGCGATGTCTTTGAGGTTTTTGACAAACGGTTCACGCGCTATGCCATGGGCAATGTCCACATGGAAACACTGTACACCGGAACCCGATGGGCCGAAGGGCCCGCTTATTTCGCCGCTGGGAAATACCTGATCTGGTCCGATATTCCGAATGACCGCTTGCTGCGGTACGACGAAACGAACGGCGTGGTTTCCGAGTTCCTGAAGCCTTGCCGCAATCACAACGGCCATACCGTCGACCTTCAGGGCCGTCTGGTCGCCTGCGAGCATCGCGGGCGCTGCGTCAGCCGCATCGAGGTGGATGGGTCCACTACCATTCTTGCTGATCGGTTCCAGGGCAAACGGCTGAATTCGCCTAACGATGTGATCGTCAAATCGGATGGATCCATCTGGTTCACTGATCCCACCTACGGGATCGACAGCGAGTATGAAGGGGACAAGGCCGAGGCCGAGCTTGACGGTTCATATGTCTATCGGATCGATCCCGTTAGCGGCGAAGTGACCGCTGTCATCACCGATATGGTCAAACCGAATGGATTGGCTTTCTCGCCCGATGAAAGCCTGCTTTATGTGGCAGATACCGGTGCCACCCATGTCGAAGACGGCCCAAGGCACATACGAACCTTTGCCCTCAGCGACTCCGGCACCCTGTCCGGGGGTGCCGTTTTTGCGACATGTGACATTGGCCTTTTCGACGGGTTCCGTGTGGATGTGCACGGCAATATCTGGACGTCAGCCGGGGACGGGGTGCACTGCTACACGTCCGACGGCGACCTGATCGGAAAGATCCTGACCGGCGAAGTGGTCGCCAACGTCGAGTTTGGCGGCGTCAAACGGAACCGGCTGTTCATCTGTGCCACGACCACATTGCGCGCCGTCTACCTAAATACACAGGCCGCTGTCTGAGTGTTCACAATCAAGGGAAGTGCACCATGAAAACCGAAAGCTATACCTCCAAGCCCGCAGGCAATATTCCCAACAGCCGCTTTCCATTGTTGATCCACCGCAATGCCATCCCCGGTGGCGGTGTTGATGCGGTCAAGAAACGGTTTCGGGAAAACGGATGGGGCAACAACTGGGAATATCCCGGCATCTACGAATACGCGCACTTTCATTCGACATCGCATGAGTGCCTCGGCTGCGCGTCAGGCTGGATGGAGTTCCGGCTGTCGGTCGAAGGCTGGACAGATGTGCGCCTTGAAACCGGTGACGTCATCGTCATGCCCGCAGGTGTCAGCCACGAGATGACCGGTCATTCCGACGATATCATGATGTGTGGCGGATACGCAGGTGGGCGTGACTGGGACAACATTCAGGAGGCGTTCCTGACCCCGGAGCTATACTACCAGGCTTGCAAGATGATCATGTCCCTGCCCATCCCTGACCGCGACCCGGTGACCGGCGATGTCATGCACCATTGGCACGACGCACCGTCTTCGGTGGATGGCGGCTGGAACGACTTCCGCGATGGCCTGGATGCCAGCGGCTGATCAGCGTTCACTCAAGACGACAGCAAACGGACCCACTCACAATGATGTGTGGTCGAAGTCGCTCTGAAAAGCCACCTGTTGCAAGCGCGCGAAATCAAGTGCTAGTTTGGGATTTTTAGGGGCCTGTTCATGCTGACACGACGACATTTTATTCAATCATCGACCGCATTGTTTTCTGCGGCTGCGGTGAATGTGCCGATGATTGGTCCTGCGGCGGCTTCACCGGACAACTGGTCAAGCTGGGATGCACGCGTGACGCCTGCAAATTACGACCCCGCGACGTCAAACCCATGGGGTCTGCATCCACGGTTTCTGCCGACGCGGGTCGAAGCCAATGACGGGCTAAAGCCGGGCGATATCCACGTGGATGCGGTCGCGCGATATCTTTACCATGTGCAGGGCGACGGCACCGCGGCGCGGTACGGCGTGGCGATTGCACGGGGCAACCTGTACGAGCCCGGCGTCTACACCATCAAGCGCAAGGCCAAGTGGCCCAAATGGACCCCGACCAAGGATATGATCGAACGCGATCCAAGCCTCTATGAGCGCCATTCCGAAGGTATGCCCGGCGGTCCGAGCAATCCGCTCGGGGCGCGGGCGTTTTACCTCTATGTCGGCAACCGTGATACCTATTTGCGGATTCATGGCACGCCGTCGCCCAAGTCAATCGGCAGTCGGGCCAGTTCTGGCTGTGTGCGCATGGTCATGGCGCATATCATCGGGCTCTATGACAATGTGCAGGTCAACGCGACGGCGCATCTGTATCCGGCAGAGAAGTTCATTACGGCACAAAACTAGGACCTGACGCGCGGTCTCAGGCTGGGGCCGCGGTGGTCACGCAAATCGGACGCCCTTCGTTGGTGCGCAACGGAAGCTCGGTGGTTTCAACCGGCCCGGCGTGCAGATACCAGTAGCAGTTGTCGGTTTCTTTCAGAAACGCTCTGCTCAGGTCCTGACCCGGGGCCGCGATTTCAGCAACGCCTTCCGGGACACTCGGCGTACCCAAATAGACCAAGTTTTCATCGCAGCCTGCCAATGCCACGAAGACACCAAAAGGGATAAAGTATTTCGCCGCCACGGTGTCTCTCCAAAAGTCTGATATGCGCCATTGCCGGAACGATAGCCCAAAACGCGTGTTTTCGAAAAGACCCCAATTGGATGAATGGGATCTGACCCAAAGGACGAATGCGCCGAACGCGATTTCCAGAGACTTTTTCTACTGGTGCTGGCAATAGACAAAGCACAAACCTGCACAAACGGTTTGGCACAACGTTAGCCTGCGTGGCCCTTGTCATTCGGCATCGCGGACCCAAGGTATGAAGGGGAGGCCAGATATGGTTGCAGATACAAAAGAATTGCGCCACGCGCGTGAAGTCGAGGGCCATCTGGAATGGTTGAACAGCTTCACCTCGGCGGCGCTTGGTGTTTTGGCCGTCGCCTCCGGTATTTATACTTATCTTGGTGTGCGCGGATTGCTTGATGATGGCAGTGCGCTGTCACTCTTTGCGGCTGTCGCCTACAGTGCGGCAGTGTCCACAGGCATCTTCGTCTTCTGGTCTTACCTGATGCGCCTGCTGCCCGCCATGCGCACTGCGGCGTCGCGGCTTTGGCTGATCCTGGCCATGGGCCTTGGCTCAATGGCGATCATCGCGATGTCATCCTGGCTCAATGCTGCTGCCCTTGCCGGGTCGGCTGCCGTGGAACAGCACCTGGCGCGCACCGTTCAGGACTATCAAGCCTCTCTTGAGCGGGCCCATGAGATTACCTTGCAAGGTCAGGCCTTGCGTCTGGATGTCGGGCGCACCCGTCAGGGGTTCGAGGACCTGTCGCAACAAGAAGCCGTGGGTGAGTTGTCTGGCCTCGCGGGGCGTGGTGCCGTTTTTCGGGTGTTGACGCAGAAATCCAATGAACTGGCCGCTCTGGAAGAGCTGATTGCCGGACAGGAAGCACTGGTCGCCGCGGCATTT
>CAYGQZ010000007.1:0-1893 GCA_964352055.1 uncultured Rhodobacterales bacterium
ACGGTCGCATTTCCTGAGCCGGACGGGCCCGGTCTCTGCATTGAAGTCCTGCGTTTTCGTGTTCGACATCTGTCGGCCAGCCTCGAATCGCAGATCCGTTTTGCGGTATGTTCGACACTTGGCAAATTTTTTTATTGTATACGCCACTACAGAGTGCTCAGATTTCCAAAACCCCAAGTTACGGACGGCGCATCTCTCACTATGCCTTTGCACGACGCCTGTACCGACGTACAAGAATGATCGTACGCGCTGCACAGCTTGCAAGGGCGGTCGCGCTGGTGCTTTGGTCCAAGCGGATGATCCGAACAGGTGTCGAACGGGCTTGCATGCCTGAACTGAAATCCGCCCTGAAACGGTCATTTGGGAACACTGCGGCCACGGGCAGCTTTGCAGCCAAGGTCACGCAAGGCGCGGCGGCCGTTGCCCTGTCCGGCATGCTGGCACCCCATACCGCGCTGGCCTTGGTGGTGGGTGTGGACTTGGGATCTGCCCTGATAACAGGTGTACTTGTCCTGGCGCTTGTGTTCATCTCGCTGGACATGTCCGTCAGAGCCACTGCGCCGATTGGTGACAACGCCATCATCCAGAACACTGCCACCTTTTTCGGCGGCCTTCTTGTCGGTGCGTATGTCCTTGGGGCGGTTCTGACATGGGCAGTGTATACGAGCCTTGCTGCGGTGTTGGCCCTTGCCACCAACGCCATCGTCGCCCCGGTGGCTATGGCGATGATCATTGAAGCAAACCGTCGGACATCTGGCGATGCACAGGCAGGACAACAGCTTTTGGCCGAGAAGGATGGTATCCGTCTTGACGAACACAATCTTCAGGTCCGCCATCTCAAGCACTTGCAACGTCGCGCAACGGCCAACATCCATCAAGAAACCCTGAGGGTTCTGACACAGATCAATGCTGCGCTGACATATGTCGCCTGCCCGATTGCCAAAGAAAGCGGCGATATTCTTGAAAGCCGTATGGGCCGCCCGCGCCGCCTTGGAGGCGCTGCATGAACAACGACCGCGCCCCCACGGATCAGATTGCAGCACTGCCCATGCGCTGGGACAAGAATGGCAAATTGCGCATCCTCATGGTGACTTCGCGGGATCGGGGCCGCTGGGTCATGCCAAAGGGCTGGCAGATGGATGGGAAAAAACCGTGGCGCGCCGCCGCGATAGAAGCGCTCGAAGAAGCCGGGGCTGTTGGCTTCATATCGAACACGTCGATCGGGCATTATCACTACGACAAGCGGTTGGATGACGGAACAGTCATACCGTGCCGCGTGACGCTCTATCCGATGGTTGTCGAGAGCCTCAAACGCCGCTGGAAAGAAAGAAAGGAAAGAAAACGCCATTGGTTCTCGCCCAAGAAGGCGGCCAAACTGGTGGACGAAAAAGAGCTTTCCGAGCTTCTTTTGGCGGTTGCCGAACAGCGCAAGACGATGGCCATGATCGAGAAGCTGCGAAAATCCGCATAACGCCGAGCCAATACGAGCCCGGCAAACCGGACAGACCTCGATGGATGCAAATAAGTTGGAGCAATTGACCACGACAACGCTCGGGACAGTGATGGTGCTGGACCGTCAGTATCCGTTGCGCAAACTTGGTAAATGACGCTGTACCGCTCTGAGCAGGAGAATTGATGCCAATGCATGGCCTGCGGCTGTGAGGATGCAGGGCATTCGCCGTGGACATGGCCTGCAACAACAAGAAAGCGCTGC
The DNA here is from genome assembly GCA_964352055.1 of uncultured Rhodobacterales bacterium. Classification (GTDB taxonomy): domain Bacteria; phylum Pseudomonadota; class Alphaproteobacteria; order Rhodobacterales; family Rhodobacteraceae; genus Tateyamaria. Next base: position 1,715 of record CAYGQZ010000007.1, read on the forward strand.
CAAGACCACCCCAGCAGATCGACGCCAAGGCGCCGCAGGGCTGGCGCACCTGTCCGGTCGACTCCTTCATTCATGGCGATGTTGCTGACCACTCTGTCGCGGATGCTGGACATGGTGCCTGAAAAATTGGAAGCCGATGCGAACCTGCCCTTCGACATCGCCCGTTCGCGCGCAGGGCG
>CAYGQZ010000007.1:1993-6157 GCA_964352055.1 uncultured Rhodobacterales bacterium
AATTGGAAGCCGATGCGAACCTGCCCTTCGACATCGCCCGTTCGCGCGCAGGGCGAGGTCTGTATCCGCGACATGCTTGGGCCCTCGCCCAAAACGGCCCTTGCGTGGTAGACGTGGGCATGTACATCATCGGACCATGCGCGGAACGCTTTTGCGGGCCACCTGCTGATGCTGCGGGCAACAAGGAATGATCGGATGCGCCTTGGATTGATCGGCTTCGGCAATATCGCCACCAGCCTGCTGCGTCTGATGAAACACCACGACATCGCGCTTGAGCATCTGGCGGTGCTTTGCCGACCGGCCTTCGCCGCCACGGCTCGGATGACCCTCGCAAAGGACCATACGGGCGTGGCGGGCTCGGTCTCGCTAGCCGCCAGTGCATCCGAACTGCTGGCCGCAGATTGCGACATCGTTGTGGAATGCGCAGGCCATTCGGCGGTCAGCGCATATGTGCCGCACATATTGCAGTCCGGGGTAGACGTCATCGTCGTTTCCGTCGGTTCGCTTGCCGATGCCACGTTGGCAGAAACGCTGAGACGGGCCGCGACCGAGGGCAAGGCGCGGCTCGTCCTGCCATCCGGTGCGGTGGGAGGGATAGATCTATTATCGGCCATAGGTGCGGTTGGGGACATTTCAGTGGCTTATCGCGGAACCAAACCGCCCGCCGCATGGAGGGGCACGTCGGCGGAAGACCTGCTCGATCTTGGCAACCTGACCCAAGCCGAAACGTTTTTCACCGGCAATGCGCGCGAAGCCGCACAGTCTTATCCAAAGAACGCGAATGTGGCAGCAACTCTGGCGCTGGCCGGGGCGGGGTTCGAGGCCACGTCGGTGACACTTTGCGCCGATCCTTCGGCCTGTGGCAACATCCACGAGTACGACGTAATTTCGCCGCTCGCGCGCTACACGATGCGGATCGAGAATGCCCCATCGGCGGGAAATGCCAAGACGTCACAGACCACCGTTTTCTCCGTGCTGCGCGAAATCCGCAACCGCGTTGGCCCGATTGCGATCTAAAGGGATGCAGCACATGACCGACTGTACGCACTCCGATCCGCCCGATGGCTGCTTTTAGGTTTGAGGCGTCCGTGAAACGAAAACCGGAGCCGAGACTGTCGCGACCTGTCCTGCGGACGGCACCGCATACCGCAGACAGGGTGGCGCATCGCGCGCGGATGGAAGTCGCGCCGTCGCCACCCCGGTCGGGCCCTTCGCCGCAATTACGCCGTGGACTTTTCCGATCGTATCTGACGCACAAAAGGCCGCGCCAGCCCTCAGTCACCGGACTGTCGCGCGGACAGGTCGGTGGGCATCCGGCAATCGACTGCGACGACGGTGAAACGCTGGGCTGCAATGCGCTGTTGGAAGGGGCCGAGGACGCCGCCCTGCCCCGGTAGATGAAGTGCGCGAACGGGCCCGTCACGCCCGGAGTGTTTCGGCGTGATATCTATGTCTTGTCCCAGTATTCTGATCTCAGGACACGTTTGTACATCTTACCTGTTGCCGAGCGCGGCAGCGACCTGCGGAATTCAATGCTGCGCGGACATTTCAAGGCAGACAGTTTTGAACGGCAAAAAGCCATCAGCGTCTCGGCCATCTCTTGCACCTCTTCGTGTTCGGGCAGCAACTGCACAACGGCATGAACGGCTTCGCCAAAGTCCTCATGCGGGATGCCGATGACGGCAGCATCAAGCACTGCAGGATGGCTGAGCAGCATATCTTCGGTTTCTTGCGGGTAGATGTTGACGCCGCCGGAAATGATCAGAAACGACTTTCGATCCGTCAGATAGAGATACCCGTCCTCATCGAGCCGACCGATATCGCCGAGAGTCGTCCAGCCTTGCGCATTGGTGCAGGCGCGTGTCTTTTCCGGGTCGTTGTGGTAAGCAAATTGCTGACCGTTCTCATAGTAGATTTCGCCTTCGGTTCCCACGGGCACTTCGTTGCCATTTGAATCGCAAATATGAACGATGCCCAGTTTTGCGCGGCCAACTGATCCGGGGTGCGCTCGCCATTCTGCGCTCGTGATGGCCGAGAACCCGTTGTTCTCGGTGCCGGCATAGTATTCATGGATGATATCCCCCCACCAAGCCAGCATTTCACGTTTGATCTCTATCGGACAGGGGGCGGCCGCATGAACCGCCATTTCCATTGAGGAAAGATCGTATCGCTTGCGCACGGCGTCAGGCAGTTTCAGAAGGCGCACGAACATCGTGGGCACCCACTGGCTGTGCGTGATCTTGTATTGTTCAATCAACTGAAGCGATGTCTGCGCATCAAAGCGGTCCATGATCACTGCGGTGCCGCCCATCTTGATCGTTACCATCGCATGCCGAAGCGGTGCCGCATGATACAGCGGTGCGGGGCAGAGATAACGTGTTTCGGGGCCGTACCCGAACAGCCCGCTGAGCAAATCCACCAACATGGACCGTGCTCCGGGTGGCGTATTCTCCAACGGCCACTTAATGCCCTTTGGCCGCCCGGTTGTGCCGGACGAATACAGCATATCGAGACCTTGAGCCTCGTCCGCGATAGGCGTTTGCGGCTGGTGCGCGGCCTCTTTGGACCAGCAAGGGTATGCACCCGTGGCGTCTGTGACGACAATGATCTTGCAGTGGGCTTCGCGCGCGGCCGCAAGGTCTGGAAGAAACTCCAGAAAGCGATCACTTGCGACAAGCAGACGCGCGTCGCAGTCGGCCAGAATATATGCGATTTCGTCTTTGGTCAGATGCGTGCTGATGGTTGTGTAATAAATGCCCGCACGGTCTGCAGCAAAGCAGACTTCCAGCATTTCTCGCCGGTTTTCCATCAGGATTGCAATGTGGTCGCCTTTGTTGATGCCGTGTGCCCGCAACAGATGTGCGCCCTTGTTTGCGAGGCTTTCCAGCATGCCAAAGGTCACGGTTTCGCCATTGGACGCCATGACAAAGGCAGGTTTGTCAGGCAGGTGTGCCCGGGGCTGGTAGGGATGCGAGCGTATGGGCATACCGATCAGAATTGAACAAGCGTCTTGCCGAAATGGCCGCCGCCGCGCAAATGGTCCATCGCTGATTTGAGGTCTTCAAAACCAAAGATGTCGCCCAGAACCGGATGCAACTGGTGCTGCGCCATGGCACGCAGCATGGCCTCAAACCCGTCGCGGTGGCCCACTGTGACACCTTGCAAACGGACCTGCCGTGCGACAATCGGCCCCAAGGACGCCTCGATGTTCAATCCTGACAGCACCCCGATCATCGACAACGTTCCGCCCGGTCTGACCGCGCGCAGGGACAAGGGCAAAGTCTGCGCACCGCCCAGTTCAATGATGTTGTCGTATCCGCATCTGTCTTCGGTAATGGCGCGGCTTGCGCGGGCCCAATCTACTGTCGTGATGTAGTTGATTGTCGCGTCTGCGCCCATTCCGGTGACGCGCTCCAGCTTTTCGTCACTGGAAGACATCACTGTGACATGCGCCCCGTGCATCTTGGCAAAGGCCAGGGCAAACAAAGCGACGCTGCCCGTGCCCTGGACCAGCACCTTGTCGCCCGCGCGCGTTTGCGCATGGGTGACAATCGCGCTCCAGGCGGTCAGGGCAGCACAGGGCAGCGTGGCAGCTTCGGCATCACTCAGGTAATCGGGCACTTTCACCACCCCTTCGGCTGAAAGGCAGACAAGGTCGGCCATCACACCGTCAAGCGGCCCGCCCAGAGCCGAGGAAAACCGCTCGGGCGACGGCGCGCCGCTGGTCCAGTTCTGGAAATAGGTCGGGCTCACACGGTCACCGACCGCAACACGGGTGACGCCCGTACCGATCTCGACCACTTCGCCAACGCCGTCAGACACGGGGATCAAAGGCAATTCGCCCGTTGCGCGCCCATAGCCGCGTTCCGGCACAATCAGATCGCGCGCATTCAGCGAAGCCATCTGCATCTTGATAAGCACCTGACCTGGTCCACACACCGGCTCGGGCCGCGTTGAGAGCTTGAGGTTGTCAAAGCCCCACTCCCCTTCGATCTGGAAGACGCGCATCGTTTATGGCCCTTTCTGGGCGGTCAGTTTCGCCACCCTGTCTTTTAGGATGTTGGTCGCCCCATCAGTAAATCCGGCGATCTGTACGGCCGCGATGTGGCGGGTGAATGGATGCTCGGGCCGCAACCCTTCGGCCCCCATCAGATGCAGCAATTC
>CAYGQZ010000007.1:6257-13920 GCA_964352055.1 uncultured Rhodobacterales bacterium
CGTCACATCGTGCAGTGTAAAGCCGCCCGTGCCCAGGCTGGTTTGTGCAAAGCCGCTGTCAATCGCGTAGCGCGTGACACCGTGCGCATTCAAATCCACCAGAAACGCCCCAATGCCATCGCTGTCACCGACGTTGCCGCATTGGGCATAGACGATAGACAGGCCCGCATGCCGCCCGTTGACGATCCAAGTCTTTTCACCGTTCAGCACCCAGCCTGTCTCTGTTTCGGTCGCCTTGGTTTCAACCTTTGCAAAATCGCTGCCTGTGCCGGGTTCGGTCAGCGCGGTGCAGGCGCTGATCTTACCGCTCAACACGTCTGGCACATGGCGCTGGCACAGCGCACCCTCGGCAATCTGGCTCAGGCGCAGTGCAACGTTGTGGCTGTTGACAAGCGACATGGCAAAACCAAAGTCAGCCTCTGCCAAGATGCTGCACGCCGCGGCGCGGGTGCCGAAATCCAGCCCCTGCCCGCCAATGGCCTGCGGCACCTGCATGCCCAGAATGCCGATCTGCCCGGCCATTTCATAAAGTGCCGGATCGGGCGCCGCGCCCATAGACCAGTCACCGGCGGCGGGTACGATCTGCTTTTCCGCGAAATCCGAAACCTGATCCAGAAACGCCTGGCTCATTTCCTGCCCTGCCCCCACTTGGCCAGCAGGTCACCCGTCACCCCGACGATACCGCGGGGCATGAAGATCGTGGCAAGCACAAGGATCAGACCATAGAGTATCAGACGGAAGCTGTCGGCAAAGCGCAGGTATTCCGGCAGCAAGACCACAAAGAAGGAGCCTATGACCGGACCTGCGATCGTACCGGATCCACCAATGATGACTGCGAGAATGGCATCAAGCGATTGCGCCACACCGAAAATCTCGGGGTTGATGAAGCTTTGATAGTGGGCATAAAGCGCACCCGCCAATCCGCCGAACATGGCCGAGATGACAAAGGCAAAAAGCTTGTATTTCCATGCCGCAATGCCGATGGCCCCCACAAGGTCCTCGTTCTGGCGGATCGCGATCAGGGTTTGACCGATGCGGGAGCGGACGATCAGAGCCGCAAGACCTGTCATCAGGGTGGCGATGATCAGCACAAAATAATAGTAGGTCTCGCGGTCGCGCCAGTTGAAGATGCTTTCCTTGCCACCCGGTTTGGGGATGCCGGTGATACCTGCTTCGCCTTGGGTCAGGTCGTGAAAGTTCATCAGGACGATGAAAATCACCATGTTGAAGGCAAGGGTCACAATCGCAAAGTAATGCCCTTTGACGCGAAGGCTGGGATATCCCGTCAGCAAGGCAAAGAAAGCCGTGGTAAGGGGCGCAAGTGTGATGGTCAGCCAGACAGGCATATCGAAATGGATACCCATGAGGGCTGTGGAATAGGCACCGATCCCCATAAAGCCCGCCTGCACAATAGAGACATAACCGGTATAACCCTGGATCAGGTTTTGACCCTGCGCGGCGATCACCCAGATCAGGGCAAGCACGCTGAGGTGCAGATAGTATTTCACCGTGATGAACTGCGGCAAAAGGATAAAGCCGATCAAGGCCATCGCATAGAATATCGAAGTTCGGTTCACGGCCATCATGCTTTCCCCATCAGGCCCTGGGGCCGGAACAGCAGGACGCCGATCATGACAACAAACGCGATCACATCCTTGTAGGCCGAGGAAATAAAGCCAGCCGCCAACGCTTCGGTGATGCCCAGAACAAGGCCTCCGACCACAGCACCGGGGATCGAGCCCAAGCCGCCAAGGATCAGCACCGCAAAGCCCTTGACCACGAGCCCCTCGCCGATGCCCGGAGCAATGGCAAACAACGAGCCGACCATGACACCCGCGCAGACACCCAGCGCGGTCGAGATGGCAAAGACGACCAGCGGGATCGTGTTCACATTCACGCCCATCAGGATCGCGGCATCGCGGTTTTCAGCCACGGCGCGGATCGCCTGCCCGGTTTTGGTTTTTTCGACAAAGAGCGTCATGGCGGCAATCAAAAGCGCCGCGGCCAGGATCACGTAGAGCCGCAATTCAGGAATGGTGACACCGCCGATGTTGAAAACGCGGGACAAATCGGTTGGGATCACGACCTGCTCATGGCCAAAAAATTCGAGGTTCAGCCCTTCCACCATCATCGTCAGGCCCAGCGCCACGATGAAGGCGTTGATGTGATTGGCGTTGCGCACCGGCCTGTATGCCAGCAGTTCGATCAGCACGCCGATTGCCAAACCGACAACAAGCGCCACCAGAATGGCCAGCAAAAGCGGAAAACCCCACCCCGTCACAAAGAAGAAGGTCAGGTAGCCCCCGAACATCGACACGGATCCATGCGCAAAATGCGCGATCCCAAGGATGCCGAAGACGGTCGTCAGGCCCAGTGCGATCAGCACATAGACACCGCCGATGGCCACGCCGTTGATGATTTGTTGAATGACCTCAACCATGATCTGTCCTGCGGATAAGAGGAAAAAGAGGGGCACCAGCGCATGGCCAGCGCCCCACCAGGGAGAGATCAGTCGATTGTGCTGAGGAAGGCCGAATAGGCCGCCGCATCCGAAGGAAGATCCTGAACAAAGACCCAGTTCCCGCTTTGCCATTGGAACGCACCGTTTGAGGTATAGGCCTGGCCGTTCACATCGAACATTTTGCCGTCAACGGGCAGGTACTGCATTACGACTTCATCCGGCACAGCCAGTTCGCGCAATGCCGCTGCGACTGCAGTGGTGTCGTCCACCGTGCCTGCCGCCTCAATCGCCGCTTTCAACGCATATGTCTGGTCATACGCGTAGGGAGAGCTGGGCGACGGCGCGATGCCGAATTCAGCGGAGTAATTCGCATGATAGGCCTTGCCGTTGTCGGAGGCTGACAGCAGCGTCAACTCCGTCGGGCGCAAGTCCCAGACGCCTTCCATTTGCTCGGAGGTGGCGACGCGCAGGAACTGCTCTTCGCTGCCCGATGTAAAGCCGTAGCGCGGAACGTCGATGCCAAGCTCAACCGCCTGGCGGTAGATGAAAGCGGCAGGTTCGACATAGCCCACGACCAGGATCGCATCAGGTTCCTGCCCGCGAATTTTGGTCAGTTGTGGGGACATGTCACGGTCTTTGAGGCCAAAGGCCTCACGGCTTACAATTTCGCCGCCTGCCTTGTTCAACTCTTTTTCGAAGGCGTCCACGTAGCTGGCATAGAATCCCACATCAAGGGCGCCCAGAACGGCGACGCGCTTGTGCCCCTTTTGGCCCACAAAGGTCCCCGCAGCAGCCCCGGTGTAATCGGCTGGTGGGCGGGTGCGCGTGAGATTGGGAATTTCGCGCGTGGTGATCGAACGTTCAGCGGCGTTGCCCACCAGCATGACCGCATCTTCGTTCTCGATAAAGGACGCAACAGCACCTGTCGCACCAGAGCAGCAGAACCCGAGGATGTATTTGACGCCGTCCCGGTCAATCAGTTTGCGCACCGCATTGGAGGCCTCTGTCGGGTTCGCCTTGTCGTCATAGGCAATCACGTTGAGCATATAGGTATCGTCGCCGACCTTGATCCCGCCTGCGGCATTGATCTCCTTTGCGGCAAGATTGACGGCATTGGCTTGCGGCAGACCGTAAACGGCACCGCCCCCGGTCAGTGCGTCACTGACCCCGATATCAAGGGTCTTGTCCGCGGCAAACGCAGCCGTGGCTGTCAATGCAAAGGCAGCCGTAATCGCTGTCAGTCTCATTTGTGTCTCCTCCCAGAAACGTTGGTTTTTAATGGCCCAGATACGCCTTTGCGACATCCGGGTGTGCGTGTAACTCTTGCCCGGTGCCACTCAGCACCACCTCTCCGGCTTCAAAAAGATAGGCACGGTCCGCAAGCCGCAGCGCCATGGCCGAGTTTTGCTCGACAAGCAGGATGGTCTTGCCCATCTCCTTGATCTTTCTGATCGTTTCGCCGACTTCGGCGACAATTTTCGGGGCAAGCCCCAAGGACGGCTCGTCAAAGACGCACAGCTTGGGCCGCGCCATCAGCGCGCGGGCAATGGCCAGCATTTCCTGTTCGCCGCCCGACAAGGTGCCTGCGGCTTGCCCGGCCCGTTCGCGCAGGATGGGAAACATGTCCATCATCTTGTCGATGTCGCTGTTCTGCTCGGCGTCGGTGCGGGTATAGGCCCCCATCGCCAGGTTTTGCCGCGTTGTCATCTGTGGAAACACTTGTCGGCCTTCGGGGCACATCGTGATGCCGGCCTTGACGATGGCATGGCCGCTTTGGTTGGTGATGTCTTTGCCTTCGAAGGTAATCGTCCCGGACCTTGCCGGAACCAACCCGCAGATTGCCTTGAGCGTCGAGGACTTGCCTGCGCCATTTGCACCAATCAGCGCGACGCATTCGCCCTCGCGCACCTCGATATCGATGCCGTGGATCACTTCGATCGGGCCGTAGCTGACCCGCAGATCAGAGACTGTGAGCATCCTATGCCGCCTCGCCCAGATAGGCATCAATCACCACTGGATTGCTGCGAATTTCATCCGGCGTGCCTTCAGCAATCTTTTGACCGAAATTCAGCACGACGATCCTGTCGCTGACGTCCATGATCAGCGCCATGTGATGTTCGATCACAAGCACCGATTTTCCCATCGCACGGATGGATTTGATCAATTCGCTCAGGGTTTTTCGCTCGTGCGAGACAAGACCGGCCGCCGGTTCGTCAAGCAATATCACCTTTGGGTCAGAGGCCAGCGCCGTCGCGATCATCAAGAACCGTTGCTGGGCCGAACTTATGGTTCCGACCCGCGCATCTTCGACGGCCTTGAGATCCGTAATCTCCAGAATATGCGCAACCCGTGCCGTCAGCGCCGCGTCTTCTTGTGGATTACGACCCACGCGGAACACAGACGACAACGGATGCGATGTGCGAGAGACATTGCTGCCCAGCATCACCTGTTCGCGCACAGTGAATTCGCTGAAGATGCTCGCGGTCTGAAACGTACGTGTCAGTCCCTGCGCGACCCGCAAATATTCGGGCATCCCGTCAATCCGGACGCCACCGAGCGAAATCTTGCCTGAGGTGATCGGGAAAATGCCGGCGAGACTATTGACGGTGGTTGACTTGCCCGAACCATTCGGACCGATCAATCCAAGGATTTCGGCCTCGCGCACTTCAAACGACAAATTGCTGATGGCATGAACGCCACCGAACGATTTGCACAACGCATCCACCTCAAGAACAGGCGCTGTCATGGAATCCCCCCGTCCGCATTTGACCTGCGGTTGCTTGACGTTACCGACGACATCGATCTGCGCAAAATTCAAAGATTTAGCGATTGTATCGAATTATTAGATGGATATGATCTCGGACACCCAGTCCGGGCGGATATGCGGAACCGATAGAATGATCAGAAATATGAAATCTATTCAGGTATTTAGCGTAGCATCCGACACCCGAAACGTGACTGCTGCCGCGCGGCTGTTGAATATCAGCCAAAGCTCTGTCAGCTATCACATCAAAAAATTGGAAACCGATCTGGGGTATTCCTTGTTCTGGCGGACCAAACAGGGTTTGGAGCTTACGGAGGAAGGCGCCGTTCTGGCAAGCCATGTCGACAAGGGGTTGAACATGATCCAGACAGGACTGGAGCGGGTTGCGAACCAGGCGGGATGGGTCAAAGTCGCACTGCTGCCCATGTTTTCGAGCCGCTGGCTGTCTTCACGTTTGGGCGGCTTGATGGAGTCGCACCCCGCGCTGCGGTTATCAATGCACAACCACAACAACAGTTTCGCCCGGATGGCCAATCCAGCAAGCTTTGCCGATCTTGGAATCCAGTGGGGCAAGGGCAATTGGCGGGGCTTTGATGTGCATCGCCTGTGGCCGGAAAAACTTGCAGTCGTGTGCAGCCCGGCATACTTGGCCGATCATCCGATCAGCCGCCCAAAGGACTTGCTTCGATGCAATCTGCTGCATGTCGATGACACCCGTATGTGGGAAGAATGGCTGTCGCAGAACGGTGTCAGGGCCAACACGACGCAAGCGCAAATGATGTTGGAAGATCGTCACTTTCAGCTCAGTTCAACGATCAACGGGTTGGGCGTGTCGCTCTTTGCGTCCTGGTTGGTCGAAGACGAGCTCAGAAGTGGGGTATTGGTAAACCCTTTCGGGCGTAATTTTGAAACCTCCTTTGCCTACCATCTGATTGTGCCCAACGGGGAAAAAGCGTCAAAGCCTGTCGAGCAGTTCTGCAAGTGGCTGCTTCGCGAGCGGGGCGCGCAACCGCAAGCCGCCCCCTGACATCAATGTCAGGGCTTGCGCGGTTCGAGTGCACCGATGCGCTGGTTGTCGATCATGACTATGGTGCAAAAGGTGATCCATGGCACACTCACCTCGCCGATGTCGGCGGCCTGAGCCGAACGTGTGTTTGCAACGCGACGGTCACAAGGGGCATTGCGCCGCTCGTGACCCACGGTGCGATCATTTCAATCTGTGCGAAAGCCCCGCGATCAATGCCTGCGCGCTTTTGGCAGGCCACATTTCAGACGCGGGGCCCGCCACCAGCCCCGCCTGAAACGCGTCTTCGAAAGCAAGTCGAAATCGCTGATGCCCTCGATCAGTACCCCCGCAGTGTTTCAAGTGCCGCTTCAATTGTCACGAAACACGCATCTGCCGGAGCCAAACCGAGCAGAACCGAGTATTTTTCTGACGCGCAAAAACCATGGTGGTGCCAAAAACACGCGGCACGTATCACAAGCTGTCTGTCTATTGCGGATAAGGCTTGATACTTGCATCCAGACGAGGCCGCGCACCTTGCGGCCATTTTGCGTAGAGGCCCATGATCCATCTCTTTCTTATCGGAATCGGCACGGGAAATCCGGACCACCTCACAGGTGAAGCCCGTCGCGCCATCGCCGAGGCCGATCTGTTTGTGATCCCACACAAGGGGGCTGGAAAATCGGACCTTGCGGACCTGCGCACCCAGATCATCGCGGACATCCAGCCGGAAGCACGCATCGCACTGTTTGATATGCCGGTGCGCGACGAAGCCTTGCCCTATATCGACCGGGTCGAGGCATGGCATGACCGCATCGCCGAGATTTGGGCTCAAACGCTTGCCCAATATCCAGATGCGCGCCGGGTGGCGCTGCTGGTGTGGGGCGACCCGTCGCTTTATGACAGCACTTTGCGTATTGCCGACCGTCTCAAGCCCTCTCCCCGGTTGACCGTGGTGGCAGGCATCACCTCTGTGCAGGCCCTGACGGCGGCCCACGCGATCCCGCTCAACACGCTCAACGCGCCGGTGACGATTTCCACAGGACGGCGATTGCGCGACCAGGGCTGGCCCGCAGATGTGGAAACTCTGGTCGTGATGCTGGATGGCACCTGTGCCTTTCAAAATCTTGACGGTGCCTGCTTTGACATCTGGTGGGGTGCCTATCTGGGAATGAAAGAACAGGTACTGGAAGCGGGCCTTTTGGCCGATACCGCGCCCCGGATCATCGCGACGCGCACAGCCGCAAGGGACGCCCACGGGTGGATCATGGACACCTACCTTCTGCGCAAGCGGCCCGACCAGGGCACCGACTTTTGACGGCATGAAACGGCGCGGTCCCTGCATCCGATTGTTCCCCCGATAAAGGCACACATGCTGCATCCGAACACGCCAGGTTGAGGCCATGGTTTGAGTATTTTTGGAACGCTGAAACAG